>NZ_JBHXFI010000045.1:0-67035 GCF_042724075.1 Streptomyces sp. NPDC127097 | reverse complement strand
TTTTTTTTTATCAACCAAACACACACTTAATTTTTTACCTGCATAGTGCACACCCCCGGCCTGCCCCGCCGCCGCGCCGCGGGGCCCCCCCCGGCGCCCCCCCCCCGGGGGCGGGCCGCCGTCGTCTGCCTCTGCCGGCTAGCCCAGCTCGGTGGCCTTCTTGGCCGTCGCCCACTCCTGCTGCGTGACCAGGTCCGCCCGCACCTCGGCGAGCTGGACCGCCACCGCCGAGGGTGCGGTGCCGCCGCGGCCGCTGCGCGAGGCGAGCGCGCCGGGGACGTTGAGCACGCCGCGGACCTCGGGGGTCAGATGCGGCGAGATCTTCGCGAACTGCTCGTCGGTGAGCTGGTCCAGCTCGATGCCGTGCGCCTCGCACTCCTTGACGCACTCGCCCGCGACCTCGTGCGCCACCCGGAACGGCACACCCTGCTTGACCAGCCACTCCGCGATATCGGTGGCCAGCGAGAAGCCGGCCGGGGCCAGCTCCTCCATCCGCTCGCGGTTGACGGTCAGGGTGGCCATCATCCCGGTGAACGCCGGGAGCAGCACCTCCAGTTGGTCACAGGAGTCGAAGACCGGCTCCTTGTCCTCCTGGAGGTCGCGGTTGTACGCCAGCGGCAGCGCCTTGAGCGTGGCCAGCAGCCCGGTCAGATTGCCGATGAGGCGCCCCGACTTGCCCCGCGCCAGCTCGGCGATGTCCGGGTTCTTCTTCTGCGGCATGATCGACGAGCCGGTGGAGAAGGCGTCGTGGAGCGTGACGAAGGAGAACTCCTTCGTGTTCCAGAGGATGATCTCCTCGGCGATCCGGGAGAGGTTCACCCCGATCATCGCCGTGATGAAGGCGAATTCGGCGGCGAAGTCACGGGAGGCCGTGCCGTCGATGGAGTTGCCCGCCGAGCCGTGCTCGAAGCCGAGGTCGGCGGCGACCGCCTCCGGGTCGAGACCGAGCGAGGAGCCGGCCAGCGCGCCCGAGCCGTAGGGGGAGACGGCGGTGCGGTCGTCCCACTGCCGCAGCCGCTCCGCGTCCCGGGACAGCGACTGCACATGCGCCAGCACATGGTGGGCGAACAGCACCGGCTGGGCGTGCTGGAGGTGGGTACGGCCCGGCATCGCCACGTCCGGGTGGGTCTCGGCGAGGCCCACCAGCGCCTCCTGGAGGTCGGCGATCAGCCCGCCGATGATCCGGGCGTGGTCCCGCAGATACATCCGGAAGAGCGTGGCGACCTGGTCGTTACGGGACCGGCCGGCCCGCAGCTTGCCGCCGAGGTCCGGGCCGAGCCGCTCCAGCAGCCCGCGCTCCAGGGCGGTGTGCACGTCCTCGTCGGCGACGGTGCCGGTGAACGAGCCGTCGGCGACGTCCCCGGCGAGCTGGTCCAGCCCGGCGAGCATCCGGGTCAGCTCGTCCTCGGTGAGCAGGCCCGCCTTGTGGAGCACCCGGGCGTGCGCACGGGAGCCCGCGATGTCGTAGGGGGCCAGCCGCCAGTCGAAGTGGACGGACGCCGACAGCTGGGCCAGCGCCGCTGCCGGACCGTCGGCGAACCGGCCGCCCCAGAGCCGGACGTCACCGCTGTTGCTGCTCACTGCTGCTCCTCAAGGCTGCGGTAGATGTGCCACCGCCTCCCCGCCCCAAGGGCAGGGAGGCGGCAGCCTGATGAATCCAACGAGTCGGCTCAGGCCAGGTCGCGCTTGGCCGCGATCTTGCTCGACATCCCGAAGAGCTCGATGAAGCCCTTGGAGAGCGACTGGTCGAAGGTGTCGCCGGTGTCGTACGTGGCGAGGTTGAAGTCGTAGAGCGACTGGTCGGACTTCCGGCCGGTGACGACCGCGCGGCCGCCGTGCAGCGTCATCCGGATGTCGCCGCTGACCTGCTGGTTGGCCTCGTTGATGAAGCCCTCCAGGGCCCGCTTGAGCGGCGAGAACCACAGGCCGTCGTAGACCAGCTCGCCCCAGCGCTGCTCGACCTGCCGCTTGTAGCGGGCCAGTTCGCGCTCGACGGTGACGTTCTCCAGCTCCTGGTGCGCGGTGATCAGCGCGATCGCGCCGGGCGCCTCGTACACCTCACGGGACTTGATGCCGACCAGCCGGTCCTCGACCATGTCGATCCGGCCGATGCCCTGGGCGCCGGCCCGCTCGTTGAGCTGCTGGATCGCCTGGAGGACGGTGACGGGCTTGCCGTCGAGGGCGACCGGGACACCCTCCTTGAAGGAGATGATGACCTCGTCGGCCTCCCGGGGGGTGGCCGGGTTCTCGGTGTACTCGTAGACGTCCTCGATCGGCGCGTTCCAGATGTCCTCCAGGAAGCCGGTCTCCACCGCCCGCCCGAAGACGTTCTGGTCGATGGAGTACGGCGACTTCTTGGTGGTCGCGATCGGGAGGTTCTTCTCCTCGCAGAACGCGATCGCCTTGTCCCGGGTCATCGCGTAGTCGCGGACCGGGGCGATGCACTTCAGGTCGGGGGCGAGGGAGGAGATGCCGGCCTCGAAGCGGACCTGGTCGTTGCCCTTGCCGGTGCAGCCGTGGGCGACGGTGGTGGCGCCGTGCTTCTTCGCGGCGGCCACCAGGTGCTTGACGATGGTCGGCCGGGAGAGCGCCGAGACCAGCGGGTAGCGGTCCATGTACAGGGCGTTGGCCTTGATCGCCGGGAGGCAGTACTCGTCGGCGAACTCGTTCTTGGCGTCCGCGACCTCGGCCTCGACCGCACCGCAGTCGAGCGCACGCTTGCGGATGACGTCCAGGTCCTCGCCGCCCTGGCCGACGTCCACGGCAACGGCGATGACCTCGGCGCCCGTCTCCTCGGCGATCCAGCCGATACAGACAGAGGTGTCCAGGCCGCCCGAGTAGGCGAGTACGACGCGCTCGGTCACGGGTTTCTCCTTACGGTGCATTCGCTGATGGGTATAAGTATGCACTCCACCGTATGTTTCGTCAACGCGTGGGTGAATATGCAGGTCAGCGGCGGGTCGTCGGCGTGGCGCGAGCCTCAGCCGCCCTCTTGAAGCACCTCGGTCAGCACGTTCACATGGCTCGCCGACAGATCCTTGGTGGCCGTCAGCAGCGTCAGCGGCCCCTCTTCGGCGTACTCCCGCAGCCGCGCCAGCGCCCGCTGAGCCGCCTCCTGCGCCAGCTCCTCGCGATAGCGCTCGGCGAAGACCTCGAACCGCTCCCCCTCGTGCCGGTACCAGCGCCGCAGCTCGGACGAGGGTGCCGCGTCCTTGCACCACTCGGTCAGCTGCGCATCCGCCTTGGACAGCCCGCGCGGCCACAGCCGGTCGACCAGCACCCGGGCCCCGTCCGCCGGCTCCGGCGGCTCGTACACCCGGCGCACCCGGAGGGCATCCTTGGCCGACATTTCACCCATAACTTCATCGAACCACGGAAGCGGAGCCCCCGCCGGAGGTGCCGGAAGCGCCCCCGGGGGACCCGCTTTGGATTCATGGCCCGGGACAGGGTATTTTTCTTCTGCACGCCCCGGCCGGGACTTCTCCGGCCGGCACGAGCACCGGGACGTGGCGCAGCTTGGTAGCGCACTTGACTGGGGGTCAAGGGGTCGCAGGTTCAAATCCTGTCGTCCCGACGGTGCAGTAAGGGCTTTCAGCCCAGGTCAGGGCCTTGCTTCGGATCACCGAAGCAAGGCCCTTGATCGTTTCCGGGGGTTCCTCAGCCCCGGCTCCCCCAGGTGCCTATGCGGGCGGGGTGGTGTAGTAGTCGGCCAGCATCTGCGACGGCCAGGCGGGCTCATGGACCTCACCCTGCGGGCCCAGCACGCTGAACCAGGGCTTGATGTCGAGCACCGGCGTGCCGTCCACCGCGTCCAGTGCCTCCACGTGGAGGTCCAGGCCGTCCACCGCGATCAGGCGGCACCGCGAGACACCCAGCCGGTTCACCCTGCGCATGTTGCGATGGGCGAACGTGCCGCCCGCGGGCCACTCCGGGTTGCCCCGGGGCCGTCGCAGCTCGGGGGGCAGATCGCCGGGGTCGGTCAGGTGGAAGAGGAACACGACCTCGATATGGGAGAACGCCTCCAGGCCGACCACCGATTCCTCGGTGTGGCGCTCGGGGTCGATGCGGATGACGGAGCGGGTGCCGCCCCAGTAGTCATCCGTCGGTTCCACGCGCCCGCCGATCACATGGGCGACGGGCACGACGGTTAATTCTTCTGACACGGTGCTGAGCTCCCTCTCGGAAGGTGGGGTGGGGTGGGCCGGCGGAAAAGCCCCGGCCGGTGGTCTTCTTCACCGGCCGGGGCTTCGCCGTCGTACGCGCGCCGCACGGCGTCGTGGTGCCGCGCGGCTACGGCACCGGAGGCACCGGGCCCGACAGATCGCGCTGGTCCGCCACGTCGCGCCGGTCCGACAGATCCCGCTGGTGCGGAATCACGATCTCTTCCGGCTTCTGGAGTGCCACGGTGCGTGCCGGGGAGGGAATCCGGATGCCCTCGTCCCGGTAGCGCTGGTGCAGACGCTTGATGAACTCGTGCTTGATCCGGTACTGGTCGCTGAACTCGCCGACGCCCAGGATCACCGTGAAACCGATCCGGGAGTCGCCGAAGGTGTGGAAGCGGACGGCCGGTTCATGGTCCGGGTCACCGCCGTTGACGTCCTTCATCACGCTCTCGATGACCTCGGTGGTGACCCGCTCGACGTGGCCGAGGTCGCTGTCGTAGCCGACGCCCACCTGCACCAGGATCGTCAACTTCTGTTCCGGGCGGGTGAAGTTGGTCATGTTGGTGCCGGCCAGCTGGGTGTTGGGGATGATCACCAGGTTGTTGGAGAGCTGCCGCACCACGGTGTTACGCCAGTTGACGTCGACCACATAGCCTTCCTCGCCGCTGCTGAGCCGGATGTAGTCACCGGGCTGCACGGTCTTCGAGGCGAGGATGTGCACGCCCGCGAAGAGGTTGGCGAGGGTGTCCTGGAGCGCCAGGGCGACCGCGAGGCCGCCCACGCCGAGCGCGGTGAGCGCGGTGAGCAGCGGGGCGATGGAGATGCCCAGGGTCTGGAGGACCACCAGGAAGCCCATCGCCAGCACGATGATGCGGGTGATGTTGGCGAAAATTGTGGCCGATCCGGCCACTCCGGACCGGGACTGCGCGAAGGACTTCACCACGCGGGTGATGACCCGGGCCGCGGTGAGCGTGACGACCAGGATGAGCAGCACCATCAGCGACCGGTTGACGGTGTGTCCGACGGTCTCCGTCAGTGGCAGCGCCGCGGCCGCCGCCGCCAGGCCACCCGTGATCGCCGCCCAGGGCACCACGGCCCGCAGTGCGTCGACGAGGATGTCGTCCCCGCTCCACCGGGTTTTGAGGGCGTGTTTGCCCAGCCAGCGCAGGGCCACCCGCAGCAGCAGGCCGGCCACGATGCCGGCGGCCAGCGCCGCGCCGGCCACGATCAGGTCGTGCAGTGTCACAGCGCGGTTCACCGGCCGGCTCCTCCCGCGACCGGAAGGAGCGGACGTGTTATGAGCCGGATGTGATGTCTCGTCACCATGCCACCTGCTTGTCTCTAGGGCTGTGAAGGCGCCGGGACATCCGTGGACGTCCCGGCGCGAACTGCCATCCTGCCGTATGCGGTTCGGCGGGGAGAGAGTGGCTCGGGTGGAGGCTCCGCACAACCGCCGTCCGGGGGCGGGGTGCGGCGCTCCGGGGGCGGGGTGCGGCGCTCCGGGGGCGGCGAAAAGCCCCCGGGAGCGCGTGCGGAGGGGCTCAGTGCGCCTTCTGCGCCAACCGCAGCAGATGGTCGGCGAGTGCCTGGCCGCCCGCCGGGTCACGGCTGATCAGCATCAGGGTGTCGTCGCCGGCGATGGTGCCCAGGATGTCGTGGAGTTCGGCCTGGTCGATGGCCGAGGCCAGGAACTGGGCGGCGCCCGGCGGGGTGCGCAGGACCACGAGGTTGGCGGACGCCTCGGCGGAGATGAGGAGTTCGCCGGAGAGGCGGCGCATCCGCTCCTCCTTCGCGGACTCCCCCAGCGGCGCCCGAGGCTTGCGGTCGCCGCCCTCGCTGGGCACCGCGTAGATCAGCTCGCCGCCGGTGTTGCGGATCTTCACCGCGCCCAGTTCGTCCAGATCGCGGGAGAGCGTCGCCTGGGTGACGGACAGGCCGTCGTCGGCGAGCAGCTTGGCGAGCTGGCTCTGGGAGCGGACCGGCAGCCGGTTGAGGATGTCCACGATCCGGCGGTGGCGTGCGGTGCGGGTCTGCGGTACGGCCTGGCCGCCGTTCTGCGCCTCGTTGTCCTGCGGCTCGGTCATCGTGTCGTCAGTCTCCGGCTCGTCGTTCCCCGTCGGCCCCTTGGCGGGCCGTGTTGAGGACGGCGGGCAGCTTCCGGAGGAACTCCTCCGCCTCCTCGTCGGAGACGATCAGCGGCGGGGCGAGCCGGATGACGTCCGGCGCGACCGCGTTCACCAGGAGGCCCGCGTCCTGAGCCGCCTGCTGCACCTGCGGCGCGAGCGACTCCGTCAAGACGATACCCAGGAGCAGCCCCACCCCGCGGACCTGGCTGACCAATGGGTGCCCCAGCGCCTCGGTCCCGGTACGCAGCCGCTCGCCGACGCGCTTGACGTTCTCCAGGATGCCGTCCGCCTCGATGGTGTCCAGGACGGCGAGCGCGCCGGCGCAGACGACCGGGTTGCCGCTGAACGTCGAGCCGTGCGAACCGGGCGTGAGCAGCTCGGCGGCCCGGCCGAAGGCCAGCGTCGCGCCGATCGGCAGTCCGCCGCCGAGGCCCTTGGCGAGGGTGATGAGGTCCGCCTCGACGCCCTGGGCCCGGGATTCCAGCCAGTTCCCGGTCCGGCCGATGCCGGTCTGGATCTCGTCGAGGACGAGCAGGGTGCCGGTGGCGGCGGTGATCTCCCGGGCGGCCTGGAGGTAGCCGGGCGGCGGGACGATGACGCCGTTCTCGCCCTGGACGGGCTCCAGGATGACGAAGGCGGTGTCGGTGGTGACGGCGGCGCGGAGGGCTTCCACGTCCCCGTACGGCACATAGTCCACATCGCCGGGCAGCGGGGCGAACGGGGCCTGCTTGGCGGGCTGGCCGGTGAGGGCGAGGGCGCCCATGGTGCGGCCGTGGAAGCCGCCGGCCGTGGAGACCATGTGGGTGCGTCCGGTCAGCCGGCCGATCTTGAAGGCGGCCTCGTTGGCCTCGGCGCCGGAGTTGGAGAAGTAGACCCGGCCGGGGCGTCCGGCCAGGGCGAGCAGGCGCTCGGCGAGGGCCACGGTGGGCTCGGCGACGAAGAAGTTCGAGACATGGCCGAGGGTGGCGACCTGGTCGGAGACCGCGCGGACCACCGCCGGGTGGGCGTGCCCGAGGGCGTTGACCGCGATACCGCCGAGGAAGTCGAGGTACTCCTTGCCGTCGGCGTCCCACACGGTGACGCCCTCACCGCGGACCAGCGGGATACGGGGGGTGCCGAAGTTGTCCATCATGGCGCCCTGCCAGCGCCCGGTGAGCCCTGCGTTCGTCGCCGGGCCGTGGGTGTGTGCCACGTCGCTCATGTCGCCCCCTCGATCGTGTTGGCGTCCGGCACGACCATCGTGCCGATTCCCTCGTCGGTGAAGATCTCCAGCAGGATCGAGTGCTGGACCCGCCCGTCGATGACCCGGGCGGTGTGCACCCCGTTGCGGACGGCGTGCAGACAGCCCCGCATCTTGGGGACCATGCCGCTGGCCAGGTCGGGCAGCAGCTTCTCCAGTTCGGTGGCGGTGAGGCGGGAGATCACCTCGTCGCTGTTCGGCCAGTCCTCGTAGAGGCCCTCGACGTCGGTGAGCACCATCAGCGTCTCGGCGTCGAGCGCGGCGGCCAGGGCGGCCGCGGCGGTGTCGGCGTTGACGTTGAAGACACCGGAGGCCCCGGAGGCTCCCGAGGCGGCGTCCTCCTCGTCGCTGCTGCGGGCGATGGAGGAGATGACCGGGATGCGGCCGTCGTCCAGGAGCGCCTGGACCGCGCCGGGGTCGATGGCGGTGATCTCGCCGACCCGGCCGATGTCCACCCGCTCGCCCTCGATGTCGGCGTAGTGCTTGGTCGCGGTCATCAGATGGGCGTCCTCGCCGGTCATGCCGACGGCGAGCGGGCCGTGCTCGTTGAGCAGCCCGACCAGCTCGCGCTGCACCTGGCCGGCCAGCACCATCCGTACGACGTTCATCGCCTCGGGGGTGGTGACCCGCAGGCCGCCCTTGAACTCCGACTCCAGGCCGAGCAGGTCCAGCTGGGCGCTGATCTGCGGGCCGCCGCCGTGCACGACGACGGGGCGCAGCCCGGCGTGCCGCAGGAAGACCACGTCCTGGGCGAAGGCGCGCTTGAGCTCCTCGTCGACCATGGCGTTGCCGCCGAACTTGATGACGACGGTCTTGCCGTGGTGACGGGTCAGCCAGGGCAGCGCCTCGATGAGGGTGCGGGCCTTGGGCAGCGCGGTGTGCTTACGGGCGCTCATGCTCCGGCCTCGCTTCGCTTGTCAACTGCTCGTGCGCTCATGACGAGTACGCGCTGTTCTCGTGGACGTAGTCGGCAGTGAGGTCGTTGGCCCAGATGACCGCGGACTCGGTGCCGGCGGCGAGGTCGGCGGTGATGCGGACCTCCCGGTAGCGCATGTCGACCAGCTCGCGGTCCTCGCCCACGGAGCCGTTCTTGCAGACCCAGACGCCGTTGATGGCGACATTCAGCTGGTCGGGCTCGAAGACGGCGGACGTGGTGCCGATGGCGGAGAGCACCCGGCCCCAGTTGGGGTCCTCACCGTGGATGGCGCACTTGAGGAGGTTGTTACGGGCGATGGAGCGGCCGACCTCGACCGCGTCGTCCTCGCTCGCCGCGCCGACGACCTCGATCCGGATGTCCTTGCTGGCGCCCTCGGCGTCCCCGATCAGCTGCCGGGCGAGGTCGTCGCAGACCGTCCGCACCGCCTCGGCGAAGTCGTCGGCGGCCGGGACGACGCCTGAGGCGCCGGAGGCGAGCAGCAGCACCGTGTCGTTGGTCGACATACAGCCGTCGGAGTCGACCCGGTCGAAGGTGGTGCGGGTCGCGGCCCGCAGCGCCGTGTCGAGCTCGGCGGCCGGCACATCGGCGTCGGTGGTCAGGACCACGAGCATGGTGGCCAGGCCCGGGGCGAGCATGCCGGCGCCCTTGGCCATACCGCCGACGGTCCAGCCGTCCTTGGTGACCACCGCGGTCTTGTGCACGCTGTCGGTGGTCATGATGGCGATAGCGGCCTTCTCACCGCCGTGCTCGGTCAGTTGGGCCGCGGCCCGCTCGACGCCGGGCAGCAGCTTGTCCATCGGGAGCCGCAGGCCGATCAGTCCGGTGGAGGCGACCGCCACCTCGCCGGCGCTGTGTCCGTCGAGCACCTCGGCGACCTTCTCCGCGGTGGCGTGGGTGTCCTGGAAACCGAGCGGACCCGTGCAGGCGTTGGCGCCGCCGGAGTTGAGGATGACGGCGGAGACCGTGCCGCCCTTGAGGACCTGCTCGGACCAGACGACCGGCGCCGCCTTGACGCGGTTGGAGGTGAAGACACCGGCGGCGGCGCGGCGGGGCCCGTTGTTCACCACGAGGGCGAGGTCCGGATTCCCGCCGCTGCCATTGGCAGGAGGGGCCTTGATCCCGGCCGCGATGCCCGCCGCCGTGAATCCCTGTGCTGCCGTCACGCTCACTGCTCGTCCTCCGTCGCTTCTCCGGCTCCGCCGGTCCCGCCGTGCTGTCCTGTGCCGGCCCGGGTCACGGCGCGACCCCGGTCGTCGGGAGCCCCGTGCCCTCGGGCAGGCCCAGGGCGATGTTCATGCTCTGCACCGCGCCGCCCGCGGTCCCCTTGGTGAGGTTGTCGAGGGCGCTGATCGCGATGATCCGGCCGGCCGCCGCGTCGAGGGTCACCTGGATCTGCGCGGTGTTGGATCCGTACACGGCGGCGGTCGACGGCCACTGCCCCTCGGGCAGCAGCTGGACGAACGGCTCGTCGGCCAGCGCCTTCTCGTACGCGGCCCGTACGGCGGCGGCGTCCACACCGGGCTTCGCCTTCGCCGAGCAGGTGGCGAGGATGCCGCGGGACATGGGCGCCAGGGTCGGGGTGAAGGAGACGCCGATGCGCTCGCCGGCCACCGCGCTCAGGTTCTGGATCATCTCGGGGGTGTGCCGGTGGCCGCCGCCGACGCCGTACGGGCTCATCGAGCCCATGACCTCGGAGCCCAGCAGATGCGGCTTGAGGGCCTTGCCCGCGCCGGAGGTGCCGGTGGCCGCGACGATCACGGCCTCGGGCTCGGCGAGCCGGTCCGCGTACGCGGGGAACAGGGCGAGCGAGACGGCGGTGGGGTAGCAGCCCGGGACCGCGATGCGCCGGGTCCCCTGGAGCGCGGCGCGCCCCCCGGGCAGCTCCGGGAGCCCGTACGGCCAGGTGCCCGCGTGGTCCGAGCCGTAGAACGCCTCCCAGTCCGTGGCGTCGCTCAGCCGGAAGTCGGCGCCGCAGTCCACGACGAGGACATCGGGCCCGAGCTCCTCGGCGACCGCGGCGGACTGGCCGTGCGGCAGCGCGAGAAAGACGACGTCGTGCCCGGCCAGGACCTCGGCGGTGGTCGCCTGGAGTTCCCGGTCGGCCAGCGGGGCCAGGTGCGGCTGGAGCGCCCCCAGCCGCTGCCCGGCGTTGGAGTGCCCGGTCAGCGCGCCGATCTCCACCTCCGGGTGCCCCAGAAGCAGGCGCAACACCTCACCCCCGGCGTATCCGCTCGCACCGGCCACTGCTGCTCGTACCGTCATGGGCCCTCCTCCTTGATGGCATGACTATACGGAATCCAGCAGTTTTATGCAATGCCCGATGCGAGGCTCTCACGGGAGACTGTGACTCAGCTCACAGTAGATCCAGAACCTGCGCGCCGCACCGGGCGTCTGGCTGGTGTGAGATCACGCAGGAGAGCACTGGACGAGCTGGACGAGGAACGCCTCGTCCGGCTGGTGGCCAGAGGTGACCGCGGGGCGTTCGACGAGTTGTACCGGCGCACCTCGCCGTGGCTGGCGGTGCGGTTGCGCCGCCGCTGCGCGGACGAACAGACCGTCGCCGAGGTCATGCAGGAGACCTATCTGGCGGTGTGGCGCGCGGCCGGCGCGTTCGCCGGGAGCGCGGTCGGCGGGACGGCCGTCGGGTGGCTGTGGACGATCGCGGCGCGGCGCCTCGTCGACGCGTTCCGGCGCCGTGCCCACCACGCCGAACCGCCGGTCGCCGCCGCCGAGCGGGCGGTGGTGCCCGCGGCGGAGGAAGAGGCACTCGCCGGGACCGTCGGCGGCGACGTCGGCGACGCCCTGCGGCGGCTGGCGCCGGAACTCCGAGAAGTGCTACGGGCCACGGTGCTCGACGGGCTCTCCATCCGGGAGACCGCCGTCCTGCTCAGACTGCCCGAAGGCACGGTCAAGACCCGCGCCCGCCGGGCCCGGATCGCGATGCGGGAGGCGCTGACATGAGCGGGGAACACGCGTCGAGGCAGTTGATCGACGACTACGCACGGGGTGACGCGACGATGGCCGTGGACACGGTATGGGCGTTGGAGGCCCACCTGGAGACCTGCGCGTTGTGCCGGAGCCACCTGGCGGCCTGTGTGGCCACCGAGGCGCCCGGCATCGCCGCGCTCGTCGACACCGTCCGGGCCGGTCTGGAACCGCAGTTGGACGCGGCCGTCAGGGCGTCCTCGCGGCGACACCGCCCGAGGTGGGTCGCTGCCTGGCTGACGCCGGTCATGGCCCCGTGGCTGGCCATGACCGTCCTCGTCGCCCTGATGGCGCTGCTGCTGGACGCCGTCGCGCGGCCGATGTTCTTCGGCGGCGTCTCTCCCGTGCTGGCGATCGCACCCGTGCTGCCGCTGTGTGGTGTCGCCGCATCGTGGTCGCGCGGCCTGGACCCGGCGCACGAACTGACGGCCTCGACCGCCCGAGCCGGCCTGCCCCTGCTCCTCCGGCGCACCGCGGCGGTTCTCGTGGTGGTCCTGCCCGCGCTCGTGGTGGAGGGATGGCTGACCGGAACGATGTCGGCCGCGCAGTGGCTGCTGCCCTCCCTGGCCTTCACCGCCACCGCCCTGGCGCTGGGCAGCGTGGTCGGCGTGACCCGCGCCGCCACCGGGCTGGTGGGCGCCTGGGGCGTCGTGGTGGTACTCGCGTGGGCCACCGACCACGGCCCCGTGGACCTGGAGCGTGTCCTACAGCCGGACCAACTGCCCGCGTGGGGGCTGTTCTTGGCGCTCGGCATCGGCGCCGTGATCGCCCGCAGAAACGCGTACTCCACGCTGTGAAACCATCGTCGACCCTCGCAAGGGACTACCGCATGACGCCCACCACGAGCGCAGCCGACACCGCGCCGAAAACCTACGCCTGGCAGATCCGGGCCAGTGGCCTGAGAGTACGCGTCGGACGGAAGAAGATGGCCGTCGACGGGCTCGACCTCTCCCTGGGCATCGGCACCCACGGCCTCCTGGGGCCCAACGGCGCGGGGAAAACCACCCTGATCCGGGCGCTGGCCACCGTGCTGCGCCCCACCGAGGGCGAACTGGAGCTGCTCGGCACCTCCCTGGGCGGGATGGCCGACCTCCGGGCTCTGCGCCGCCGGATCGGCTACCTGCCGCAGGACTTCGGCTACTACAAGCGCTTCACGGTGCGCGAGTTCGTCGAGTACATGGCCTGGTTGAAGGAGGTACCGAAGGCCGACGTCCCCGCGGCCGTCCAGCGGGCCGTGGAACGGGTGGGCCTGGCGGACCGCGCCGACCATCGGATGAAGACCCTGTCCGGCGGCATGGTGCGGCGGGCCGGCATCGCCCAGGCCATCGTCAACGACCCCGCGGTGCTGCTGCTGGACGAGCCGACGGCCGGCCTGGACCCGGCACAGCGGCTGCGCTTTCGCGAGCTGCTCCAGGAACTGGGCCGGGACACCTGTGTGGTCGTCTCCACCCACCTGGTCGAGGACGTCGCGGCCGCCTGCTCCGACGTGCTGCTCTTCGCCGACGGCCGTCTCGTCTTCCAGGGCACACCGGAGGACCTGGCCGCGGCGGGCAGCACCGATTTCCCGGGCGACAGCCCCCTGGAGCGCGGCTACTCGGCGCTGCTCCGCAACTCCGGGCAGCGGGGAGGCACCTGGTGACCGGACGTGTGCTGCGCATCGAGCTGAAGCGCTCCCTCGCCCCGTGGCCCGGCCTCGTCGTCCTGGGCGGCAGCCTGGCGATCTTCTGCCTGTACGACGGGCTCTGGTGGAGGGGCACCGCGGGGTGGACGGCCCAGTGGACCTCCATGGCCCTGTGGACCCGGTCCCTGCTGACCTTCTTGTGGCCGCTCGCGGTGGGCATGGGAGCGGTGTACGGGCTGCGCGAACCCCGCTCGCGGATGGCCGAACTGCTGACGACCGTGCCGCGGCCGGCCTGGCGCCGTGCGGCGCTGCCGGCCGGTGCGATGGGGCTCGCGCTGGCGTCGGGCTTCGGCCTCCTGGTCCTCGTGGGCGAGGTCCAGGTGGCCCTCGGCCGGACCACCTACACGCCGCTCGACTGGCTGCCGATCTCACTCGTGGCGGCGCTGGCCCTCGTCGCGGGGGCCGTGTTCGGCATGGGCGTCGCGCGGGCCCTGCCCTCCGTGCTCACCCCGCCGGGCCTGGTCCTGTTCTTCCTCATGCTGACGGCCCTGCTCCAGCAGAACAGTGACGAGGCGCTGCCGTCGGGCATCGCGCCCAACCGGCTCGCCCAGCTGCTCCCGGTGACCGCGGAGCCGCGGGAGATGCTGCTGACCCTGTCCGGCTCCGTGCACCTCGGTCAGACGCTCTGGCTGCTCGGCCTGCTCGCCACCGGGTTCGCGCTGCTGTCGGCCGTGACCCGCCGAGCCCGGCTGCTCGCGGTGCTCCCCGTCCTGGCCGGTGCGGCCCTGGCCCTGCCGGTCCTCCCGGCCGCCGCACGCGACACCTACGTCGTCGACAAGGCCGCCGCCGCCCTGGTCTGCGACGGACCGGTGTGCGTGACGCAGGCGAACCGCGCACGGCTGCCCGAGCTCGCGCGGCGCGGCAAGGAGGCGCTGCGCGTGCTGCACGACGCCCTGGGCGACAAGGCGCCGGACGCGGTGCGGGAGGACACCAGGCTGCGCGCGATCGCCGACAAACGCGAACCCTCCGGCGACGTGGTGCGGGTCGACTTCGACGACCGGCTGCTCGCCGAGGCGACGGGGGAGAAACTGACCCGCGCGCTGATCGCCCAGGGTCTGGCACCGAGCTGCTACGGGAACGACGACCGGGAGGGCGGGGGGCGGGGCAACATCCCTGTCCAGAGCGTCGCCGTCAGCTGGGCCCGGCATGATTCCCGGCTCCAACCGCTGGCGGAGAAGGGCAGCGACCCGTACCTGCGCGCGCTCTGGCCGGACGCCGACGTCGCCTGGCAGCGGCTGACGGCGCTGCCACCGGCCGAGCAGCGCGCGCGGATCGCCGCACTGCACACCGCCGCCCTCTCCTGCGCGGCGGACGACCAGCTCACGGCGCTGGCGGGGAAGGCGACGCGATGAGGTGGCTGGTCCTGTACGCCCGTTCACGGCAGGTGCCCGCCTCGGCCGCCGCGGTCACGCTCGTCGCGCTGGCGGTGTGGGCCCTCCACGGCCCGGGACCGGCGGATCAGGCGATGGCGGTCCTGGCCCTCACCGCGAACGTGGCGGCCGCTTCCGTCGGGCTCGGTGGCTGGGACGTCGTGCTGGAGCGGACGGCCGCGATCCGGTGGATGCCCCGGCGGGCGGCGCATGTGCTGCTGGCCGGCGCGTGCGCCGGTGCGGCGCTGCTGACGGTCCAGGCGGCAGGAGTGCGGCTCGCCCCCGCCGAGGTCGTCGTCCAGGACAGCGCGGGCCTGGTCGGCCTGGCCGCGCTCGGGGCGGCGCTGTGCGGGGCACCGTTCGCATGGACCCTGCCGACCGGCTGGCTGGCGTTCACCCTCTTCGGACCGACTCCGGGCGGCACCGCGGGAGAGGTGGTCAAGTGGATGATCTGTTCCCCCGCCACGACGGCGTCCACCGGGACCGCGTGGGCCCTGTTCGCGATCGGCACCGTGGTGTACGCCCTCGCAGGACCAAGACGGTAACGGGCACGCCCCGCGCCGAGCGCTTCAGTTGGCGACGCTCGCCGACTGAAGCGCTCGGTCACCGCGACGCCCCCGGACACCGCACGACCGCCGCCCCGGCCCCGGGACGGCGGGTCCGTGCCCGTGCCTCAGGCGTGCTGGGGCATCTCGTTCTTCAGGGTGGACCTGATCTGTTCGCGCAGCTCCGGGCTGTCGGTGTGGCCGTGGACGGAGACGGCGTGCTCGGTGGCGGCGCGGACGACTTCCTCTTCCTCGCCGATGATGACGAGGGTGCAGTTCATCTCGCTCGGGTAGTCCCGGCAGTCGACCTTCTTGCGCATGGTGCACCTCCTCCTCTTCCTTCAGTGTCGGCCGGTCGCCGCCGGCGGCCGTATACGGCGAATCCCGTATGGCGCGCGGGGTGGCGGGGCTGTTGCAGTGAAGGGAACGAGGAGGTGGAAGCCATGGCGACGGCCGCCGGTGTCAGCTCGGGCGGGGCCCTGGACCAGGAGCGGGTGCAGGCGTTCCTGGAGCGCGTGATCACCGACAGCGGGGCCGCGGTCGCCGGTCTGCTCACCTCGCTCGGCGACCGGCTCGGCCTGTACACGGCCATGGCCGGTGCCGGGCCGCTCACCTCCGCGCAGCTCGCCGCCCGCACCGGGCTGGTCGAGCGCTACGTCCGCGAATGGCTGGCCGCGCAGGTCGCCGGTGAGTACGTCAGCTACGCGCCGGAAACCGACACCTACCTGCTGCCCGCCGAGCACGCCGCGGTCCTGGCGGACCCGGAACTGCCCACGTACGCGGCGGGCTTCTTCACCGCGATGCAGGCGCTCTACGCCACCGAGGACGCGCTCATCGATGCCTTTCGCACCGGCGAGGGCGTCGGCTGGGAGGAACACGGTCCGGCGCTGTTCGCGGGCACCGCGAAGTTCTTCCGCCCCGGCTACGCGGCCGCCCTGGTCCCGGAGTGGCTGAGCGCGCTGGAGGGCGTGCGGGAGAAGCTGGAGCGCGGCGCGCGCGTCGCGGACGTCGGATGCGGCTACGGCTACTCCACGACGCTGATGGCGCGGGCCTTCCCCCGGTCGCGGTTCCACGGCTTCGACTTCCACCGCCCGTCCATCGAGGCGGCCCGCGGTATCGCGGACGAGGAGGGACTGGCCGACCGGGTCAGCTTCGAGGTCGCCACCGCCCAGGACTACCCGGGCGAGGACTTCGACCTGATCACCTTCTTCGACTGTCTGCACGACACCGGCGATCCGGGCGGTGCGCTGCACCACGCCGAGGAGGCGCTGGCCGACGGCGGGACCTGCATGGTCGTCGAGCCGAACGCCTCGGAGAAGGTCCAGGAGAACGCCAACCCCATCGGCCGGGCGGTGACCGCCTCCTCGGTCGCCGTCTGTCTGCCGTCCGCGCTGGCCCAGCACGGTCCGCAGGCACTGGGAAACCACGCGGGTGAGGAGGCGATGCGGGAGATCGCCGACGAGGCCGGACTCCACCATTGGCGACTCGCCGCCGAGAGCCCCCTCAACCGCGTCTATGCCGTCGGGCGTTAGCGCGCCTGACGCGCCCGGCCGGTCTTCCCCCGGCCGGCCGGGTGGCCCTCATTTGACGCGTCCCCGCCCCCTCGGCACGCTGGACATATGAGCGCGGCCGCGGAGGCCGGCCTGCGACGCATTCTCGCCGTCGTGGACCTCCTGATCGATGCCGTCGACGAGGAGACCCTTGTTCCGGCACTGCTGCCGCTGCTGCTCGGCGCCGTGCCCGGCGACAGCATCATCTGGTCGCCCCGCGCCGGCACCGCCGACCGGCCGCTCACCCTGCCCGCCGGTCTGCTGACCCCGGACGTGCAGGAGGCGTTCGCCCGGGAGGCGACGGCGGACTCCCTCGTCACCCACACCACCCTCGGCTCCGGCACCCCGATGCGGCGCTCGACGCTTCAGACCCGCGCCGAGTTCCATGCCCTCGCCGCCTACGCCGAGGTCTACCGGCCGTTCGGCGCCGAGCAGCAGCTCGCGATGTCGTTCCCCGCGGGGTACGCCGCCGGCCGGCCGCGGAAGGTCTGTGTGGCGATCAGCCGCAACGGCAGCGACTTCTCCGACGACGATGTGGCGGCCGCCGCGCTGCTGCGCACCCGGCTCAGCCACGTACTCCACCGGCTCGCCCCGCCGGCGCCCCCGCCCTCCCTCGTCACCCCCCGCGAGTCGGCCGTACTCGCCCTGCTCGCCCGGGGTCTGACGAACCAGCAGATCGCCCGCCGACTGGAGATCAGCCCCCGCACCGTCGACAAACACCTGGAGCACGCCTACGCGAAACTGCGGGTGAGCAGCCGGGTCGAGGCGGCCAATGCCTGGCAGACGCGCGGCCGGACGGCGGTGCCGCTCGGGCCGTAGGCGGCGCGGGCCCGAGGGCGGCCCAGCCGTCGAGGCGCTCCGGGGCGGCCCCGTCGAGGCGTACGCAGCGGGGTGACCGTGACCCAGCTGGAGATCACGGTCGGCGACGACGTCGCGTTCGGCCACAGCATCAACCGGATGCACGGGACGAAGACCGACGGCTTCGAGGTGGAGCTGTGGAGCCGGGCCACCGTCGGCCTGCGCAAGATCGACGGCAGCTGGAAGATCACCCACACCCATGACTCGGTGCCGTTCCTGATGGCCGGGTCGGGGCTGGCCGCCCTGGATCTCACGCCGTAGGGACCGGGGCCCGGCCTTCCCCCCGGTCAACGGGACAGTGAGTGGCGCCGGTAGGTGACCAGGTTGTGGCGGACGCGGGTGACCTCGACGGTCAGCTGGCGGTCCGGGCCGAGGGGGAAGTGTGCCGTACAGCGCACCGCGTCGTACCGCACGGGCCGCAGGTCGCCGGAGCAGTGCACCGCGTCGGGCCCGTTGCGGAACGGCAGGGTGAGCTGGCCGCTGATCGTCCGGGCGATCTCGGTGCGCGGCACGGTGTGGGTGCCGCCGTCGACCTCGCTGGTGGCGTCGCGGGTGCGGAACCGGGCGGCGGTCAGCGCCAGCACGCCCGCCACGGCGAGTGCCGTGAGGAGACCGAGGAGGAGGACGCGCCGGGACGGATGTGCGCTCACCGCCGTCAGCTCCGTTCGCCGCGGGCGCGCCGGCGGCGGACCAGGGCGCCTCCGCCGGCCGCGGCCAGCAGTACCACTCCGCTGAGCGCGGTGGCCGCCCGGCCGGAGCCGGCCGCGCCGCCGAGGCCGGTGTCCGCGCCGCCCTGCGGGACGACCTCCGTGGCGTCACCGGAGACGGCCACGGTGCCGGTGAGGGTCCGGCGGCCGTCGCCGGATCCCCTTCCGCGCCCTCCGCCGTCGGTGTCGCCGTGCTCCGTGCCGTATGCCTCGCCGTATTCCCCGGTGCCGGCCGGGTCCGCTTCCGCGGCGCTCTGCCGGGCTCCGGACGCGCCGCCGCAGGTGACGGTGACCCGGTACGAGCCGGGCGCGGTGCCCTCCGGCATGATCGCGCTGCCGCCCATCCGGTCGCTCCGGGAGGTCAGCTGGATCGCGGGGATGTCCGCGCCGTCGAAGGTGGCCTCCGCGCTGTCGCCGGAGCAGTTGCCGCCGTCGTTGACGGAGAAGGCGCCGCCCGGGGCCACCGGGTCGGGCTCGACGACCACCGTCTGCGAGGTGTCCACGGCGGGGCCGGCCTCGGTGACGGTGCCGGTCACCGCGCCGGAGGCGGCCTCGGTGGCGGCGTCCGCACCGTCGTCGTCACCGAAGAGCAGGACGGACACCACCAGCGCGCCGGCCGCCAAGGCATACAGAGGAATGTGGCGTATATGCATAAACAGAGCGAAGCGCCAGCCCCGGCGGTGCGCACCTCGATGGTGTCCGCCGCCCGGGGCCAACTGCCCCCGAAGACGCCCGCCTTCCTGGCCTTTCCGCAGGTCAGACGGGTGCGTACGCCCCGGACGGCGGAACCCGGCGGCTGGGCTTTCCGGGTGGTGCCGCCCGGCGGCCCGGGCACCCGCCGGGCGGACGGCGGCGGGTGACCGGGCGTCGGCTCATGCCTCCAGCAGGAGGTCCCACTTGCCGGACCGGCCGGTAAGGGTGGTCACCGAGAGCGGCTGGACGTCGATCCGCCAGTACGCGTGCGGCGGCGCCTGGAGCACATAGACCAGGGCGGCGCGGACGACGGCGGGTTCGGCGACCGCGAGCAGCCCGGCGGCGTCGTCGGCCGGCCGGGTGTCCAGCCAGCCGCCGATCCGGGTGATGAACTCCAGCAGCGACTCCCCGCCGTGCGGTGCGGAGCGCGGATCGGCCAGCCATGCCTCCACCCCACGGGGTTCGGCGGCGGTCACCTCGCCCAGCGTGCGGCCGCGCCAGCGCCCCATGTCGCAGTCGCGCAGCGCCGGCTGGGCGAGCGGCCGGAGCCCGAGGGCCTCACCGGTCTGCCGGCAGCGGGCGGACGGCGAGCAGTAGCGGAGCTCGGCGGCGGCGAGCCGGCACAGGACGGGGGCCGCCCGCTCCGCCTCGTGCCATCCCGCGGCGTCCAGCGGGCGGTCGTCGTCGAACCGCGTCTCCAGCAGGGTGGAGTTACGGGCCGCGGCGAGCAGCTTGAGTCGAACGCTCATCCGCCGATGGTAAGAGCAGTACCGCCCGTGTGGTCCAGCTTGATCAGATATCGACAGGACCCGGGTCGATCAGCCCGAGGGTCATCCACTGCTCCGGGGACACCAGGGTGCGGAAGCCGACCTTCTCGTACACCCCGTGGGCGTCCTTGGTGGCGAGCGTCAGCCGGCTCAGCCCGCAGGGCGTCAGATGGTCGGCGATGGCCTCGATCAGCGCGGTGCCCAGGCCCTTGCCGCGGTCGTCGCGGCAGATGTAGACGTCGCAGAGCCAGGCGAAGGTGGCGTGGTCGGTGACCACCCGGGCGTACCCGGCCTGGCGGCCGGAACCGGACGCGTACAGACCGAAGTTGAGCGAGCCCGCGACGGCACGGTCATGCAGCTCCCGAGGGCGGTCCACGGCCCAGTAGGCGTCGGTGGCGAGCCAGTAGTGGACCAGGTCGGCGTCCAGGCGGGCCGGGTCGGTGGAGATCTCGTAGCCGTCGAGGGCGTGATCATTCATGCCGGGAGGTTGGCAGAAGGGCGGGTCCGGCGTCGAACCGGTATGCGAAGGGCGAGGTCGGGGCCGGCGGCAGGGGTGTCTTGCCGATCTCCGTGGGCCCGCGACGCCGCATGCCCCGGCCCCTCCCCGGCGTCAGCGCACCGGCACGCCCAGCTCCTCGCACGCCGTCCGGAGCCGGCGCACGCCCTCGGTGATCTCGCCGGTTCCGGACGCCGAGGCGAAGCTCAGCCGCAGATGCGCGGCGGGCGGCTCGGCGGCGAAGTACGGGCGGCCGGCCGCGACCGCGACGCCCGCCCGTAGTGCCGCCCCGGTCAGGGCAGCCTCGTCGGTACCGTCCGGCAGCCGCAGCCAGAGGTGGTAGCCGCCCGGCGGGACATAGAGGCCACCGGGCACCGGGGCGTGGCCGTACGCCGGACCGGGCCCCGCTTCCGGCCCGGCGAGCACGGGCAGCTCCTGATGCAGCGCGGTGGTGAGGGCGTTCCGGCGGGCGGTCAACTCCCCTGCGATCAGCCGCAGATGGCGGGGCCAGGCGGGCGAGCCGACAAGTTCCAGGGCGGCTTCCTGAAGCGGCCGGGACACGAAGAAGCTGTCCACGACCTGGATGGCGCGCAGCCGGTCGAGCACCGGTCCGCGGGCCGCCAGGGCGCCCACCCGCAGATTGGCGGAGGTGGCCTTGGTCAGCGAGCGGACATGGACGACCGTGCCGTCCCGGTCGTCCGCGATCAGGGTCGGCGGGAGCGTGGGCGCGTCACCGTGGACCAGCAGCCGCGCGAAGTCGTCCTCGATCACGAAGGCGCCCGCCGCCCGCGCCACCCGCAGCACCTCGCGCCGCCGCTCCGTGGCCAGCACCGCCCCGGTCGGGTTCTGGAACAGCGGCTGGCAGACGAAGAGCCGTGCCCCGCTGGCGCGGAATGCCTCGGCGAGCAGATCCGTCCGGACCCCGTCCGCGTCGAGCGGTACGGGCACCGGGCGCAGCCCCGAGGCGCGGGCCACGGCCAGCATGCCCGGGTAGGTCGGGGACTCGACCAGCACCGGGGCGCCGGGCGCGGCGAGGGCCCGCAGCGCGGCGGTCAGCGCGCTCTGGCCGCCCGCGGTGACCAGGACGTCGCTGGCGGCGAGCGGGCCGCCGGCCCCGGCGATCTCCCGCGCGAACCAGGCCCGCAGCTCCGGCACCCCCTCGACCGGCGGCCGCCCCCAGGCACCCGGCCGGCGTCCGGCCCGGGCCAGTGCGGCGCCCAGGGCGCGTTCGGGCTGGAGATCGGAGTGCAGATAGCCGCCGTTGAGCTCGATGACGCCGGGGCCGGGGACGGCGAGGGTGGCCACCACGCCCGAGGCGTCGACGCTGCGCGGCACCTGGTCGCCGCCCGGCTCCGCGCTCAGCGCGATCTCCTGCCAGGAGGTGTCCACCGGCCGGGGCGCCTCGCTGCGCGGCTCGGCCCGGAAGGCGCCGGCGCCCGGCCGGGTGGTGACCAGTCCCTCCGCCGCCAGCTCGGCCAGCGCCCGGGAGACGGTCACCGGGCTCACCCGGTGCCGCTCCACCAGCGCACGGCTGGAGGGCAGCTTCTCTCCGGGAGAGTAGCGATTCAGCTCCGTACGCAGGATCGCGGCCAGTTCGGTACCACTGCTACGCTGTTGCATGAGAGCCAACGATAGCGCTACCGCCACCGCCACGATAGCGGTCAGCACCCCGGACACCGCGCGGCAGGACACCCGGGCCACCGCCGGGCAGGAGAGCCCGGCGCCCGCCGCCGCCCCCGCCCGGGGCGCGCTCGTCAGCCGTGGCGCCCTGCTCGCCGCCCTGGGCGTGGCCGCCTTCTCGCTCACTTTTCCCGGGACCGCCTGGGCGCTGGAGGGCATGGGCCCCTGGACGGTGGTGATGCTGCGCAGCGTGCTGGCCGCCGTAGTGGCCGGGGGCGCGCTCGCCGTCTTCCGGGTCCGCCTGCCGGAGCGTCGCCACTGGGCGGGCATCGCGGTGGTCGCCGGCGGTGTCGTCCTGGGCTTTCCGCTGCTGACCACCCTCGCCCTGGAGACCTCCACCACCTCCCATGCGGCCGTCGTGGTCGGCCTGCTGCCGCTGACCACCGCCGCCTGCTCGGCCGTACGGACCGGGGTCCGGCCCTCCCGTACGTTCTGGATCGCCTCGCTGGTCGGCGCCGCCGTCGTCATCGGCTTCGCGGTGCAGCAGAGCGGCGGGGCGCCGGGCCGCAGCGATCTGCTGCTGTTCGCGGCGCTGCTGGTGTGCGCGGCCGGCTACACCGAGGGCGGCCGGCTCGCCCGCCATATGCCGGGCTGGCAGGTGATCGGCTGGGCGCTGGTCCTGGTGCTGCCGGTGACGGTGGCGGGCGCCGCGCTGGCGCTGTCCACCGAGCCGCTGCGGCTCACCGTGCACTCCGTCAGCGGACTGCTGTGGCTGGCGTTCGGTTCGCAGTTCCTCGGGATGGTCGCCTGGTACCGCGGAATGGCCGCGATCGGCATCCACAAGGCGAGCCAGCTCCAGCTCGCCCAGCCGCTGCTGACCCTGGTCTGGTCCGTGCTGCTGCTGGGCGAGCAGCTGCCGCCGGCCGCTCCGGCGGCGGCGCTGGCGGTCCTGGCGTGCATCGCGGTCACCCAGCGGACCCGCGGGTGACCGGCTCCGGACGCCGGCCGGAACGGGACGGCTCAGGACTTACCGGGTGCAGACGTCCCCTACGGACGTAAACTTGCCGCGAAGGCGGATACCGCCGTCCGGGCTTGCTCCAGGCCCGTAAACCGTTGAAACCGTTGGCCGTTCAACCGTTGGCCGGCTCGCCGTCGGCCGAACCGGTCGCACGGCCGCCCCGAAGCGGGGAGGACCCTCATGCACGCAAGCAGGGGCGACCGGCTGGTGGTGCACGGCAGGACCGTCGGGCATCACGACCGGGTTGTCGAGATCATCGAGGTGCTGGGCACGAACGGCGACCCGCCCTACCGTGTCCGCGCCGAGGACGGGCATGAGGCGATCATGTCGCCCGGCCCCGACTCCGTCGTCCGGCACGGCAAGACCACCGACGTGGACACCGGCCGGTAGCCGGACCGCGTACGCGGAACGCCACCACGGCCGCGCGGACGGTGCCACCGTCCGCGCGGACCGTCATCAGGGCCGGTCCGTCGCGCTTCGGGCCCGCGCCGCGCTGCCGTAGTGGTCGCGCACGACCCGCGCCATGGCCCCGGCCCGGTCCCTGGCCACCTCCTTCGCCGAGAAGTAGACATGGCCGCCGACCTGCGGATAGCGGCGGGCGAAGGTGAGGTGGCGGGAGAGTTCGGCCGGGTCCTTCCAGGCGGCGGGCTCGGTGTCACCGGCCTTGTAGAGGGCCTCGCCGATGTAGAGGTCCACATCGGTGCCGTCAACGGTCCGCGCCCACCAGGGCACGAGTTCGGCGTAGTCGGCGGGCGCGGAGCCGAGGGGCCAGTAGACCTGCGGCACGATGTAGTCCAGCCAGCCCTCGCGCACCCAGCGGCGGGTGTCCGCGTACAGGTCGTCGTAGGTCTGCACCCCCGCCTTGGTCCGGGACCCCTGCGGATCGGTGCCCTGATTGCGCCAGACCGCGAACGGGCTGACGCCGAACCGCACCGTGCGCCCGGCCCGCTCGTTCCCGTCCCGGAGCTTCTGCGCCATCTCGTACACCAGCCGGTCGATGTTGTCCCGCCGCCAGGCGGCCCGGTTCGCGAAGCCGCTGCCGTACTCCTCGAACTCCGCGTCGTCGTCGAAGCGCTGCCCGGCGACCGGATACGGATAGAAGTAGTCGTCGAAGTGCACCCCGTCGACGGGGTAGCGCCGCACCGCGTCGAGCATCGCGTCCTGGACGAAGCCGCGGACCTCCGGCAGGCCCGGGTTGTAGTAGAGCTTGCCGCCGTACGGGAGGACCCAGTCGGGGTGCCGGCGGGCGGGGTGGCCGGCGACCAGGCGGCCGGGGTCGGTGTGGTTGGCGACCCGGTACGGGTTGAACCAGGCGTGCAGCTCCAGATCCCGTTGGTGGGCCTCGCGGACCGCGAAGTCGAGCGGGTCCCAGCCGGGGTCGCGGCCCTGCTCTCCGGTCAGATACTGCGCCCAGGGCTCGTACGGCGACGGCCACAGGGCGTCCGCGGTGGGCCGCACCTGGAAGAACACCGTGTTGAGCCGGCGCGCGACGGCCGTGTCGAAGTGGGCGCGCAGTTCGCGCTGTTGCTCGGCGGGCCCGAGTTTCGCGCGGGAGGGCCAGTCGAGGTTGGCGACGGTCGCCAGCCACATGCCGCGCAGCTCGCGGCGCGGCGCCCGGCTCGCGGGCGGCGCCGCACCCGTGGTGAGCAGCGAGGAGGCCGCCCCCAGCGCGGCCGCGGCGAACGTTCTGCGGGTCATCCGTCTCATCAAAAGTCCCCAAGTTGTCCGGTTCATCCCGTCTGGGGGCTCAGAATGCCCGCCCCGCCACCCGTGGCCCAGCACCGCGCGGAGTAACGTCGGGGTCGAGGCGGGTGCCGGACCCTTACGGCGTACCGCCGGTCCTGAAGATCAGCGAAAGGCACGATGTGACCGACATCGAACGCGTCGGAGTGGTCGGCTGCGGCCAGATGGGCGCAGGGATCGCCGAGGTGTGCGCCCGCGCCGGACTGGACGTCATGGTCGCCGAGACCACCGGCGAAGCTCTGGAGCTGGGTCGTACCCGTCTGACCAACTCTCTCGGCAAGGCCGCCGAGCGCGGCAAGATCACCGCCGCGGAGCGCGACGCGACGCTCGGCCGGCTCAGCTTCACCACCGACCTCGGGGAGTTCGCCGACCGCGATCTCGTCATCGAGGCCGTGGTGGAGAACGAGCAGGTGAAGACCGAGATCTTCCAGGTCCTGGACCAGGTGATCACCCGGCCGGACGCCATCCTGGCCTCCAACACCTCGTCGATCCCGCTGGTGAAGCTGGCGGTCGCCACCTCCCGCCCCGACCAGGTCATCGGGATCCACTTCTTCAACCCGGCACCGGTGCAGAAGCTCGTCGAGCTGATCCCCGCCCTGACCACCGCCGAGGAGACCATCAAGCGCTCCGAGGCGCTGGTGCAGGACGTGCTGGGCAAGCATGCGATCCGCGCCCAGGACCGCTCGGGCTTCGTCGTCAACGCGCTGCTCATCCCGTATCTGCTCTCCGCGATCCGGATGTTCGAGTCGGGCATCGCCAGCCGCGAGGACATCGACAACGGCATGGAGATGGGCTGCGCCCACCCGATGGGCCCGCTCAAGCTGACCGACCTGATCGGCCTGGACACCGTGGCCTCGGTCGCCGAATCGATGTACCACGAGTACAAGGAGCCGCTGTACGCCGCTCCCCCGCTGCTCGCGCGGATGGTCGACGCGGGCCGGCTGGGCCGGAAGTCGGGCTCGGGCTTCTACTCGTACTAGCGGGCCCGGCGAACACCGCCAAGTACCGCGGCTCACCAGCGCATTCACCCGGGCGCAGCACCGATGACGGTGCTGCGCCCGGGTGTGTGCGGCGTCCCGGCCGGGACCTGGTCCGCGCAGCGGTGTGCCGCCCGCTCCGTACGCGGACATGGCCCGGCAAGCGTCCTTGATCGCTGGCAGACTGGCCCCCAGGGACATGCTTCACGAAGGGGAGTGAGCGCCACATGGACGCCGAGCAGGCCCGTGCCCGTATTGCCGCCATACAGGCGGCAGATGACATGGTGTCGGACACCGGTGAGTGCGACCGGCTGTGGGCGGCGCTGGAGACCGTACGTCCTGAGGAGATCCTCGGCACCTGGAAGGGCACCGGGATCAGCACCGGCCACCAGGTGGAGGGTCTGCTGGCCCAGGCCCGCTGGTACGGCAAGACCTTCCACTCCGTCGACCGGGTCGAGCCCCTGATCTGCCGGGACGAGCAGGGCGCGCTCTTCTCCCACACAGAGCTGGCCAAGGGCGAGGCGAGCCTGTGGATGGTGGAGTTCCGCGGGGAGACGACCGCCACGATGGTCTACGACGGCCAGCCCGTACTCGACCATTTCAAACGGGCCGGCGACGACACCCTCCTGGGCGTCATGAACGGCAAGAACGTCCTCGATGAGGGGCGCCACTTCTACTTCCTCCTCGAACGCGCCTGAAGATCCGCGCCTGAGGTCCCCACCAGTTGCCCTGCCGGCGGCGCCCGCACGGGACGTTCCGTCCCGGCCGGTGCACGGCAGCCACGAGCTCAAGGAAGACGTACGTGCGGATACAAGCAGCCCTGGTCGAGTCCCCCGGCGGCCCCTTCGCCCTCCACACGCTTCACCTCGACGCACCACGGCCGGACGAAATCCTGGTCCGCATCACCGCCACCGGTATCTGCCACACCGACCTGGCCATGCGGCAGGTCTGGCCCCAGGAACGTCTCCCCATGGTCTTCGGCCATGAGGGCGCCGGTGTCGTCGAGGCCGTGGGAGACGCGGTGACCACCGTCGCCCCCGGTGACACCGTCTGCCTCAGCTACCGCAGCTGTGGAGCCTGCGAACCGTGCACGACCGGGGGCCCGGCCTACTGCGAGCAGTCCGGCGCCCTCAACGCCCTCGGCTCCCGGCCCGACGGCAGCACGCCCCATTCGCACCCCGACGGCACCCCGGCCTATGGCAGCTTCTTCGGCCAGTCCGCCTTCGCGACACACTGCCTGACCACCGCGAGCAACACCGTCAAGGTCCCCGCGGACCTCCCCCCGACCCTGGTCGCGCCCTTGGGATGCAGCGTGCAGACCGGGGTCGGCACGGTCCAGAACGTCCTCCGGCCGTCCCCGGGCGCCACCCTGGCCGTCTTCGGCGCCGGCAGCGTCGGGCTGAGCGCCCTCATGGCCGCCGTCGCCGACGGCCACACCGTCATCGCCGTCGAACCCCTCGCCACCCGCCGCGCGCTGGCCATGGAGCTCGGCGCCGCGGCCGTCGTCGATCCCACCGCCGAGGAGGACGTGGCGACGGCGGTCCGCGACCTCACCCACGGCGGACCGCACCACGCCCTGGACACCACCGGCCGGCCGGCCGTCGTGTCCCAGGCCATCGGCGCCCTGCGTCAACGGGGAACGCTCGCCCTGGTCGGCATCGGCTCCGCACAGTTCGACACCATGCCGGTGCTGACCAAGGGCCTCACCCTCCGGGGCGTCACCGAGGGGGACGCCCTCCCCGCCGTGACCATCCCCCACCTGATCAGCCTCCACCGGCAGGGAAAGCTCCCCCTCGAAAAGCTCATCACGGCCTTCCCCTTCGCCGACATCGAGACCGCCGCCAAGGCTTCGCTGGCGGGCCACGTCGTCAAACCGGTCCTCACCCTCGGCTAGTTGCACGGCCGCTCCGGACCGCCCCCTCCGCCCGCTCAGCCCCCGCCTCGCGCCTTCCGGTGCGAGGCGTTGTGCGGACCACCACCGGCATGGGCCGCCTCACCGGCTTCGACCTCGACGGCCTGAAGGCGCTGCTGGCCAACGCCCGTGCCCAGGGCATCAAGTAGCACGACCCCGATCGGTCGCGCGGGCCCGTACGACCGCCCACGGGCCGTCCGCCCGCCGCTCGGGGGAGATACCGGCGGGCGGACCCCGGGCCGGCGGGCGCCCGTCCGCCGGCGTCGGCCCCCGTGGCATCTTCGAGTGAAGCGCGGTGCGGGGGCGTACGGGAGCGTGTGAAGCGGGCCTCTGGGGGTGCGTGGTTCACACCCCGTGTGAAGGGCCGCACGCCGTCACCCCGGGTCACTTCACACGGGGTGTGAAGACCAGACCCGTATCTCCCCGCCGCACACGCTCCCGCCCTTCGCCGCAGCACAGTTGACTTAAGGCCCGTACGGATCCCGAAGCAGCCGACCGAAGGAATGAGGAGCGGACCGTGACCGCCCACCCCGAACCCGACCTGGTAACCGCCGACTTAGCCGAACTGCGGCGTCAGCTCGACGTCCGCACCGCCCGGGTCGACGGCCACCTCGCGCTGCTCGCCCAGCGCTCCGCGCAGTACGAGCGGGACGCGGAGGACCTCCAGGCCCGCGTCACACGGCTGGAGAGCACCCGCTGGCCACTGCCGTCCCTCGCCGCGCTCACGGGGCTCGCGGCGCTGGTGGTGGCGGTGTGGCAGGCCCTCGGCCGGTGACCGCCGACCACGGTCACCGGCCGGTACCGGTCAGCCCAGCCGGAGGTGATGCAGCATCAGCAGAGCGGCGGCCATGTTGGCGGCCGGCACCTCCCCTCGCGCCACCATGTCGGGCACCAGCTTCAACGGCACCCACTCCCGCCGGTCGGACTCGAAGCCGTCCTGGGGCGGGCCGGTGTACTCGCCCTCGTCGGACCAGTAGATGTGATGCCGCGCGTCGGTGAGGCCGTTGGACGGCTCCACCGAGAGCAGATGGTGGAGGGGCCCGGGGCGCCACCCGGTCTCCTCCTCCATCTCGCGGGCGGCCGCCGCCGCGGGATCCTCACCGTCCTCGACGACGCCCGCGGCCAGCTCCCAGCCCCAGGTGTCGGTGATGAAGCGGTGGCGCCACAACAGCAGCGCCTCGTTGGCCTCATTGACCACGGTGGCCACCGCGACCGGGCGCATCCGGATCAGATAGTGATCCAGATGCCGGCCGTCCGGCAGCTCCACATCGGCCAGATTGACCCGGAACCAGGGATTCGCGTAGACGGGCTTTTCGCTGAGATTGTTCCAACGCACGTAACTGCCACCTTCCGCTGTAGGGCCGGCAAGGTGACACGAGCCCGGTCAGGGGCGTGTCTTACGCCCTACAGCGGAACGCGCAGCACCTCGTCGATGAGATCGGCAGCCTCGTCCGTCGCGGAGCTCCCGGTCTCCGCCAGATGTTCGCGCACCGCCCGCAGCCGGTCCCGCAGCCGTTGCGACTCCATGCCGCGGGCCTGCTCCGTCATCTCCGCGGCATTGGCCACGGCCCGGTCCGCATCGCCTTGACGCAGCTCGATATGGGTGAGCATGGCCAGCCGGTGGACCCGGCCGCGGTCGTGTGCGGGAGTGTCGACGGCCGCGTCCGCCTGTTCCCGGGCGGCCCGTAAGTCGCCCAGGCTGAGCAGCGCCTCCGCCACCTGTACGTTCACCAGGCCGGGCTGGACATAGCCCGTCTCCGCCGGTTCGAGACCGGGCCGGATGCGCTCCGCGGCCGCCTCCGCGCGCCGGATGCACGACAGCGCGCCGGCGCCGTCGCCGAGCCGGGCGTAGGACTTGGCCTGCATCGCGTAGAGGTCCGCGGAGAGCGCCGGGGTGATCTGCGGACCCGCGGCCCGCAGCGCCGCCTCCGCGAAGGCGACCGCCTGGCGGTATTCCCGTACGAAGAGGGACTGGTTGACCAGCAGCGCGATGACATACGCGCCGAGGCCGCGGTCCCCGCTGGCCTTGGCCAGCCGGAGCGCCTGATGGAAGTAGCGCTGGGCCAGCCCGAGAGCGTCCGAGTCGTACGCGCAGATGCCGGCGACCGCGACCAGTCCGCCGGTCGCCCGGTGGAGCTGACGCCCCGTCGCATCGCTGTAGCTGCCCCGCAGCAGCGGCGCCGCCTCGGCGTTGAGGAATCCCACGATGCGTGCTCTGGTCGCGACACCACCCGCCTTCCGGTACATCGTCTCGTAGTGCGTCCGCGCGGTGCGCAGCATCTCGATGTCGGCCATGCCGACCCGGGTCAGCCCGTCGCGCGAGACATCGGAGTCCTCGGGCGGGTTCTCCCACTCCCATACGGGGATGACCGCCGAGGTGCCGGTGAGCGCCGGTGCGTCGAGGATGTGCGGCCGCTGCTGCTCATCGGACCGCCACAGCGCGGTGGCGCGCTCGACGAAGCCGGAGAGCGGGGTGTCGGCGGCCCGCCGCGCCCCCGGACCGCTGAACCCGATGTCGGCGAGCCCGACCGGCCGGTGCAGTCGTTCCCCCAGGATCTCGCAGATCAGATCGGGTACCTGCCCCCGCGGCCGCTGCCCCTTCAACCACCGGGCCACCGCAGTGTGTTCGTACCGCAGCGCCAGACCGCGGCGCCGGCCGAGCCGGTTGATCCGCGCGGCGAGTCCGGCATGCGAGATCCCGGACTCGTCGAGCATCGCGTCCAGCAGGGTGTTGGGCTCCATACCGGCCTCCCGGTGAGCCGGGCCCGTCCGCGGACCGCCGGCCCATGGCCTTGTCGACAGGACCACTCCGTCAGTTGAGCGTAGTGAACGCCTCTTCACACGGGGTGTGAAGAGGCGTGGCTGCCATGGGCCCCGCGGCGGTACGAGAAGAGCGGCCCCTGCTACTCGGCCCGTCCCGCCTCCACCCGCCCGGGCCCGGCGGCCCGCGGGCCCCGCCTCGACTGCGCCGGCACCCGCACCCGGTCGTTGCTCAGCATCAGCAGCGCCACATCGTCCGTCAGCCGTCCGCCCGCATGCCGCAGTAACGCCTGGCGCACATTCCCGACCACCCCCGCGGGCGAGGGCCCGCCCGGGGCCGCGGCCGCCTCGACGCTGCTGCGCAGCTCCTGGGTCAGCGGAAAGAACTCCCCCGCCGCGTCCCGCGCATCGGCCGCCCCGTCGGTGTGCAGAAACAGCCCCTCCCCGGGCCGCAGCTGCCCGCAGCACACCGCGGACAGCTCCGCCGGTAACGGGAACAGGCCCAGCGGCGGCATCGGATCGGCCGGGGCGACCGGCGCGACCGCCTCGCAGGCGATGCGGTAGGGCCACGGATGCCCGCAGTTGAGCGCCGTGACGGATCCGTCCGGGGCCACCTCCACGAGCAGCAGCGTCACGAACTCCTCGGCGAGCGGGCCGCTCGGCTCCCCGCCGGCCACCGGCCGTCCGGGGCGCGCCCGCTCCCACAGATGCCGCTGGTGCGAGCGCTCCAGCCGGCGCAGCACATCCCCCAGTTCGGGCTCGTCGTGCGCCACTTCGCGGAAGCTGCCGAGCATCGCCGCGACCGTGCCCATGGCATCCAGCCCGTGCCCGCGCACATCCCCGATCACCGCCCGGACGCCGTGCCGGGTCCCCACGACCTCGTACAGGTCCCCGCCGACCACGGCCCCTTCGCTCGCGGAGAGATGGTCGGCCGCCAGCAGCACTCCGTCGATCCGCCGCGGTAACGGCCGCAGCAGCACCCGCTGCGCGGTGGCGGCGACCTCCCGGGTCCGCTCCAGCTCCCGTACCAGCCGCAGCCGCCGCCCGGCGGTCAGATAGCTGGCACCGATCACCGCGAGGACCGCGCCGCAGGTCATCAGGCGAGTGCCCCACCCGGCCCCGGGCTCCACCTCGCCGAACGGCAGCAGCGCGAGCAGCGCGCACACTCCGCCGAGCAGCACGCACTGGCGGCGGCCGGTGCCCGCGCAGGCGATGGCCGGTGCGGCGGCGAGGAGTTGCAGCAGCCGGCCGCTGGTCGGGTGGCTCAGCTCCCAGGCCACCACGCCGAGGACCCAGAGGCCGGGCAGGACGAAGACGAAGGCGCGCCGGGCGCTTGCCGCCCCGGCACGCGCGCCACGCCTCGCCCGGTGTCGGATCATCCCGGTGGTCTCCCTAGGGCGCGTCGTTCGGATCAGGGCGGGCTCGCGAGGTCCGGCACGCACGCTCGCCGGTGGTCCCCCAGGTGCTGAGCGGGTCGGTCCGGCCCGCTGCCGCGGTCACACGGGCCCTGCCGACCCGGTCGATTCTCGCGACGTTCCGTGTCCATCCGACGACGATACGTACACCATCACCCGATGGGGTGATGGTGTACGTATCCGATCGTCTCCCTCACGGCACCGGCCGTCCCGCCGCGCCCCACCACCCCCGCAGCACCCGTCCGCCGCACGCCGAAAGGGGTGAGGGCGCGGACGGTCCTGCCGTCCACGCCCTCACCCCGTTGAGCACGCCGTCGCGGCGCCGCGGGTCACGCTCAGCCGCGCAGCACCGCTCCCGTCCGCTCCACGGCGGCCGCGACCGCCGCGTCACGGGCCGCCGAAGCCTCCTCGGCGGTCAGCGTCCGGTCGGCGGCGCGGAAGCGCAGCGCGTACGCCAGCGACTTCTTGCCCGCGCCGATCTGCTCGCCGGTGAAGACGTCGAACAGCCGCAGCGACTCCAGCAGTTCACCCGCACCGCTGCGCAGTGCGCCCTCGACCTCCGCCGCCGGGACACCGGCGTCGACCACGAGGGCGACGTCCTGGGTCGCGACCGGGAAGGCCGAGATCTTCGGGGCGCGCAGCGGGCCGGTGCCGGCCCGCTCCAGGCGGTCCAGGTCGATCTCCATCGCGCAGGTGCGCTCCGGCAGGGCCAGCGTCTTGATGACGCGGGGGTGCAGCTCACCGGCGTTGCCGACGAGGATCTCCTCGCCGTCGACGAGGGCGAGCAGCGCCGCACAGCGGCCCGGGTGGAACGGCGCGTGCTGGTCCTGCCGGACGATCAGCTCCACACCCGCCTCCCGTGCGACGGTCCGGCCCGCCTCGATGGCGTCCGCCCAGATCGCGGGACGTGCGTCGCCCCACCAGCCGGCCTGCTCACGGCCCCCGGCGAGCACCACGGCGGCGCGCCGCGGCTGCTGCGGGAGCGAGGCGTCCAGCGAGGCGATCTCGTCGTCGGTCGGCCGGCGGTCGACGACCAGCCGGCTGGCCGGCTTCTCGTCGCCGGTCGCCCGGAAGACCGGTCCGGTCTCGAAGAGCGCCAGATCGTGGGTGCCGCGCCCGTAGTTGCGGCGCAGTGCGTTCAGCAGGCCCGGGATCAGCGTCGTACGGAGATCGGGCTCCTCGTCGGAGAGCGGGTTGACGAGGGTGACCGCCGCGCGGCGCGGGTCGTCCGGCTCGATGCCGAGCTGGTCGAGGACGTGCGAGCCGGTGAACGGGTAGTTCAGCGCCTCGACGTAGCCCGCACCGGCCAGCGCCCGGCCGACCCGGCGGTGCAGCCGCTGACGCTCGGTCAGCCCCCGGCCGGCGGGCGGCTTCGGGAGGGTGGAGGGCAGGTTCTCGTAGCCCTCCAGCCGGATGACCTCTTCGGCCAGGTCGTTGGGCTCGTTGAGGTCCGGCCGCCAGGACGGCACGGTCACGACCAGCTCGTCCTGGCCGTAGACGTCGCAGCCGACCTGCTGAAGGCGGCGGACGACGGTCTCCCGGCCGTAGTCGACACCGGCGACCTTGTCCGGGTGGCCGGCGGAGAGGGTGATCGTGCGCGGCCCGCGGGGCGTGACGACCTCGGTGACGCCCTCCCCGGCGGTGCCGCCGGCGAGCAGCACCAGCAGGTCGACGGTCCGCTGCGCCGCGGCGGACGCGGCCTCCGGGTCCACCCCGCGCTCGAAGCGCTTGGCGGCCTCCGAGGACAGCTTGTGCCGGCGGGCCGTACGGGCGATGGAGAGCGCGTCGAAGTGCGCGGCCTCGATCACGACGTCGGTGGTGCCGCGCACCTCGCCGGTCCCGGCGTCCGCGGCCGGGGCCGCGATCTCGGTGTGGGCACCGCCCATGACGCCCGCGAGGCCGATCGGGCCGCGGTTGTCGGTGATGACCAGATCCGCGGCGTCCAGCACCCGCTTGGTGCCGTCCAGGGTGGTCAGCTTCTCGCCGGGGGCCGCCCGGCGGACGCCGATCGGGCCGTCCACGCTGGTGCGGTCGTAGGCGTGCAGCGGCTGGCCGAGCTCCAGCATCACGTAGTTGGTGATGTCGACGGCCAGCGAGACCGGACGCATCCCGGCCTTCTGGAGGCGGCGCTGGAGCCAGAGCGGGGAGCGCGCCTCGGGGTTGAGACCGGTGACCGTACGGGCGGTGAAGCGGTCGCAGCCCAGCGGGTCGGAGACCTGGACGGGGTAGCCGGTGGAGTTCGGCGGCGGCACGTCCAGCAGCGCCGGGTCGCGCAGCGGCAGACCGTAGGCGGTGGCGGTCTCGCGGGCGACGCCGCGCATCGACAGGCAGTAGCCGCGGTCCGGGGTGACGGCGATGTCCAGCACCTCGTCGACGAGCTCCAGCAGCTCGATGGCGTCGGTGCCGACCTCGTACTCGGGCGGCAGCACGATGATGCCGTGCGAGCCGTCGTCGCCCATGCCCAGCTCGTCGCCGGAGCAGATCATGCCGTGCGACTTCTTGCCGTACGTCTTGCGCGCGGCGATCTTGAAGTCGCCGGGCAGCACGGCGCCGGGCAGCACGACCACGACCTTGTCGCCGACGGAGAAGTTCCGCGCGCCACAGACGATTTCCTGCGGCTCGCCGGTGCCGTTGGCCTGGCCCACGTCCACCGTGCAGAAGCGGATCGGCTTCTTGAAGCCCTCCAGCTCCTCGATGGTCAGCACCTGGCCGACAACGAGCGGGCCCTTGAGGCCCTCGCCGAGGCGCTCGACGGTCTCGACCTCCAGGCCGACGGCAATGAGCTTGGCCTGTACGTCACGGCCGGTCTCCGTCGCCGGCAGGTCGACGTACTCCCGCAGCCAAGAAAGCGGGACCCGCATCAGATCTCCATCCCGAACGGCCGGGTGAACCGGACGTCGCCTTCGAACATGTCACGCATGTCTTCCACGTTGTGCCGGAACATCAGCATCCGGTCGATGCCGAACCCGAAGGCGAAGCCGCTGTACTTCTCGGGGTCGACGCCGCAGGCGATGAGCACCTTGGGGTTGACCATGCCGCAGCCGCCGAGCTCGATCCAGCCCTCGCTGGAGCACGTACGGCAGGGCCGGTCGGGGTTGCCCACGGACTCGCCACGGCAGACGTAGCAGACCATGTCCATCTCGGCGGACGGCTCGGTGAACGGGAAGTAGTTCGGCCGCAGCCGGGTCTTCATGTCCGGACCGAAGAGCGCCCGGACCATGTGGTCGAGGGTGCCCTTGAGGTCGGCCATGGTCAGGCCCTCGTCGACGGCGAGCAGCTCGATCTGGTGGAAGACCGGGGAGTGCGTGGCGTCCAGCTCGTCGGTGCGGTAGACCCGCCCCGGGCAGACGACGTAGACCGGCGGCTCGCGGTCGACGAGCGTACGGGCCTGCACCGGCGAGGTGTGGGTGCGCAGCACGACGCCGCTCTCATCGCCCTCGGTACCTCCCCCGGACTCCGTCCGGGAGGTGCCCCCGCCCTGCACGAAGAAGGTGTCCTGCATCTGGCGCGCCGGGTGGTCGGGCACGAAGTTCAGGGCGTCGAAGTTGAACCACTCCGCCTCGACCTCGGGGCCCTCGGCGACCTCGTAGCCCATGGCCACGAAGACGTCCGCGACCCGCTCCATGAAGGTGGTCAGCGGGTGCCGGGCGCCGGCCGGGGTGCGGTCGTAAGGCAGCGTGACATCCACGGCCTCCTCGACCAGCACCCGCGCGTCGCGCTCCGCCTCCAGCTCCTCCTGGCGGGCCTTGAGCGCCTGGTTCACCCGGCCACGGGCCTGGCCGACGCGCTTGCCGGCGTCCGCCTTGGCGTGCGGGGGCAGGGCGCCGATCTCACGGTTGGCGAGCGCGAGCGGCGAGCGGTCGCCGGTGTGCGCGACCTTCACCTCACGCAGCGCCTCCAGACCGTCCGCGGCGGCGATGGCGGCCAGCGCCTCGTCCAGCCGTGCGGCGATCTCTTCCGGTTTCAGGGCTTCGACCTCGACAGGGTCGTACGACTTATTGGGTGCGGACATCTCTTCCCGTGCTTCCGGTGGACTGGCTTGGCTTGGCTCGCTTCGCCTCGGCTCCTCGATCACAAAGGTCGGATGCCGAGCCCGCGCTGTGCCCGCGATGCCTGTGCGCCAAAGGTGCCAAAGGTCAAGTCTAAGGGGCGGGCCGCCGGTGACCGGCCCGTGGCCCCGCGAGGCGCCCGTCGCGCGCGCTCAGGCCAGGAAGGCCGGCGTCGCGACGGGCAGGCTAAATCGGAACTGGGCGCCGCCGGCCGGCGCCCGGCCGACCGTGATCGTCCCGCCGTGCGCCTCGACGATGCCCTTGACGATGTAGAGGCCCAGGCCGGTGCCGCCGCGCTTGCTGCCCCGCCAGAAGCGGGTGAAGACGCGGCTCATCGATTCCTCCGGGATGCCGGGGCCCTCGTCGCTCACGGTGACGCTCGTCCCCTCCGTGCTGGTCTCGTCCGATACCGGACCGACCTCGATGGTGACGGTTCCCTCGCCGTGGCGCACCGCATTTTCCAGCAGGTTGCCCAGGACCTGGTCCACCTTGTCCGGGTCCGCCCACAGATCGGGCAGCGGCTCCAGCATCCGGATCAGGAAGCGGTCCGGGCGCTGGCCGGCGGTGGTCTGCGCCTGGACGTGCCGGCGGACCGCGGCGCTCATGTCGACCCGCTGCCGGCGCACCTCCAGCCGCCCCGAATCGATCCGGGAGATGTCCAGCAGCTCGGCGATCAGCCGGGTGACGCGGTTGGCGTCGGCGTCCACCGTCTCCAGCATCAGCCGCTTCTGGTCGTCGGTGAAGCGCTCCCACTTCTGGAGGAGGGTGGCGGTGAAGCCCTTGACGGAGGTCAGCGGCGAGCGCAGTTCATGGGCGACGGTGGCGATCAGCTCGGCATGGCTGAGCTCCGTACGGCGCCGGGCCTCGGTGCCGCGCAGCGCGATCACCAGCCGCTGGACGGGCCCGGTCGGGCGGCTGCGGACATAACGGGCGGAGACCAGCACCTCGCGGCCGCCGAGCAGCAGATTGCGCTCGGGCTGGCCGCGGCGGATGGCGAGCCCGCCGTAGGGGTCGGTGAGCCGCCACCAGCGGCGGCCCTCGATGTCCTGGAGCGGCAGGGCGTGTTCGAGGGGGCGGCCGACCGCGTCCTCGGGGGCGATGTCGGTGATCCTGGCCGCGGCGGCGTTGAAGCAGATCACCCGGCCGGTCTCGTCGGCGACGACCAGGCCGTCGGGCAGATCGTCGGGGTCCACTCCGAGACCGGTCCGCAGGGCCTCCGGCTCTCCGGCCGGAGCGGGCGACACCTCGCCCACGAGCCCCTCGGACCGGCGGCCGTCAGCGGTGACCGTGGTGCCGGAAGTCCTCACACTCATCCCCGTTACCCCCTTCCGGGCCCCCGAGCACGCAAGCCTACTAGCTCGCACCGGAAGTGCCCCGAAGATCGGAGGGACACCCCTCAGGCGGGTGACACCGCGCGGCAGCCGCCGGGGCTGCGCTGGGCGCGGGCGGAGGCGTAGAGGCAGACCGCGGCGGCGGTCGCGAGGTTGAGGCTCTCGGCCTTGCCGTGGATCGGGACCCGCACCACGGCATCGGCCAGCGCCCGGGTCTCCTCCGGCAGTCCCCACGCCTCGTTGCCGAAGACCCAGGCGGTGGGCCCGCCCATGGAGCCGCTGTCCAGTTCGGCGTCCAGGTCACGGTCGCCCGCACCGTCGGCGGCGAGGATCCGTACGCCGGCCGACCGCAGTCCGCTGACCACCCGCTCGACCGGGACACCCACCGCGACCGGCAGGTGGAAGAGCGAACCGACCGAGGCCCGTACGGACTTGGGGTTGTACAGGTCCACGGAGGCGTCGGTCAGCACGACCGCGTCGGCGCCCGCGGCGTCCGCGCAGCGCAGCACCGTGCCGGCGTTGCCGGGGTCACGGACGTTGGCGAGCACCGCGACCAGCTGCGGGCGGGCGGCGAGGATCTCCTCGAACGGCGAGTCCAGGAACTCGCAGACGCCGAGCAGCCCCTGCGGGGTGACGGTCTGGGAGATGTCGGCGACGGTCTTGTCATCGGCGTGGTGGACCCGCACCCCGGCCACGTGGGCCGCCTCGATGATCTCGGTGTGCCGCTCGGCGGCCTCGACGGTGGCGAACAGCTCGATGAGCGTGGGCGTACCGCCGGTGCGGTGCGCGATGGCCTCCCGTACGGCCTGCGGGCCCTCGGCGATGAACCGGCGCTCCTTGCCGCGGAAGGCGCGGCGGGCCAGCCGCCGGGCGGCGGTGACACGCGGGGATCGCGGGGAGATCAGCTCGGGGGTGCCCATGGGCGGCGGCTCGCTTCTGTTGTGCGGTGCGTGGGGGGCCCGGTCCGTGCGCGGGGCCGGGCCGGGTCCGGAAAAGCGGCGGACCCGCAGGCCGGGGCCTGCGGGTCCGTCATCACGTCGTCAGGCTGAAGTTCAGGCAGCCTTCGGGGCGTTGACGTCGCTCGGAAGCGCCTTCTGCGAAGCCTCGACGAGCGCGGCGAACGCGTTGGCGTCGTTGACCGCGAGGTCGGCCAGGATCTTGCGGTCCACCTCGATGTTGGCGGCCTTCAGACCCTGGATGAAGCGGTTGTAGGTCATGCCGTTGGCGCGGGCAGCGGCGTTGATGCGCTGGATCCACAGCTGACGGAAGTCGCCCTTGCGCTTCTTGCGGTCGTTGTAGTTGTAGACGAGGGAGTGGGTGACCTGCTCCTTCGCCTTGCGGTACAGGCGGGAGCGCTGGCCACGGTAGCCGCTGGCCTGCTCGAGGATCGCCCGGCGCTTCTTGTGGGCGTTGACTGCCCGCTTGACGCGTGCCACTTGTTAACTCCTTGTAGCGGGGCCGTGGTTGTCGTCACAACGGCCCGAATCGATTGGGTCCCGGTCCGAGTCGCGCGCCCCCGGTCAACGGGGCGCGTCGGCTCACTTGCCGAGAAGCTTCTTGATCTTCGCGGCGTCGCCCGGGGCCATCTCGGCGTTGCCGGTGAGGCGACGCGTCACGCGGGACGACTTGTGCTCGAGCAGGTGGCGCTTGCCGGCGCGCTCACGCAGCACCTTGCCGGAACCGGTGACCTTGAAGCGCTTGCTGGCACCGCTGTGCGTCTTGTTCTTCGGCATGCGCCGTTCTCTCCTCGTCATTGGCGCTCCCGCAGGCACGGACCGGCGAGCGGGAGCGTCATGTATATCGATTGATGTCCGGGGCGGGGCACCCCGGCGCGAACCGGGGCCGACGCCTCGGGGTCACGCCCCGGTGGGCTCCTCGGCGGGCGCCTCGGCGGGCTCCTCGGAAGCTCCACCCTGACGCTCTGCCTTGCGGGCGGCCTGCGCCTCACGGGCCTCGGCCATCGCCTCGGTCTTCTTCTTGTGCGGACCGAGGACCATGATCATGTTTCGGCCGTCCTGCTTCGGATTCGACTCGATGAAGCCGAGGTCCTCCACGTCGGACGCGAGCCGCTGGAGCAGCCGGAAGCCCAGCTCGGGGCGGGACTGCTCGCGACCACGGAACATGATCGTGATCTTGACCTTGTCACCCTGCTTGAGGAACCGGACGACGTGACCCTTCTTGGTGTCATAGTCGTGCGGGTCGATCTTCGGCCGGAGCTTCATCTCCTTGATGACCGTGTGCGCCTGGTTCTTGCGCGCCTCACGGGCCTTCATGGCCGACTCGTACTTGAACTTTCCGTAGTCCATGAGCTTGCAGACCGGCGGACGGGCGTTCGCCGCCACCTCGACCAGGTCGAGGTCGTACTCCTGCGCAAGCTCCAGGGCCTTAGCAAGCGGCACGATGCCGACCTGCTCGCCACTGGGACCGACGAGTCGCACCTCGGGGACGCGAATCCGGTCGTTGATGCGGGGCTCGGCGCTGATGGATCCTCCTCGGTAGCACCACGCGACGGCCTGGCGGACTGCCGCGTAACGTCTTTTCGGTGTGACCAACCGCGCCGGTACATGAAAAACGCCCCGGACGGGACACAGGCGGGGCTCCACGTGGATCTGGAGCACCGCCGCGAAGTCTCCGCGGGGCGCAGCCGGACCGTTGACCCGCCAACCGTGAGGTCGGCCGGGTGGGAGATCGGAGCCTCCACTTGTGGGCCGGTCACATGCGTGTCCGGCCGGTCGGAACACCAGAATACACGAGTCAAGGGGTGGCACCCACTTCTGTGCGGGCGCGAACCTGCCCCGGGGCCGGGATGACGCTCCCGGACGCGGGGTCCGGGCGCGCTGCCCATAGGCTGGAGGCGTCCCCTCAGCAGGAAGAAGCCCGAAGACATGAGTGACCAGACCCCGCAGCAGCCCGACGCAGCGCACGCGGCGAATCCCGACTTCGACGCCATGACCCGTGATATCGCGGAGGTGCCGGCGGTCGAGGTGATCACCACGGTCGCGGTGCACCTGATGAGTTCGGCGGCGGTCAACCTCGGGCTCGCCGAGGAGGGCGCGGCGCACAAGGACCTCGACGAGGCGCGCAAGCTCATCCAGGCGCTGGCCGGGCTGGTCACCGCCAGCGCCACCGAGATCGGCTCGTACCACGCGGCCCCGCTGCGCGACGGTCTGAAGTCGCTCCAGCTGGCGTTCCGCGAGGCGTCGGTCGTGCCGGACGAGCCGGGCCAGGGGCCCGGGGAGAAGTACACCGGCCCCGTTTTCGGCTGAGCCGGGCGGCGGAGCGCCGCACGCACGGGACGACGGGCCCCGGCCGGGACGCGGCCGGGGCCCGTCGTGTGTGCGGTGCGGGCTCTGCGCCTCAGGGCCCGTCGTCCGCGGGCTCGTAGGGCATCGGCTCGTCGGCGACGAGGACCGGCTCGTGCGGCGGATGGGTGATCTGGTGGACCACCGCCGCGATGGCGGCGCCGATCAGGGGCGCGACGATGAACAGCCACAGCTGGGTGATGGCGGCACCGCCCGCGAAGAGCGCCGGGCCGATGGAGCGCGCCGGGTTCACGCCGGTGCCGTCGAGCGGGACACCGATGAGGTGGACGGCGGCCAGGGCCAGGCCGATGGCCATGCCGTTGAAGCCGATCACGGCCACCTTGTGGGTGACCGACAGCCAGACGTAGACCAGCAGGAAGGTCATCAGTATCTCGGCGACGAAGGCACCGCCGAGGTTGAGGTGGACCGCCGAGCGGTCGCCCCAGCCGTTCGTGCCGAAGGACCCATCGGTCTGGAGGCCCGGGATCTGCTTGGCGACCAGGAAGAGCAGGGCCGCGCCGGCGATGGCGCCGACCACCTGGGCGATCCAGTACTCGGTGGCCGTCCGCAGGGTGATCCGGCGGGCCAGCAGCATGCCCAGGGTCACCGCGGGGTTGAAGTGGCAGCCCGAGATCGGGCCGAGGGCGTAGGCCAGCGCCACCATGGTGAAGCCGAAGGCCAGGGCGATGCCGAAGGTGCCGATGTACTCGCCCGCCAGCACTGCCGAGCCGACGGCGAAGAACACCAGGAGCAGGGTGCCGAGGAACTCGGATACGACCGTGCGGGTCAATACCGACGAGATCTCCGTTTTCTCCATGGGGGCTCTCCTCGCGTGGATCTTGAGCTCTCCTCGCATTGTGCGGCCCTGGAGACGAACCCGCCCGTTGACGGCCGGGGGCCCGGCCGGTGGCCCCGGGCCCCGGCCGTGGGTGTCAGCGCCGGTGGAACGGCTCCCCGGCGGTCGCGCCGCCGGGCGGCAGCAGGGCCAGGTCCAGGCCCCGGACGAGCCGGCCGCGCAGCACCTCGTCGGTGGCCAGGGCCTGCGCCAGCCGTTGCGCGACCTCCGCGGCCGGGGCGTCGGGAGCCAGGCCGAGGGCGAGGGTGGCGTCGGTCTCGGCGGACGGCAGGAGGTGGGCGACGAGCACGCCGGACTCGGCGTCGAGGAGGGTGCGCAGGGCGTCGGTGACGGCCGGGTCCGCGAGCGGGTCGGCGCTGGTGCGGCCCTCGGCGAGCGCGCGCAGGGCGGGGCCGGTGAGCTGGTAGGTGACCGGTCCCGCCAGGTCGACGACCACGGTGTCGGCCTGCTCGTGGGAGGCGGCGAGCAGCGCCTGCGGGAGCGGGACCGCGACCGGGCGGGCATCGGGGCGCCAGCGCCGGAGGGTCTCCATGGAGGTGAAGGCGGGGAGCGCCCGGCGGCCGTCCGGGGCCTGGAGTGTGGGGACGGCCATATCGCTGGTCTTCTCCCGGCGCAGGCCGTCGGGTCCGGTCTCGACCTCACCGAGGACGGCCACCACGGGCACCAGGACGCGTGCGCCGGCCAGCGCGGACAGCAGCTCGGGCTCGGCGCTCCGGTCCCGGTCGTAGGCCGCCAGGGCCGCGGTCAGGGCCGGGTCGGCGGAGCCGTCGTCGTCGCCGAAACCGGGGTCGGGAATGTTCTTCTGCACGCGCCCGAGCGTATCGGGTGGCCGCACGGCGTCACCGGGTGCGGGGGCGCCGGTGGACGGCGACCGGTCAGGGGCCGTACTTCCGGCTGTGCCAGAGGACGGCGGCGGCCGCGAGGAGGGCCACGCCCACGGCGCCGGCGGTCCAGGGGAGCCAGGGGGCGCCGGTGTCCGCGGCGTCGTCCGCGGTGGGGCCGGGGCCGAAGTAGCGGTCGGCGTAGGCGGCGGGGGACGGCTTCTGCGCGGTGGGCCGCAGATCCGCCGCCGCTTCGAGGGCGGCGGCGGGGTCGATCAGGCCCGCGCCGTAGTCGTCGTCGCGGCCGCCCTCGGGGCTGTCCTGCGCGGTGGAGGTGAGCAGCCGGCGGATCTGGGCCGGGCTCAGATCGGGGTGCGCGGAGCGGATCAGGGCGATGGCGCCGGAGACGAAGGCGGCGGCGGGGCTGGTGCCCCAGCCCGAGAGATAGTCGTCCTCGGGGTCGGCCATGATGATGTCGTAGCCGGGGGCGCTGACCGTGGCGTACCAGTGGCGGGTGGAGAACCGGGCGCGGCCGCCCAGGTGGGTGACGGCGGTGGCCGTGATGACGCCCGGGTAGGCGGCGGGGTAGGAGACCCGGTTGCCCTTCTCGCCGCCGTTGCCCGCGGAGGCGACGACGGGGATGCCCTTGCCGAGGGCGTACTGGATGGCGGCGTCCTCGCGGGGCTCGGGGTGCGCGGATTCGCTGTCGTCGCCCAGCGACATATTGATCACGTCGGCGCCGTGGTCGGCGGCCCAGCGGATGCCGTCGGCGAGCGCTCCCGCCTTCTCCGTGCGGGCCCGCCCGCGCTGCGGGTCGTCGTCCTCCAGGATCACCCGGACCGGCAGGATCCGGGCGGCCGGGGCGAGGCCCAGCACCCCGTCCTCGCGGCCCGCGCCATGGCCGTGACCGGCGATGATGCTGGCCATTCCGGTGCCGTGCCGGGCCCAGGCGGCGTCCCCGGGGCCGGCCCCGAAGCCCACCAGGTCCCGTTCCGGCGCCACCTGGCCTTCCAGGTCGGGGTGGTTGGCGTCCACACCGGTGTCCAGGACCGCGACGGTGACGCCCTCACCCTTGGTGGTGCGCCACGCCTGCTGGGCGTGGACGGCCTGGAGGGCCCACTCCTGGGCGCGGAGGGCATCGGCGCGGGCGGGGACGGCGGGCAGCACGGCGAGCGCCGCGGAGGCCAGCGCGAGGGCGGTGCCGCGCAGCACGGTGTGCGTCATGACGAAGCCTCCGTCGTCTGCGTGGGGCTGCCGGCCGCCTTGCGGAAGTCCGTCCCGATGCGGTCCGCCAGGCCCTTCGCGTCGTGGCCCAGGCCGGATTCGGCCGGGGCGGTGGTGACGCCGGGCCGGACCGCGGCCTCGGCGGGCTGCGGCTCGGTGACGGCGCGGCCGTCGGCGAAGCCGGAGACGGCGTAGACCACGACCGGGATGTCGGTGAGGACCCGGACGGTCCAGCTGGCCCGCTGGGCGCGTCCGAAGTCCTCGGCCGGGGTCCCCTTGGCGGCGTACGGCAGCGGCAGCAGGTCGGTGCGGGTGCCCAGACTCCTGGTGCTGAAGCGGGTGTTGAGGGCCATCATCCCGGGCTGGTCGGCCTTGGTGATCTGCGCCCCGACCGTGATGACGCTGCTGCGGGTGGCATCGGCGTAGGTGGCGCGCAGCAGCCGGGCACAGCCGGCCCGGGCGAGCGCCGCGGCGAGCTTCGGGTCGTAGGCGTGGCCGCAGCCGCCGTCCGGGGCGACGGCGATCCGGGTCCAGGTCCGGTCGGCGCCGCCGGGGCCGACGCCCAGGCCGTTGACGGTGCGCGGGAAGAGCCGGTCGACCGGGGTGTTGTGCCAGACGTCGCGGCCCTTGGCGAAGGCGGCCTCGGCGGTGGGCCGGGCGGCGTCGGCCTCGTCGGTGAGCCAACTCCCGGCCGCGGCACCGCCGATGAGGCCGATGCCGAGGACGAGGCAGGCCGCGGCGCCGAGCAGCCGGGGGCCGGGGCGGCGGATGGACCGGGGCCGTCCCGGTGCGCCGGTGGCGGGCCCAACTCCCGGGTGCGGAGCGGCGGTCGGTGGCCAGGGGAGGTGTGGCGGACGCTCGGCCGCGGGCCGGGGCGGCATGCCGCCGGGGGCCGCCGAGGGGCCGGCGGCCGGGTGGCGGGGGGCCGGCGGGGTGCCCGGCCCGCTGCCGGCGGCGGGTTCACGGGAGTCGCCCCACAGCTTCTGGCTGTTGGCCAGGTGGAAGGCGGCGGTGTCGCGGAAGGCGGCGGGGCGGCCGGCGGGCGGCGGAGGGGTGGGGGCGGCCGCCGGGGCGCCGGGCGCACGGTCCGGGTGGGGCGGCGGCTGCGCACCGGCGGGCGGCGGGACGGTGGGGCGCGGCGGGACGGGGTGCGCCCCGGGTTCCGGTGCCGACGGCTCGGCCGGCACCCGGCGCAGCACTGTCGTCCGCGGGTCCCCCTCGGGCTCCGGCGTCCCGGCCGGGGCGGGCTGCCGGGGCGGCTGCGGGGGTATCGGTGGAATGTGCCGGGCATCGGCGAATTCGGCGTCGGTGCTCACCCGCGCTCCCCCTTGCACCGCTGACCACCGGGCCCGATCCGCAATCGGGGCACGGTGGTTCGTATCCGGACAACACGCCGCTGACCTGCTGGTTGCGGTGTCGAGCCACTGTAAGGGCTGGTGCCGTCGGTGCTCCAACCCCTGTCCGCTCTGTCGCAATCTCTCCCCTACCCAGTGGTAGCGGGGTCTGGCAGGCTGCGGCCATGCCCCAGTACACATCCGGCGCGGATGCCGACAAAGCCGCCTACGACCGGGCCACCGCCTCCCTCGACGCCCCGCTGGCCGTCGTCGACCTGCGGGCCTTCGACGCCAACGCCGCCGATCTGGTGCGCCGCTCGAAGGGCAAGCCGATCCGGGTGGCGAGCAAGTCCGTGCGCTGCCGGGCGCTGCTGGAACGGGTGCTGGACCGGGACGGCTTCGCGGGGATCATGAGCTTCACGCTCGCCGAGTCGCTGTGGCTGGCGCGCTCGGGCTTCCGGGACGTCCTGCTGGCGTATCCGTCGGCGGACCGGGCGGGCTTCGCCGAGCTGACCGCCGGTCCCGAACTCGCGGCCGCGGTGACGGTGATGGTCGACGACCCGGTGCAGCTGGATCTGATCGACGCCGCCCGGCCGTCCGGCGGACCGGGCGAGGAGGTGCGGGTGTGCCTGGAGTTGGACACCTCCTACCGGCTGCTGGGCGGCAAGGTGCGGGTCGGTGCCCGCCGCTCCCCCCTGCGGACGCCCGGCCAACTGGCCGCGCTGGCCCGGTCGGTGGTGCGCCGCCCCGGGTTCCGGCTGGTGGGGCTGATGGCGTACGAGGGGCATGTGGCGGGGGTCGGTGACGAGGTCGCCGGCAAGCCGGTGTTCTCGCGGACGATCCGGGTGATGCAGGCGGCGGCGCGCAAGGAGCTGGCGCAGCGGCGCTGGGCGGCCGTCCGGGCGGTGCGGGCGGTGGCGCCGCGCCTGGAGTTCGTCAACGGCGGCGGGACGGGCAGTGTGCAGCACACCGCGGCGGAGGCGGCGGTCACCGAGATCGCGGCCGGGTCGGGGCTGTATGTGCCGCGGCTGTTCGACAACTTCCGTTCGTTCAGCGGGCGTCCGGCGGCGCTGTTCGCCCAGCCGGTGGTGCGCCGGCCGGGCCCCGGGGTGGTGACGGTGCTGGGCGGCGGCTATCCCGCGTCAGGGGTGGCGGGCCCGGACCGGCTGCCGGTGCCGTATCTGCCCGCCGGTCTGCGCTACGACCCGCAGGAGGGCCCCGGGGAGGTGCAGACTCCGCTGCTGGGGCCGGCCGCGGACGGGCTGCGGATCGGCGACAAGGTGTGGTTCCGGCATGCGAAGGCCGGTGAGCTGTGTGAGCGGTTCTCCGAGCTGCATCTGATCGACGGGGACCGGGTGGTGGACACGGTGCCGACGTACCGGGGGGAGGGACACGCCTTCCTGTGAAGGCGCGCCCCTCCCCCGTTCCTGGCGTCAGCCGTGGATGCGGTCCTGCTGGTCGGGCACGATGCTGCCGTCCGCCCGGCGGACCGGTCCGAGGGTGCCGTCCGGCCGGGTGTAGCCGGTGGTCGCGCACGGGTACGGGTCGGCCTGGCGCTTCTTCGGCTCGATGAACATCGGGTTCACCAGCCAGCGGTGGTCGGCGTTGTCGTACGCCCGGCACATCAGCTCGGGCTTGTTGCGGTTGATGGCCAGGTGCCCCGCGGTGGCGTCACCGACGAAGGTCACGTCCGTCTCCGCGTCGCCCGCGGCGAAGGCGGGGCGGTGTGCCCGGTCCTGCTGCTGCCACGCCTTGGCGCCCTTGACGTGGAAGATCTCCTGGTTGATCCAGCAGCGCTTGCCGTCCATGTACGTCAGGACCTCGCCGTGGGTGTCCTTGACGTCGCCGCAGCCCTGGACGCCCGTGGTGAGCTTGCCGTCGCGGACGAGGTTGCGGATGCCGATGGTGTGGTGGCGGTCGATGCCCACCCCGGGCGCCCAGGCCCGCACCAGCGGCTCGGCCGACGCGGAGACGATGTAGACGTCGAAGCCGGCCTTCTGGAGGGTGCCGATGAGGTCGCGCTGCTGGTCGTAGTAGCGGACGTACCCCTCCATCGTGTGCGTGCCGACCTTCTGTTCCGCACCGATCGGCGCGGCGAGGCTCTCGGCGCGCGCGGCGCGGGCGTAGCCGGTCAGCCGCTCCGGGCTGTGACCCGCGAACAGCTGGGTGATCCAGACGTATTCGGGGACGGTGCGGCGGTGGTTCCAGGTGCCGGTGAACGCGGTCTTGCCGGTGGAGGTCTTGGCGTCCTGGTAGACGTCGAGGATCTCATCGGTGCAGCCAGTGTCCGTGGACGTCGGCAGCGGCTTGCCGGCCGGTACGGACGTGCCGCATGCCTTCGTCAGGGCGCGGGCGGCGTCATCCGTCATCCACTTGTTGGTGGCCTTCCAGCTCTCGGGACGCAGCACCTTGTCGTGGCGCAGCATCCAGGCCAGCGTGGCGTCGGAGATGTCGTTCTTGACGACGGTGTTGTCCCAGTCGAAGGTCGCGACCGGACGCGCGCCCCCGGTTCCCGAGCAGCTGCCGTTCTCATCGATCATCTTCTGGAGCTCGGCACGGTTGTCGCCGTACCAGCCCTTGGTCACATGCAGGGTGGGGCAGTGCCGCGGGGCCGGGCCCGCCGTGGCCGTCTGAGCGACCGCCACCCCGCCCCCCAGGACCGCGAGGGTGGCACCCGCTGCCAGCCAGCGACGCTTGTTGCGCATGGATCACACTCCTGTCGAACGAAGAACCGAAGCCGGACGCTAGCGCATGGTGGCCGGACGTCGTGTGACGTCCGGCCACCTGGGCGCTGATGTGGAGGTGAACGGCGGGTGGTTAGAGCGGGGTGACGTACGCGCCCGCGATACCTCCGTCGACCAGGAACTCGGCGGCGTTGACGAACGAGGAGTCGTCGCTGGCGAGGAAGGCGACCGCGGAGGCGATCTCCTCCGGCTCGGCGAACCGGCCGACGGGGACGTGCACCAGACGGCGCGCGGCGCGCTCGGGGTCCTTGGCGAACAGCTCCTTCAGCAGCGGGGTGTTCACCGGCCCCGGGCACAGGGCGTTGACCCGGATGCCCTCGCGGGCGAACTGCACGCCCAGTTCGCGGGACATGGACAGCACGCCGCCCTTGGAGGCGGTGTAGCTGATCTGGGAGGTGGCGGCGCCCATGACGGCCACGAAGGACGCGGTGTTGATGATGGAACCGCGGCCCTGGCGCTGCATGTAGGGCAGGGCGTGCTTGCAGCAGAGGTAGACCGAGGTGAGGTTGACCTCCTGGACGCGCTTCCAGGCGTCCAGGCCGGTGGTGAGGATCGAGTCGTCGTCGGGCGGGGAGATCCCGGCGTTGTTGAAGGCGATGTCGACCGAGCCGTAGGTGTCGAAGGCGGTCTTGTAGAGCGCCTCGACCTGCTCGGAGTCGGTCACATCGACCTGGACGTAGGTGCCGCCGACCTCTTCGGCGGCGGCCTTGCCCGCCACTTCGTCGATGTCGGCGCAGACGACGTTGGCACCTTCGGAGGACAGCCGGCGGGCGGTGGCCAGTCCGATGCCGCTGCCGGCTCCGGTGATCACGGCGGTACGGCCGACGAGGCGGCGGCAGACTGCGGTCTGGTCGGTCACTTGGCGGGCCTTTCTTCGGTACGGGCGGTACGGGGCGGTGCGGGCGGTACGAGCGGTCCGGGCGCACCCGGAAGCGGCTGGGGGCCGGGGTCACTCCCCGGGGGTGGCGGCCTCGGTGCCGATGAAGATGTTCTTGGTCTCGGTGAAGGCGGTCAGTGCGTCCGGGCCCAGCTCACGGCCGAGTCCGGACTGCTTGAACCCGCCGAAGGGGGTCCAGTAGCGCACACTGCTGTGGGAGTTGACGGAGAGGTTGCCGGCCGCGACGCCGCGCGAGACCCGCAGCGCCCGGCTCACGTCACGGGTCCACAGCGAGCCGGACAGTCCGTAGTCGGTGTCATTGGCGATCCGGACCGCCTCGGCCTCGTCGTCGAAGGGGAGGACGACCGCGACCGGGCCGAAGATCTCCTCGACGGCCGTACGGTCGCCGGGGTGCCCCTCCAGGACGGTGGCCGGGTACCAGAAGCCCTTGCCGGCGGGCGCCTCGCCGCGGATGGCGGCCGGGGCGTCCTCGGGGACGTAGGACCGTACCCGCTCGCGCTGGGCGGCGGAGATCAGCGGGCCCATCTGGGTGGCGGGGTCGGCCGGGTCGCCGACGGTGAACGCCTTGACCGCGGGCTCCAGCAGCTCCATGAAGCGGTCGTACACGGAGCGCTGGACGAGGATGCGGCTGCGGGCGCAGCAGTCCTGGCCGGTGTTGTCGAGGAAGGAGCCGGGGGCGGCGGCCGCGGCGGCCTCGATATCCGCGTCGGCGAAGACGATGTTGGGGCTCTTGCCGCCGAGTTCGAGGGTGAGCCGCTTGGTCTGCGCGGCGCAGCGGGCGGCGATCTGCCGGCCGGTGGCGGTGGAGCCGGTGAAGACGACCTTGGCGACGCCGGGGTGGTCGACCAGCGCGGTGCCGGTGACCGGCCCCTCGCCGGGCAGGACCTGGAAGAGGCCCTCGGGGAGCCCGGCCTCCAGGGCCAGCTCGGCGAGCCGCAGCGCGGTGAGCGGGGTGGTCTCGGCGGGCTTGAGCAGCACCGCGTTGCCGGCCGCGAGCGCGGGGGCGGTGCCCCAGGCGGCGATCGGCATCGGGAAGTTCCAGGGGGCGATGACGGCGACGACGCCGAGCGGCTCCTGGACGGTGATGTTGAGGCCGCCCGCGACCGGGATCTGGGTGCCGGTCAGGCGCTCCACTCCCCCGGCCGCGTAGTGCAGCAGATCGCGGACGTTGCCCGCCTCCCACCGGGCGTTGCCCAGCGGGTGCCCGGCCTCCTTCAGTTCGAGCTCGGCGAGCGGCTCGATGTGCGCGTCGACGACCTCGGCGAACCGGCGCAGGATCCGGGCCCGGTCGTTGGGCGCCACGGCGGCCCACGCCTCCTGGGCGGCGGCGGCCCGCCGGACCGCGGCGTCGACCTCTTCGGGGGAGGTGGTCGGGACGGTGGCCACCACTTCCTCGGTGGCCGGATTGAGGATCTTCAGCTCGTGCAACACGGGTGGTTCCTTACATGCGCTCGAAGGAGCGGAAGCGCTCCCAGTCCGTGACGGCGGCGTCGTAGGCGTCCTGCTCGACGCGGGCCATGTGGCGGTAGTGGTCGACGACCTCGTCGCCGAAGGCCGCGCGGGCGATCGGGCTCCGCTCCCACAGCTCGGCGGCCTCGCGCAGGGTCGTGGGGACGTGACCAACGCTGCCGGCGTCGGCGGTATAAGCGTTGCCGGTGGTCGCCTCGGGGAGCTCCAGCTCGTGCTCTATGCCGTACAGACCCGCCGCGACCATGCCGGCGACCGCGAGGTAGGGGTTCACATCGCCGCCGGGCAGCCGGTTCTCCAGGCGGTGGGCGCGGCCGTGGCCGACCACGCGCAGGGCGCAGGTGCGGTTGTCGGGGCCCCAGGCGACGGCGGTGGGCGCGAAGGAGCCGGGGCGGAAGCGCTTGTAGGAGTTGATGTTGGGCGCGTAGAGGAGGGTGAAGTCACGCATCGCGGCGACCTGGCCGGCCAGGAAGTGCTGCATGGTCTTCGACATGCCGTACGGGCCGTCGTCGTCGGCCAGCACCGGCCGCCCGTCCGCGTCCTGGAGCGAGAGGTGGATATGACAGGAGTTGCCCTCGCGCTCGTCGTACTTCGCCATGAAGGTGAGCGACATGCCCTCCTGGGCGGCGATCTCCTTGGCGCCGGTCTTGTAGATGCTGTGCTGGTCGCAGGTGGTGAGGGCCTCGTCGTAGACGAACACGATCTCGTGCTGGCCGAGGTTGCACTCGCCCTTGGCGGACTCGACGGTCATGCCGGCCGCGCCCATCTCGTTGCGGATCCGGCGCAGCACGGGTTCCACGCGGCCGGTGCCGAGGACGGAGTAGTCGCCGTTCCACTGGTTCGCGGGATTCATCTCGCGGTAGCCGCGGGACCAGGCGTCCTCGTAGGAGTCCTTGAAGAGCATGAACTCCAGCTCGGTGCCGGCGTAGGCGCTCCAGCCCCGCTCGGCGAGCCGGTCGAGCTGGCGGCGCAGGATCTGCCGGGGCGAGGCGACGACCGGGGAGCCGTCGTGCCAGGCGAGGTCGGCGGTGATCAGGGCGGTGCCGGCGTTCCAGGGGGTGCGGCGCAGGGTGCCGGGGTCGCCGTGCATGGCGAAGTCGCCGTAGCCCCGTTCCCAGGAGGACATCGCGTAGCCCTCGACGGTGTTGAGGTCGACATCGACGGCGAGGAGGTAGTTGCAGCCCTCCGTGCCGTGGTCGAGGACGGTGTCCAGGAAATATCGGGCCGCGAACCGCTTGCCCTGGAGCCTGCCTTGCATATCGGTGAAGGCGAGGACGACAGTGTCGATCTCCCCGGCGTCGACGAGGACTCTGAGCTCCTCGACGGAGAGTGGGGGCGTGCGGTCTGCCACGGTATTGCCTCCTGTCACTGCATCCGGAGGTCATAAGGTAGGCACACGAACCATTGATTGGGAAGGGGTATCGATGGAGAGTGCGGCTGATCGGCTGGCACCGGTGCTGCGGCCGGTGCGGGCGGGCAACGGTTTCGAGGAAGCCCTGGAGCAGATACTCCAGATCGTCCGGCTCGGCCTGGTGCCCCAGGGTGAACGGCTGCCCGCGGAACGGGAGTTGGCCGAGCGGCTCCAGATCAGCCGGGTCACCCTGCGCGAGGTACTGAAGGTACTCCAGGACGAGGGTCTGGTGGAGAGCCGGCGCGGGCGCTACGGGGGCACGTTCGTCCGGGTGCGCACGGAGAACCACGGTGAGGCCGAGCTGCGGCGCCGGATCGAGAAGGTCGACGTCGAGGACACCCTGCGCTTCCGGGAGGTGCTGGAGGTGGGCGCGGCCGGGCTGTGCGCCGCCCACGGGCTGTCCGACGCGCAGAGCGACCGGCTGCGCACGGCGCTCGCGGCGACCCAGGACGCCCCGCTCGCCGACTACCGCAGGCGCGACACCCTGCTGCATCTGACGCTCGCGGAGCTGTCCGGCTCCCCGTCGCTGGCGGCGCAGTACGCGGCGGTGCGGGCCCGGGTGAACGATCTCCTGGACTGCATTCCGCTGCTCGTCCGGAATCTGGAGCACTCCCAGACCCAGCACACCGCGCTGGTCGAGGCGGTGCTGGAGGGCGATGCGGACGGGGCGCGCGAGGTGATGCGGGAGCACTGCTGCGGGACCGCGGCGTTGCTGCGGGGCTTCCTGACCGCTCCGTCACCCTGAGCGCCCGCCCGGGGACGGTGAGCGCGCGTTCACCATTCTTTTACGTACAGGTCTTGCGCTGCGCCGACCCGGCAGCAAAGGTATGCGGCTAAACCTTTGCTCGTTATCCCCTCGGCGAGGCAGGAGCGGCTCATGGCCGACAACACGGAAACGCAGACCGCACCGCCCACCGGGTCCGCGGGCGGCGCATCCCCCGACGAGACCTATCTGGAGCGGCGGACCCTGCGCCGCGGCAGCGCGGGACCGCTGCTGCTGACCGGCCTGGGCGTCGCCTATGTCGTCTCCGGCGACTTCTCGGGATGGAACAACGGTCTGGCGCAGGGCGGCTTCGGCGGCCTGGCGATCGCCGCCGTCCTGATGGGCCTGATGTACACCTGTCTGGTCTTCGCGCTGGCGGAGCTGGCCTCGATCCTGCCGACCGCGGGCGGCGGCTACGGCTTCGCCCGGCGCGCGCTGGGCACCTGGGGCGGCTTTCTGACCGGCACCGCGATCCTGATCGAATATGTGCTGGCGCCCGCCGCGATCTCCATCTTCATCGGTGACTACGTCGAATCGCTCGGCCTGTTCGGTCTGCACTCCAGCTGGCCGGTCTATCTCGCCTGCTTCGCGATCTTCATCGGTATCCATCTGTGGGGCGTGGGCGAGGCACTGCGCTTCAGCCTGATCGTCACCGCCATCGCGGTCGCCGCGGTCGTCGTCTTCGCCATCGCCGCCCTGACCGACTTCCATGTCGACTCGCTCAACGACATCCCCGTCAAGGCCGGCGCCTTCGGGGCCAACTCCTGGCTGCCGTTCGGCATCCTGGGGATCTGGGCGGCCTTCCCGTTCGGTATGTGGTTCTTCCTGGGCGTCGAGGGCGTCCCGCTGGCGGCCGAGGAGACCAAGGACCCGGCCCGTTCGCTGCCCAGGGCGATGGCCGCCGCGATGGGCATCCTGCTGGTGCTCGCGCTGATCACCTTTGTCGCCGCGACCGGTGCGCGGGGCTCGGCGGCGATCCAGTCGGTGGGCGATCCGCTGGTCCAGGCGCTCCAGCCGGCCGGCAAGCCGACCACCGTCAGCCGGATCGTCAACTACGCCGGGCTCGCGGGCCTGGTGGCCTCCTTCTTCTCCCTGATCTTCGCCGGCTCCCGCCAGCTCTTCGCGCTCTCCCGGGCCGGCTATCTGCCCCGCTTCCTCTCCCTGACCAGCCGCCGCAAGGCCCCCTACCTGGGCCTGCTGGTGCCCGGCGCGCTGGGCTTCGCGCTGGCCGCGGCCACCGGCGACGGCGCCCGGATGCTCAATGTCGCGGTCTTCGGCGCCACCATCTCCTACGCCCTGATGGCGCTCTCGCACATCGTGCTGCGCCGCCGCGAGCCCGGACTGCCCCGCCCCTACCGCACCCCCGGCGGCATGCTGACCTCGTCCGTCGCGTTCGTGCTGGCCTGCTCGGCGCTGGTGGCGACGTTCCTGGTCGACAAGGAAGCCGCCTTCATCGCCCTCGGTGTCTACGTCGTGGCGCTCGCCTACTTCGCCTTCTACTCCCGGCACCGGCTGGTGGCTTCGGCACCCGAGGAGGAGTTCGCGGCGCTGGCGGCGGCGGAGGCGGAGCTCGAACGCACCTGACCCGCACCCTCGGGACACGCCCCACGGCCGGCCGGGACCTCCCGGCCGGCCCCGGCCGTCCCCGCACCACACCACCCCACACACGCACGGAGGACCACGCCCCATGTCCCAGCCCCTCATCGGCATCAGCACCTACCAGGAAGAGGCCCGGTGGGGGGTGTGGACGCTGCCCGCCGCGCTGGTGCCCGCCGGGTATCCCCAGCTGGTGCAGCGCTCGGGCGGGCTGGCCGCGCTGCTGCCGCCGGGCGACCCGGCCACCGCCGCCGCGGCCGTCGCCCGCCTGGACGGTCTGGTGATCGCCGGCGGCGCGGACGTCCAGCCGGCGCGTTACGGCGCCGAGCCGCACCCCCGGACCGGCCCGCCCGCCCTGGACCGGGACGCCTGGGAACTGGCCCTGATCGAGGCCGCGTTGGCCGGCGGCGTCCCGCTGCTGGGCATCTGCCGCGGCCTCCAGCTGCTGAACGTGGCGCTGGGCGGCTCCCTCATCCAGCACCTCGACGGGCACGCCGGAGCGCCCGGGGTCTTCGAGCAGCACGAGATCAAGCCGGTCCCCGGGACCCTGCTGGGCCGTACGCTCCCCGAGCCGGTCGCCGTGCCGACGTACCACCACCAGGCCGTGGACCGGATCGGCCGCGGCCTGCTGGCCTCGGCGTACGCGGAGGACGGCACCATCGAGGCGCTGGAACTCCCGGGCGCCTACGGCTTCGCGCTGGCGGTGCAGTGGCACCCGGAGGCCGGGGACGACACCCGGGTGATGGACGCGCTGGTCGCGGCGGCACGCGGGGCGTCCCCGGCGGAGTGAGACCGGCCGGTCCGGCCCCGGTCTCAGGGCGTGCCGCGGGTCAGTCCGAGCAGGTCGCGGGCCGGTCCCGCGGGGCGCTGGCCGGTGGGCCACACGGCGCGCAGTTCCCGGCCGAGACGCAATCCGCGCACCGGAATCTCCACCAGCCGGCGCGCGGTCAGCTCCTCACCGACGGCGAGTTCGCTGAGCACGGACGGCGCCGCCTCGCTCACCACCGCCGCTTTCACGGCCGTGGTGGAGGCGAGTTCCAGCAGCGGTTCGGCCAGGCCGCCGTGCCGGGCGAGCGCCGCGTCCAGCACCTGGCGGGTCCCGGAGCCCCGCTCGCGCAGGATCAGCGGGGTAGCGGCCAGTTCGGCGGCGGTCAGCTCCGTACGGCGCCGGGCCCAGGGGTGGGACGGCGCGGCGACCACGATCAGCCGGTCCTGCCCGATGACCGTCCCGTCCAGCCCCGCCGGCACCTCCAGCCCCTCGACGAAACCGAGATCCGCCGCACCCCCCAGCAACCGCTCGGCCACCACACTGGAGTTGCCCGCCAGCAGCGAGACGGCCGTGCCGGGCCGCTGCGCGCGCAGGGCGATCAGCCAGCCCGGCAGCAGATACTCGGCGATCGTCATGCTGGCCGCGACCCGCAGCCGGGAATCCCGCCGCCCGCGCAGCGCCTGCGCGCCCGCGTCGAACGCCTCGGCCGCCTCCACCACCCGCCGCGCCCAGTCCGTCACCAGCGCGCCGGCGTCCGTCAGCCGGGAGCCGCGCGGCGAGCGCTCCACCAGCGCCACCCCCAACTGCCGCTCCATCGACCGGATCCGGCTGCTGGCGGCGGGCTGGGTGATGCCCCGCGCCCGGGCGGCGCGCCCCAGACTCCCGAGCCGGGCGACGGCGAGCAGCAGCTCCAGCGCGCCGAGATCCGGGACCCGGTGCGCCAGCGATATGGCGACGGGCTCGTCCTCAGCACTCATAAGTCCCCCTGCACATAACCCCAGCTTATGCCCTCATAGACACAGGGTCCCTGGTGGCGGCCGTACAGGGCGGCGACGCTGCTCCCATGGCAACCCTCGCGCAAGCACCTTCCCGCACCGGCACCCCGGCCCCCGGCACCCCCCACACCCCGGCCCCGGCGTCGGTCCGTCATCTCGGGCCGAACTGGTACGCCGCCGTCATGGGCACGGCGATCGTCGCCAACGCCGGTGCGGTGCTGCCGTTCACCGGGCCCGGTGCGCGCACCGTGTACCAGGCGGTCTGGGCGCTGTCCGTAGTGATGCTGCTGACGCTGCTGGCCGCCAGAACCGTGCACTGGGTCCGCCACGGCGACCAGGCGCGCCGCCAGCTGCTGGACCCGGCCGTCGCCCCGTTCTACGGCTGTCTCGCCATGGCGCTGCTGGCCGTCGGCGGCGGCACGCTCGCGGTGGGCCGGGACGTCATCGGCACGCCGGCCGCGGTGGCCGCCGACGCCGTGCTGTGGGCCGTGGGCACCCTGACCGGGCTCGTGGGCGCCGCGGCGATCCCGTATCTGATGGTGACCCGGCACCGTATCGAGCCCGGCAGCGCCTCCCCGGTCTGGCTGCTGCCGCTGGTCGCCCCGATGGTCTCGGCGGCGCTCGGCCCGGCGCTGGTGCCGCAGCTGCCGGCCGGCCAGTGGCAGCGGGCCCTGCTGCTCGGCTGCTACGCCCTGTTCGGCATGTCCCTGCTGGCCACGCTGCTCGTGCTGCCGCTGGTGCTGTCCCGTCTGATCCACCACGGCCCACTCCCCCTGGCGCTCACCCCCACGCTGTTCCTCGTCCTCGGCCCGCTCGGCCAGTCCACCACCGCGGTGAACAACCTCGCCGACGCCGCACCGGGCGTCGTGGACCCCGGCACCGCACACGCCATGGGCGCCTTCGCGGTGCTCTACGGCGTCCCCGTGATGGGCTTCGCGCTGCTCTGGCTGGTGCTCGCCACCGCGATGGTGGTCCGTGCCGTCCGCCGCGGCATGGGCTTCTCGATGACCTGGTGGGGCTTCACCTTCCCCCTCGGGACCTGCGTCACGGGCGCGGCGGGCCTGGCCCGGCACACCGGCCTGAGCGCCTTCGGCTGGCTCGCCGCGGCGCTGTTCGCGGCCCTCGTGGCGGCGGTGGCGGTGGCCGCCACCCGCACCGCCGCCGGCCTGGCCCGCGGCCGCCTGCTGACCCCGCCCCGGCCGGTCACGCCGTAGCGGCCCCCCGCACCCTCACCGGGCCTCGGCCAGCGCCCGTGCCAACTCGGCCGGGGCCGCCACCAGGGACGGCCCGTACCAGGTCAGACTGCGGCCGCTGACCAGCGCGGCGGGCAGGCCGGGGAACGCCTCGGGACCGTCCTCGGCGCTGAAGCGGTAGGGCTCGTCGGGCAGCACCACGAGATCGGCGGGCCCGTCGTTGAGCTCGTCGAGCGGGATACGGGGGTAGCGCTCGGCGTGGTCCGCGTACCGGTTCCGTACGCCCAGACGGGCCAGGACATCGCCGGCGAAGGTGTCCCGGCCCAGCACCATCCACGGCCGGCGCCAGACCGGCACCACGGCCGTCCTTCCCCGAGCTCTCCACTCCGTTCGAGCAGGGGAGACCCCAATCGCCGCCGGGACCGGCAGGTCGCGCCAGGCGGCCTCGGCGGCGTCCAGCCACTCGGGCCGGGGCAGTCCGCAGCCGGTCACCAGCACCCGCGCCAGTTCGCGCCACGCCTGGTCCAGCGTCCGCACCTCGGTGACCAGGACGGTGAGCCCGGCGGCCCGCAGCGCGGCCAGATCCTGCGGCCGGTTCTCCTCCTCGTTCGCGAGCACCAGCTCCGGTGCCAGTGCCGCGATCCGGCCGACGTCGGGATTCTTGGTGCCGCCGATACGGGGGACGTCGAGCCCGGCCGGGTGGCTGCACCAGTCGGTGACCCCGGCCAGCAGCTCGGGCGCGCTCGCCGCCACCGCCTCGGTGAGGGAGGGCACCAGGGACACCACACGCCGGGGGGATCGGTGACCGGTCATCCGCTCACGGTACGCGCCCGTCACCCCGCGGGCAGCAGGCCGCCGGCACGCCGCGGCCCGGCCCTCAGGAGCGTCCGCCGACCGTGCGCCGCAGCCAGTACGCCGCACCCGCGGCGAGCGCCAGCAGCGCCAGACCGCCGGCCGCCTGGGCGGCGTTCAGCCCCTCGACCCGGCCGTCGCGCACCGTGACGGTCTCGGTGAAGCTCGCCCCGCCCGACGCACAGTGGAGGGTGACCGGGTAGCGGCCCGGCGCGGCCCCCTCGGCGACCCGGGCCTGGGCGCCCATCCCGCGCTCCCCCGGCCGCAGCACCACCGTTCCGAACAGCCTCGACGACACCCGCGCGCCCCGGTCCTGGGCACACCGCCTGCCGTCGCTGATGCTGACCCGTTGTCCCGCCACCATCGGATCGGGGTCGACCTGGGCGACGGCGGTGGGCGCGGCAAGCCCCAGGACGGTGACGGTGAGGCCGAGCAGGGCCATGGCGGCGGACGGTGCGGGCTTCACGATCATCTCCTTCGCCGGCCGCGACCACGGCGGCCCCTCAGGAAAAACGGGCACACAGCCGAGCGAATCACCTGTCCCACCCCGCCGCGCAGCAAACGCCGCCGGTCGGGTGATCCACCGCCACGCGCCGCGCAGCAGCGAGCCCCGCCACCCGGCGACTGCCGGGGGCGGGGCTCACCGCACCACAGGGGCCACGCGACCGCGCGGCGCGGAGCCGCGCGAACTACGCGGCCGGTCCGCCTACTTCACCGGCGCCATCTTGTCGACGATGCCGGGATGGTCGGCGATCCACTTCTCGACGCCCTTGTTCTCGTTGCCCTTACCGGCGTTCTGGATGGCCTGCTCCAGGCTGCCGAGCTCGTCGGCGCTCATCTTCCAGTTCTTCAGCCAGCCGTGGAACTCCGGGAACTTCTCCGGGAAGCTCTTGTTGCCGAGCGTCTTGATCTGGTTGTTGGCGCCCCAGGTGCCCTTGGGGTCCTTGAGCTTGGTGAGCTTGTACTTGCTGTAGGCCCAGTGCGGCGACCACAGCACCACCGCGACCGGCTCCTTCTTGCGGTAGGCCCGGTCCAGCTCGGTGAGCATGGCGCTGGTGCCGGCCGAGGTGACCTCGAAGTCCTGGAGGCCGTAAGCGGGAGCGACGGTGTCCTTGAGGCGCTTCATCTCACCGGTGCCCGGCTCAATCCCGATGATCTTGCCCTGGAACTCGTCCTTGTGCGCCCGCAGATCGTCCATGGTCTTCACACCCTTGACGTACGAGGGCACCGCGATCTCCAGCGAGGTCTTGTCGTACCAGGGCCCGACGTCGACCAGATCCTTCTTGTACTTGTCCCAGTACTGCTTCTGCGCGACCGGCAGCCAGCCGTCCGTCTCCACGTCGATCTGGCCCGTGGACAGTCCCGTCCACATCGGTCCGACATCGAGGTTGCGGATGTTCGGCTTGTAGCCGCGCTTCTCCAGGACGTTCTTCCACAGGTACGTGGTGGCGATGCCCTCGTCCCACGCGGGGTAGCCGATGTTCGGGGCCTTGCCGGCGTCCTTGCCCTTGGCGTAGGAGGCACCGGCGGACGGGGCGACCTTGTCGACCAGACCGGGGTGCTTCTTCAGCCAGGTGCGCACACCGTCCTGCTCATGGCCCTCACCGGCGCTCTTGATGTCGTTCTCAAGGCTGGTGAGCTGCTTCTCGTCCAGGTGGAAGTTCTTCATCCACTTGGCGACCTCGGGCTCGTCCTTGGCGAAACCCTTGCGGCCCAGCAGGTGCAGGCCGTCACCGGAGCCGAAGGAGCCCTTGGGGTCCTTGAGCTTGGTGAGCGGGTACTTGTCGTAGGCCCAGTGCGGCGACCACAGCGTGACCGCGATCGGCTTCTTGGCGCGCACCGAGCGGTCCAGCTCGGTGAGCATGGACGAGGTGCTGGACTCCTGGACCTTGTACTCGCCACCCAGGCCGTAGTCCTTGAGGACCTTGTCCTTGAGGATCTTCATCTCGCCGGCGCCCGGCTCGATGCCGGTGATCTTGCCGTCGAACTCGCCGCCCTTGCCCTTGAGGTCGTCGAGGGTCTTGACGCCCTTCATGTAGGACGGGACCGCGATCTCCAGGGAGGTCTTGTCGTACCAGGTGCCGAGGTCCTCCAGCTTGTCCTGGTACTTCTTCCAGTACGAGGCGTGGGTGGTCGGCAGCCAGGCGTTGGTCTGTACGTCGATGTCACCACGGGCCTGGCCGGCGAACAGCGGGCCGGCCTCCAGCGCCTGCACCTTGGGCTTGTAGCCGCGCTCCTCCAGGATTTCCTTCCAGAGGTACGTGGTGGCCTTGCCCTCGTCCCAGTTGACGTAGCCGAGGCTGACCGGACGGCCGTTGCCGCCGCCCTGGCCGCCGCCCTTGCCCATCATGCCCATTCCGCCGGCGAGCAGCGCCAGCACCACGATGCCGACCATGGCCACCGAGGTGGCGGGCCGCCAGTGCAGGAACTTCATGCCGCCGAGCGCCGCCTGTGCCTTGGCCAGCGCCCGCCGGCCGAGCGGGGAGACCCGCTGGTTGAGCGCGCCGGTCATCCGGTCCAGGTACATGGCGAGGATGACGACCGCGGTTCCGGCCTCGGCGCCCAGCGCCACGTCGACCGAGCTGATCGCGTTGTAGACGGACGAGCCGAGACCGCCGCCGCCGACCATGCCGGCGATGACGACCATGGACAGCGCCAGCATGATGACCTGGTTGATACCGGCCATGATCGTGGGCAGTGCCAGCGGCAGCTGGACGCGCAGGAGCGTGCGCCGCGGGTGGGTGCCGAACGCCTCGGCCGCCTCGACCAGTTCCGCGTCGACCTGCCGGATGCCGAGCTCGGTCATCCGGACCGCGGGCGGCATGGCGAAGACGATGGTGGCGACGATGCCGGGGACGACACCGAGGCCGAAGAAGAGGATGCCGGGGATGAGGTAGACCATCGCCGGCATCGTCTGCATCAGGTCCAGCACCGGACGCAGCAGCCCGCCGACGACCCGGCTGCGGGCCGCCCAGATACCGAGCGGCACCGCGACCACCACGGTGATCAGGCAGGCCACCAGCACCAGGGACAGCGACTCGATGGTCGGGCCCCACTGTTCGACCGAGTCGATCAGGGCGAAGCCGAGGAAGGCGAGCAGGGCGGCCGGCAGACCGCGCAGCCACCAGGCGAGCACCGCGAAGATGCCGGCCAGCAGCAGCGGTTCGGGCCCGGACAGGACCGTGTGAATCGCGTCGTAGAGGCCGTTCAGCACCTTCGTGATGAGGGTGAAGAGCCAGTCGAGGTGGTCGCGCAGCCAGTTGACGGCGCTCTCGGCCCAGCTGCCTATCTGGATCCTAGGCACCGGCGATCACCTTGTCCTCGGGCTCGTTGTCCCCGGGCGCCCCGTCGGAGGCCTTCACCACGGGCTGTGCGGGGAGGGCGGGGGCGGCGTCCTGCACCGCGGGCTCGCCGAGCACCGCGAGCAGCCGCTCGGCCGGTACGGCACCGACCAGCGCACCCTTCGCGTCCGTCACCGCGACCGGCACGCTGCTGGCCGAGCACGGCGCGAACAGCTCCACCAGCGGGGTGTCGACATCGACGGTCGCCGGTGCCGCCGCGCGGAACTCCGCGGCCGTGCCGAGCTTTTCGCCGTCCGGCGTGCTGCTGCCCAGCACCGTGCCGACCTCGGCCATGACCGCACCGGCGGTCAGCACCCGGCTGCGGTCCACGTCCTGGATGAAGGACGCGACGTAGTCGTTGGCGGGCCGGACGAGGATGTCCTCCGCGCTGCCGGTCTGCACGATCCGCCCGTCCCGCATCACCGCGATCTTGTCGCCGAGGCGCATCGCCTCGTTGAGGTCGTGGGTGATGAAGACGATGGTCTTCTTCAGGGACTTCTGGAGTTCGAGCAGCTGGTCCTGCATATCGCGGCGGATCAGCGGGTCGAGCGCGCTGAAGGACTCGTCCATCAGCAGCAGATCGGCATCGGTGGCCAGCGCCCTGGCCAGGCCCACCCGCTGCTGCATACCGCCGGACAGCTCGTCGGGCCAGGACTTCTCCCAGCCCTTGAGCCCGGTGAGTTCCAGTGCCTCGGTGGCGCGCCGGGTGCGCTCGGCGCGCGGGACGCCCTGCACCTCCAGGCCGTAGGCGGCGTTCTCCAGCACGCTGCGGTGCGGGAAGAGCGCGAAGTGCTGGAAGACCATGGAGATCTTCTCGGAGCGGACCTTGCGCAGTTCCTTGTCGCTGAGCGAGGTGAGGTCCTGGCCGTCGATCCGGACGGTTCCGGCGGTCGGCTCCAGCAGCCCGTTGAGCATGCGCAGCAAGGTGGACTTACCGGACCCGGACAGCCCCATGACGACGAAGATCTGGCCCTCGTCGACCTCGATCGACGCGTCGATCACCGCCGCGGTGGTGCCTTCGGCCCGCAGCTCGTCCCGGCTCTCGCCGGCTTCGAGTTTGCGGACCGCGTCCTCGGGTCGTCTGCCGAACACCTTGTACAGGTGCTCGGCTTGCAGCCTGGACACATATGCCTCTCTTGTTGTGCGAGGAACGACCTGCCACCCCCGTAGCCAGGTCGTGGAGCGGCACGGGGTCGGCCCGCGTTTACCGGTCGAATAGTTGAATCCCGGCCGGTTCACTCCGGGTCCGCGTCTGCCCCTCTTTATCTGGCTCAAACACAACGGTGAGCCAGCTCACATCTGTGTGACGTATGGGGCATACGGCAAGATGCGGGATGTGACTCGACGCCTGATGCTCCTCGATACCGCCTCGCTCTACTTCCGCGCCTATTTCGGGGTACCGGAATCAGTCAAAGCTCCGGACGGCACCCCAGTGAACGCGGTACGCGGACTGCTGGACTTCATCGCCCGGCTCGTCCAGGACCACCACCCCGATGACCTGGTCGCCTGCATGGACTTCGACTGGCGCCCCCAGTGGCGGGTCGATCTGATCCCCTCCTACAAGGCGCACCGGGTCGCCGAGGAGGCCCCGGCCGGGTCCGCGGAGCCCGACGAGGAAGAGATCCCCGACACCCTCTCGCCGCAGGTCCCGGTCATCGAGGAGGTCCTGGACGCCCTGGGCATCGCCCGCATCGGGGCGGCCGGCTACGAGGCCGACGACGTCATCGGCACCCTGACCGCGCGGGCAACGGGCCCGGTGGACATCGTCACCGGCGACCGCGACCTCTTCCAGCTCGTCGACGACCGGCGCGGCATCCGCATCCTGTATCCGCTCAAGGGCGTCGGCACCCTCCAGGTCACCGATGAGGCCCTGCTGCGGGAGAAGTACGGGGTGGACGGCCCCGGCTACGCCGATCTGGCGCTGCTGCGCGGCGACCCCAGCGACGGCCTGCCCGGCGTCCCGGGCATCGGCGAGAAGACCGCCGCCAAGCTGCTGGCCACCTACGGCGATCTGGCAGGCATCATGGCCGCCGCCGACGACCCCGCCTCGAAGGTGACCCCCGCACAGCGCAAGCGGCTACTGGAGTCGCGCCCGTACGTGGCGGTCGCCCCGAAGGTCGTGAAGGTGGCCACCGATGTGCCGGTGCCCGCCATCGACCACGCCCTCCCCGTCGAACCGGCCGACCCGGAGCGCCTGGAAGCGCTGGCCGCGCAGTGGGGCCTGGGTGGCGCGCTCCAGCGGCTGCTCCTCACACTTCGCCGGTGAACTGTTAAGTTAGGTATACCTAATAACCTTGGCGTCAGGGGAGATTGCCGTGGCAGCAGAGCGTCCGTCCCGCAAGAAGCCCGCCCTGCACCGTGCCCGGGTGCGGCGCACCGAGCAGCTCACGCCGCACATGGTCCGGGTGGTGCTGGGCGGTGAAGGGCTGGCGGAGTTCACCGCGGGCGAGTACTCCGACCATTACGTCAAGCTGGTCTTCCCGCGGCCCGGCGTCAGCTACCCCGAGCCGTTCGACATCGCGCGGATCCGCGAGGAGTTCCCGCGCGACCAGTGGCCCAGCACCCGTACGTACACCGTCCGCACCTGGGACGCCGTGAGCCGCGAGCTGACCGTGGACTTCGTGGTGCACGGCGACGAGGGCCTGGCCGGGCCCTGGGCGGCCGCGGCACGGCCGGGCGACGAGATCTTCCTGCTCGGCCCCGGCGGCGCCTACGTCCCGGAGGCCGCTGCCGACTGGCATCTGCTGGCGGGCGACGAGAGCGCCCTGCCGGCCATCGCGGCCTCGCTCGCCCGGATACCCGCGGGGGTGCCGGTGCACGCCTTCATCGAGGTGGCGGGACCGGAGGAGCGCCAGGAGCTGGCCGCGCCGGCCGGCGCCGAGATCAGCTGGCTGTACCGCGGCGCCACCCCGGTCGGCCGCGAACTGGTCGCCGCCGTCCGGGCGTTGACGTTCCCGTCCGGCCGGGTCCAGGCGTTCGTGCACGGCGAGGCCGGCTTCGTGAAGGAACTGCGGCGGCTGCTCCGCGTGGAGCGCGAGATCCCCCGCGAAGCCCTGTCCATCTCCGGCTACTGGCGCACCGGCCACGACGAGGACGGCTGGCAGGCCGCCAAGCGTGACTGGAACCAGCAGGTCGAGGCCGAACAGGAGCCCGCCACGGCGGCGTCTTCCTGACCCACCGGAGCCATACGGGCCCTTTCCCGGCGAGCGTCGCGGGGGAAGGGCCCGTCGGCGTACGAGGCCGGAGGAGCGCCGCACGGGGCCGGGGGAAGCGCCGCACGAGGGCCGGGGGAAGCGCCCCACAGGGGCCGGGAGTTGGCCGCGGCCGACCCCGGCCGCCCACCGCACCCCGGGGCGCCCACCACACTCGGGGCGCCCACCACTCCGGCCGCGCGGCGCGCCCTATCGGCCGCCCGTCCCCTCGGCCTCGGCCCCGGCCCCCTCCGCGAGACTCTCGAACCTGCGGGCCGACCACTCCACATGCGCGAGCCGGCGCATGGCCGAGAGGACCGCGTCCCCCAGGACGGTCCCCACCACGACGGACTCCACCAGCCCGTCGACCTCGGCATTGCGCCCCGCCCACGCCAGATCGGCGGCGGCGACCCGCTCACAGGCCGCGGCGTAGTCGTCCACGACCTCCTCGAAATCGCCGTGCGCGATGCCCCGCAAGGTGGCCAGTGCGACGGCCAGCTTCTCGAAGGACGGGTTCTCCGGCCCGACCCGCCAGCCGTGGCGGCGGATCATCTCCGCGACCGTCCGCCGCGCCTCCTCCATCCCCTCCGGTGCGGCGGCCGTCCGCGGGGTGATCGCCTCCTGTGCCGCGCCGAGGACGTTGTGCACCGACTCCTCCGGTGAGTCGACGGCGGCCAGCACGTCCCGCACGGCCGAGACCGAGAGCCCCCCGACGTCGATCATCCCCCTGATCAGCCGCAGCCTGCGGACATGGCCGTCGTCGTAGCTGGCCTGATTCGGGCTGGTCAGCCGGCCCGCGGGCAACAGCCCCTCGCGGACGTAGTACTTGATCGTCGGGATCGCGACCCCCGTCTCGCGACTCAACTCCCCGATGCGCATCTGCCGCCCTTCCCCTCGCCGGGACCACATCCCCGGCGTTCCCGATGGCCGGGCGCCCGCACCCGGCCTTGCCATTCCGCCCTCCATCATAGATAGTCCAGCTATCAGATAGCAGCAAGCGCCACTATCTATTCACGGGGGACCCATATGTCCAGATACCGCTCACTGCTCGCCTTCGCCTGGACGATGGCCGGGCTCGCCGTCGTCGCGGCGGCCGGCCTGATCGTCGACGACCGGGTGCTGGTCGGCGCGCCCATCTGGTTCAAGCCCTTCAAGTTCGCCCTCTCCTTCGCCGCCTACGGGCTCACGCTGGCCTGGATGCTGTCCCGGCACGCGCCCCCGAGCCGGACCGGGCGGTGGGCCGCACACACCGTCGTGGTGGCCGGAACCGTCGAGATGGCGATCATCACCGGGCAGACCATCCGCGGCCGGCGCAGCCACTTCAACATCGAAACCCCGCTGGACCAGGGCCTGTTCACCACCATGGGCCTCACCATCGCCGTCCTGTGGGTGGCCACCCTCGTCATCGCGGTCCTGCTCTTCCGCGCCCACCTGGGCGACCGGGCCGCGACTTGGGCGATCCGGCTCGGACTGCTGCTCGCCCTTGCCGGGCTGCTGCTCGGCGGCCTGATGGTGCTGCCCACACCGGAGCAGCAGGCCGCGGGCGCGCTGCGCACCCTCGTCGGCGCGCACAGTGTGGGCGTCCCCGACGGCGGCCCGGCCATGCCGCTGACCGGCTGGAACACCACCGGTGGCGATCTGCGGATCCCGCACTTCGTCGGCATGCACGCCCTCCAGGGGCTGCCCCTCTTCCTCTACGCGATCGAGGCACTGTCCGGCCGCTGCGCCCGGCTGCGGGACGAGCGGATACGCCTGCGCCTGGTGCTGGTCGCGGCCGGCTGGACCGCCGCGCTGCTGGCACTGGTGACCTGGCAGGCCCTGCGCGGCCAGGCCCTGATCCACCCGGACGCCGCGACCCTCGGCGCCCTCGCGGCCGTCACGGCGGCCACCGCGGCCGGCACCTTCGCCGCGCTACGACGCCCCGGCAGCGGGACCGGCCCCGGCACCCCGCCCGCAGCCACCACCGCCGGGACCGCCCAACCCCACCACCCCGGACAGGAGTTGCCGGCATGACCACCCCCACCCTCTTCGACCTGGCCTTCACCCTCGCGGCGCCGTTCTGGGCGCTGCTGATCCTGGCCCCGGGCTGGCGCTGGACCGACCGGATCGCCGCCTCCCCCCTGCCGATGGTGCCGGTCCTCGCGGTCTATCTCGCCCTGGCCGTCCCGGTGTTCCCCCAGCTGTGGGCCGCCGTCAGCCGGCCCGATCTGGCGGGGTTCCAGGAGCTGCTGCGGCTCGGCGGCGGGGCGGGCGCGATCTGGGCGCAGGTGATCGCCTGGGACCTCTTCCTGGGGCAGTGGATGTACCGAGAGGCCCGGGAGCTGCGCATCCCTCCCCTGGTGATGGGGCCGCTGCTCCTGCTCACCGTGCTGCTCTCCCCCCTCGGCGTCCTCCTCTTCCTCGCCCTCCGCGCGGTCGCCCGCCGGCGACACCGCCGCCCCGACGCCACATCGCCGTGGCACCCGGCACCGACCGCCGCGGAACAGCACACCTAAGGGGTATGACAGACCGCTTCGACGTTGTTGCCGTCGAGGTCACGGACGAAGGCCCCGTAGTACGACTCGTGGTACTGAGGCCACAGCCGTGGTGCGTGCAGGGACTCGGCGCCGGCCTCGACGGCGGCGGCATGGAAGGCGTCGACGGCCGCCCGGTCGGGCGCCGCGAAGGCCAGGTGCACCTCACGGGCGGGAGCGTCGTCGGCCGCGGGGACGAGCCAGAGCGTGTGCCCGGTGGTGCCGAAGCTGATGAATTCGCCGAATTCCTTGGTCCGTTGAGCCCCGAGCGGAGCGAGGGCACGGTCGTAGAAAGCCGCACTGGCGGGAACGTCCGCCACCTGGATCGCTATGTGATCAATCATCCCTCCAGCGTTCCACCGAAGCGGAAAATCGGCGCGTGATTTTCCGGCAGCAGCCGACCGGGCCGGCACCGCCCCCTCAGTCGTGGTGGAAGACCTCCCGCATCGGCGTCCACCACTCCCCCGGTACGGCGCCCTCGGTCTGCTCCTGGCACGGGTCGGTGAGCTGCGACCACCGCCGGGCCACCGGGTCGGCGGCCATCTGATGAGCTTCCCCAGGCGCCGCACCGGGGCGCCCGCTTCGTCAGATGTCCCACTCATGACGGCATCCTGCCCACCGCCCCGGCCGGCCCACCCCTCCTCCGAACCGACATGAACTCCGCGCACCACCACAGGAATCCGTCGACGGCACATCGGTCGGCCCCCTGCCACCGCCCGAGCAGCGCGGAGGGCGCCCCCCCCCGCCCCGGGGGGGGGGGGGGCGCCCCCGCGCGGGGGGGGGGCGCGGGCGGGGCGGCGCCCCGCGGAAAAACCACCCACC
>NZ_JBHXFI010000044.1:64420-67119 GCF_042724075.1 Streptomyces sp. NPDC127097 | reverse complement strand
CAACGGCTCCACGACAGCCCACGACTCATCGGTCAACTCATGACGACGCACCACGACTTACCAACAGCACAAACCACTTTGCGGACACGGCCTAGTAGCGGAGCGCCGGGAACCAGTCGCCGCGGCCCTGGGGCGTGAGGTCGAGCAGATGCCACACCGGCGTGAGCAGGTCGATGCCGCGCTGGTCGATGTCGTCGGCCATACGGGGATGCACCGAGTAGAAGTGGCGCAGCGACCCGGTGTCGTCGCGGGTGAACACCGATACCGTCGAGTCCTGGTTGCCGTCGGCGTCCTCGCTGCCCAGGTCGTACTTGAAGGTGTTCGCCGCGGCGCTGAGCAGCCGCAGATTCGTCCACTGCCGGTCGCGCGCGTACTCCCGCAGCACCGGCAGTCCGGCCGCGGCGACGACGGCGAAGTCGGCGTTCTGGGTGAGGTGGTGGGCGATCCCGTTGAACCCGTCGATCCACATCGTGCACATGGGGCAGGCTTGCTTCTGCTGCTTGCCGAACATGAAGTGGTAGACGATCAGGTCCCGGCCGGGCCCGCTGAACAGCTCGCTGAGCCGGACGGACCGCGCCGGGGCGTCCCCGGCGTGCAGGTCCGCGGGACCCTCCTCGAAGACGTAGTCGTCCACGACGGGGCCCGGCGGCAGCCCCCGGCGCAGTTCGGCGACCCGTTCGCGTCGGCGCATCAGCTCGATCTCGGCCTGCCGCAGCTCCTCACGGGCGTCGGCGTATGCGGTCGACTCCCTGGTGAGTTGGGTCTGGCGCATTGCCACCTCCTGGACGACTGCGGCGGGCAGCCGCGGTCCCTGGCCACCGTCTGCTCTGCCCCTCATTGTCGGCGCACGGCCCGTGCCCCGCCACGCGGCGACGGGCCGCTCAGTCGAGCCACTGGGCAGCGAGCCCGGCGAGGTAGGAGAGCGACAGGGCCATTGTGGTGACCTGGAGCGCGGGGGTGCCGCCGGCCCAGTGCGTGAGGGCGGTCATGGCGGTGGCCACCCAGATGCTCGTACACCAGCTGCAACTGACCAGATAGGAGGGTTTGGAGTCGTCGCCGAAGCGGTCGGCGATCCAGGAGCGGAAACCCCCGGCGAGGGTGTCCTTCGTGACGAATCTGGTGAGGCGGCACGTGGCGCCGAGGGAAAGCAGAAACTCTAAGAGGCTCATGGGGGAGTTCGTCCTCTCGCCGTGAGTGTCCCGAAAAGGAGTTTTCCCGAATAGGAGGGGGCGCCTCGCGCGTCGGCACCTGCCCTGAGCGAGGGCCGGGGCCGGCCGTTTCCCCGACCCGCTGGTGGAAGAGACGGCGGCCCCGGCCGGTCGTTCGGCTACTGATTGATGATGACGATGGTGCCGAGGCCGCCCGCCCGCTGATTGGCGGCTTCTGCCTCTTGCCAGGTGTAGAACTGGCGAACGGTGCCGTCTGGCAGATTCAACTGATAGACGGTGAGGGTCGGACGGGCACCTCCGCCGCAATTGCAACCCATGTCGCACTCCTTCTGTGACTTTCTTTGCGATGGGTGTTGGCCCGGACCCGAGGCGCACCGTGCTCAACCCGGCGCGCCATCGTGCCGCTGGGCCTATCCTTGGGGCCCTACAGCCGTCCCCCGTAGTTGCGTTACGGGGGACGGCTGTATTTCCGGGCCGCTCAGCAGCCCTGAGCCGGTTGTGCCGGTTCAGGTGAGCGACGGCACGCCGTGTGGCTGTGCCGCAGGTGCGCCGGGGGTCAGGTGAGGCAGATGGACAGGGTGTTGGTGGAGGACTGCGTCCCGCTGGTCGCGGTGAAGGTGGTGAACCCCAGCTGGAAGATGCTGAGGGTGGCCGTGCAGCTGGCGTTGCCGCTCGCGTCGGCCACGGCGGTGCACACCACGGGGCCGCCGGGCCCGTCCAGGTGGAACGAGACCGTCGAACCCGGCGTCGCGCCACTCGCGCTGAACGTGGCGTGGGCGGTCAGCGGCAACGGGAAGTCCAGCCGGTAGCAGGCCGGGTGCGCCGTGAGCCCCCCGGTCGTACCGCCAACGGTCACGGTCGTGGTCGCGGAGACGCCGGTGCAGGTGCAGGTGGTGGGGGCGGCGAGAACGGTGGCCGTGACGACGGTGGCGCCGGCGGGCAGCGTGCTGGTGGTCGTGCTGGCCGTGCCGGTGAGACCGGTGATGCCGACTCCGATCGGGCCGCTGGTGGTGCTGAAGAGGACCGTCGCGCCCACGACCGGGGCGCCGCCGCAGGTGACGGTGGCGGTGAGGGTCACGGGCGTGCCGACGACCGGGCTGGCGGGCGACGAGGTCAGGGTGACCACGCAGCTCGGCGGCGCGGTGACGGTCACCACCGTGGTCGCGGCGACGCCGACGCAGGTGCAGGTGGTGGTGGCAGCAGCGACGGTGGCTGTGACGACGTTGGCCCCGGCGGGCAGCGTGCTGGTGGTCAGGGTGGCCGTGCCGGTGACACCGGTGACGCCGAATCCCAGGGGACCGCTGGTGGTGGTGAACAGGACCGTCGCGCCCACGACCGGGGCGCCGCCGCAGGTGACGGTGGCGGTGAGGGTCACGGGCGTGCCGGCGACCGGGGTGGCGGGCGAGGAGGTCAGGGTGACCACGCAGCTCGGCGGCGCGGTGACGGTCACGGTGGTGGTCGCGGCGACGCCGACGCAGGTGCAGGTGGTGCTGGCGGCGACGACGGTGCCCGTGACGACGGTGCTGCCGG
>NZ_JBHXFI010000044.1:31550-64323 GCF_042724075.1 Streptomyces sp. NPDC127097 | reverse complement strand
GGTGACGGTGGCGGTGAGGGTCACGGGCGTGCCGGCGACCGGGGTGGCGGGCGAGGAGGTCAGGGTGACCACGCAGCTCGGCGCCGCGGTGACGGTCAGCAGGGCTGAAGCTGACCCACTGGTGGGACCACTGGCGACCACCGGCCCCGTGGTGGTCGCGGTCAAGGTGACGGACGCAGAACCGGTGCCGTCGGCGGTCACCGTGATCGGTGCTACCGCGTCGTAGGTGAAGGTGATCGCCTCTCCCGCTACGGCACCGGTGGCGGTGGCTGTGAAGACCCCGCCAGCCGGAACGCTTGACGGGGTGAGGGAGACAGTGAGTGCCATGTTGGACAGCCCCTTTCGAAGGCTCCACGAAGGAGGTGGGGGGCTGCTGCACGCCAGAGAAAAGGAAACGCTCCGCACATGCTCACCTGCCGGGGGTGCCCTGACGAACGGGACAGAATCGCCGCATGACGGCAGTCGTCCCTGCTCCCCCGACAGGGGATGGGCACCCCACCGTCGGTAGCACCGATTCAAGGGACTGCCCGCACGACACGCCATAGTTGGCGACCGGATTAGCCCGGATGGCGCAGCGCGTATCCGCGGCGGGTACCGCCCCCGGGCCTCAAGTACTGTGCGCCGTCGCAGCCTTGCGCCGCAGGTGGCGCCGGGGAACTCCACCTCCTGGCCGAGGGCTTGACCGCCGCGCTCGCCGACGTGCACCGCGTCGCGGAGAGCCGGGGCGCCCGGCCGGCCGAGGCGTGGGGGGAGATCCGGCGCCCGGAGGCGCCCCGCGGAACCCGCGGTTCTTAACCGCCGGTCAGCGGATCCTCAAGGCCGCCTTAAGGATCTGCGGAGAGGCACTGACCTGCTGTTTCCGGTCTCCGGGCGGCCGTATTTTCGACGCCGTGACGATCCACGCCGGCCTCAGCGACGGGTACGCGCCGGGCGGCGCACCCGGTCCTGGTGCCCCGCCTACGGGCCCCGCCGACCCGCCCCCCACCCACCCGCTGTACTCGCGGCTCAGCCCCCGGTACCTGCCGCCCCGGCCGGCCCACGCGCCGCGCCGGGCCCCGGCGGTCGCGCCTCCGCTGCGCCTGACGCCGACGGCATTGCTGCGGGGGCTGGCCGGCGGTGCGGTGGCGGTCGTCGCCCTCTGGCTGGTGCAGGCCGAGCCCTCGGTACGGCTCGATGCGGTGTTCGCCACCCTGGCCCACCTCAGCGGGCTGCTCGCGGGCTACGGAATCCTGGTGATGCTGCTGCTGATGGCCCGGGTGCCGGCCGTCGAACACGGCATCGGCGCCGACCGGCTGGCCCGTTGGCACGCCCGCGGCGGCCGCCATGTCCTGACCCTGTGCCTCGCCCACACCGTCTTCGCGCTGTGCGGTTACGCCGCCCATACCGGCGTCGATGTCCTCGGTGCCGCCGTCGGCCTGATGGGCTACCCGGGCCTGGCCGCGGCCGCCGTCGGTACCGCGCTGCTGGCGGGCGCCGGCGTCACCTCGGCCCGTACGGTCCGCCGCCGGGTACGCCATGAGACCTGGCGTGCCGCACATCTGCTGACCTACGTCGGCGCCGCCCTCGCCTTCGCCCACCAGCTCTCCGGCCCGGATCTGGCCGGCGGACCGCTCGCCGTCTGGCTGTGGACGCTGCTGCACACCACCGTCGGCACCCTGCTGGTCTGGTACCGCCTGGTCGTGCCGGTACGGCAGGCGCTGCGGCACGGTCTGCGGGTCACCGAGGTCCGGACCGAGGGGCCGGACGTGGTCTCGGTCGTCATGCAGGGCCTGGGGCTGACCGCACTGCGGGCCGAGCCGGGGCAGTTCTTCCGCTGGCGGTTCCTGGACCGGCGGCTGTGGCGGACGGCCCTGCCCTTCTCGCTCTCCGCACCCGTGCGTGACGACACCCTGCGGATCACCGTGAAGGCGTGCGGCGACCACACCCGCCGGATCCGCCGGCTGCGGCCGGGCGTACGGGTGCTGGCCACCGGCCCGTTCGGCGCGCTGACCGCGCACCGGCGGACCCGGCGCAAGGTGCTGCTGCTCGCCGGCGGGGTCGGGATCACCCCGATGCGTGCGCTCTTCGAGACCCTGCCGGGCGGCCCGGGGGACCTCACCCTCCTCTACCGGGCGGGCAACGCCGCCCAGTTGGTGCTGCGCGAGGAGCTGGAGGCGATCGCCGCGGCGCGCGGTGCGGCGCTGCACTACCTCCTCGGCCCGTCCGACGGCCCCTTCGATCCGCTGGCCCCCCAGGCTCTGCGCCGGCTCGTCCCGCACCTGGCGGAACACGATGTCTATCTGTGCGGCCCGCCCGGCATGTCCCGGGCCGCGGCCGCCGCCCTGGAACGGGCCGGGGTGCCGGCCGACCGCATCCACTCCGAGCAGTTCACCTTCTGAGGGCCGCCGAGCGGTACGCCGTCCCGGCCGGCGGCGGCCCGCTGTCCCTCGTCGGCCCGCTGTCCCGCCTCGGCCGGTTGTCCCGTGTCAGCCCGGCGTCCCCCGTCGTCCGCCCGTCGTCCCCGTCGCCCCTCGTCGGCCCGCGCCCCGCTCATCCCGCCCGCCGTTCACCTCGCTCCGACCCGCAAGGAACCCGCCACCATGGCCCGACATCGCAAACCGCACACCGTCCCGGCCGTCACCGTCCGGGCCCGCCGTCAGCTCGCCGCCTGCCTGGTGGGGGCCAGCGCGCTCGCCGCCACCCTGGTGTCCCGGACGGTCGCCCCGGCCGCCCCGCCCTCCCCCGACCGGGCGCCGTCCGGGTACGGCCTCCCGGACCGGAGCGGCGCCGTGGAACTGGTCCACGCGGAGCGCTAGGGACCGCCGGCGCCCCACCGTGCCCGAACGTCTTTGTCGCTACGCCAACGCGCTCAGCTGCGCCAAGTCCCCGTCCGTGAGGGCGATCCGGCCCGCCGCCAGGTTCTCGTCGAGGTGGGCGGGGGAGCCCGTACCCGGAGTGGGGAGCAGGACGGGGGAGTGGTGCAGCAGCCAGGCGAGGGCGATCTGGCCGGTGGTGGCGCCGTGCCGGGCGGCGACGGCGGTGAGGACCGCGCCCGCGGCACCGGTCAGGGCGCCGTTCCCCAACGGGAACCACGGCAGAAACGCGATGCCGTGCTGCTCGCACAGCTCCAGGACGTCCTCGGCGGCACGGTCCAGCAGGTTGTAGCGGTTCTGCACCGACGCGATGGGGGCGATCTCCCGGGCCCGGATCAGCTCGGCCGCATCGATGGAGTCCAGGCCGATGTGCCGGATCTTTCCCTCCCGTTGGAGGTCCAGCAGCGCGCCCAGCTGATCGGCCATCGGTACGTCCGGGTCGAGCCGGTGCAGCTGGTAGAGGCCGAGGGTGTCGGTGCGCAGCCGGCGCAGGCTCGCCTCGCAGCCGGCGCGCAGCTGCTCGGGGCGCCCCGCGAGGTGCCAGACGTCCGGGCCGGTACGGACCACCCCGCCCTTCGTCGCGATCACCAGCCCCTCGGGATACGGATGCAGGGCGCGGGCCACCAACTCCTCGGCCACGTCCGGGCCGTAGTTGTCGGCGGTGTCGATCAGCGTGACCCCGTGCTCGACGGCGCGGCGCAGCAGCGCGACGGAGCGCTGCGGATCGTCGTGCCGGGGGCCCCAGTAGCCGGGGCCGACGAGCCCGCCGGTGCCGAGGCCGAGCCGCCGGACCGGCAGCTCCCCGCCGAGGGAGAAATCGGCCAACACGGTTTCCGTATCCATGAATTCGGAGTTTAAGCGCTGTCCCGTAGGTGGCGCCCGGTTCATAAGATCAGCCGGTGCCTCCTGACATATCGCTCTTCACCCTGACCCTGCTCTGCCTCGCCGCGCTCGCGGCGGGCTGGATCGACGCCGTGGTGGGCGGTGGCGGACTGCTGCTGCTCCCCGCGCTGCTCGTCGGTCTGCCGCACGCCCCGGTCGCGTACGTACTGGGGACCAACAAGTCCACCGCCATCGTGGGCACCACCGCGGCCGCGGTCACCTACGTCCGCAAGGCCCCGATCGATGTCCGGACCGCGCTGCGCATCGGCCTCGCCGCGGTCGCCGGTTCGCTGGCCGGGGCGTTCTTCGCGGCCGGGATCAACAGTGCGGTACTGCGGCCGCTGATCATGGCCGTCCTGCTCGGGGTGCTGGTGTTCATCCTGCTCCGGCCGGCCTTCGGGACCGCCCCCGCGCCCTCGGGGCCGGTCTCCCGCCGGCGCGTCCTGGTGGCCGTCCTCATCGCGGGCCTGGGGATCGGCTTCTACGACGGGCTGATCGGGCCCGGGACCGGGGCGTTCCTGATCATCGCGCTCGCCGCGGTGCTGCACATGGACCTGGTCACCGCCTCCGCCACCGCCAAGGTCGTCAACTCCTGCACCAATGTCGGCGCGCTCACGATGTTCGCGATCCAGGGCACCGTGCTGTGGCAACTGGGCGCCCTGCTCGCCCTGTTCAACTTCACCGGGGGCATGGTGGGCGCCCGGATGGCCCTCAAGCGCGGCGTCGGTTTCGTCCGTGGAGTGCTGGTGGTCGTGGTCGTCGCGCTGCTGTGCAAGCTGGCCTACGACCAGTGGCTGGCGGCCTGACGGGGGCGGCCTGAGGGTGGCGGACCCCGCCGCCGCTCAGAACCGGCAGTGGTACATCCGCCCCATGTCCCGCACCCCGGGCAGCTTCGCCACCATGCGGGCCGCCAGCCGGCTGCCCGCCGACAGCTTCTCGATGCCGGGGATCTCCAGGGCGCTGATGTTCTCGACGATCTCCAGCTTCGGGCTCAGCGCCGCGATCCCCGCGGTGTCGGTGCCCCAGTGCAGCCGCGCGCCGGCCTTCACCACGACGCGGTTGAGCCACTGGGCGCGGATCGCGAACCTGCTGAAGGCGTCGAACGCCAGCTCACCGCTCGGCACCCGGTCCATCAGCCGCCGCAGCAGCGCCGTGCCGTCCGCCTCGGTCAGATACATCAGCAGTCCCTCGGCCACGATCATCGCCGGCCGGTCCGGGGGGATTCGTGCCACCCACGCAGGGTCGGTCACGGACGACGGGATGGCCGTGTAGCCCGTGCGCTCCGGGTAGAGCTGCCGCCGCAGCTCGATGACCTCGGGGTAGTCGATGTCGAACCACCGCACCCCCGGCCCCGGGTCGAGACGCTGGACGCGGCTGTCGAGGCCGCAGCCCAGATGCACCACCGTCGCCTCCTCGTGCCGGGCGAGGAAGCGCGCGGTCCAGACGTCCAACTGCCGGGCGCGCAGCGCGACTGCGGCCGCTTTGCCGGGGCTCAGCCGCATCTTTCGGAAGTCGTAGTCGAGCCGCCGCACGGTCTCGGCGGCGGTGGTGTCGCCGAGGATCGGATCCTTCGCTCGGCTGTCGACCGCGCGGCCGTAGAGCGTGGCGAGAAGGGTTTCCTTCTCCTCGGTGAGATGCACCTGGGGACGCGGGTGGGTACGCGGACTGGTCATGAAGTACAGAGTACTTAAGATTCAGAAAAATGTGAATACTCAGAAATTCCAGAGACGGGGGAGGCGCGGGCTGCCCCCGGCTGCCCCGCGCTATCGCCGGTCCGCCCCCTCCAGGGCCGAAGGGCGCGCCCCGGCCGGAATCTCCGTGACGGCGGTCAGCAGTACCGCCGAGTCCTCCACGGCCAGCAGACCGTGCCGTTCGCGCGGCGTCATGGCGACCTGACCGGCCATCAACTCCTGGCCGCCGCCCGCTCCGGTCAGCCGGACCCGCCCGCGCAGGACTTGCAGGCTCGCCGCCGGGGGCGCGTTGTGCTCGTCCAGCGCGGCGCCCGCGACCAGCGCGATCACGGTCTGCCGCAGCCGGTCGTCGTGCAGGAAGAGCCGGGCACTGCGCCCGTGCGTGGAGGCCCTGGCCTCGTCGAGCTGCTGGCGGGCGAGCGCATCGAGATCGTCCATGATGCTGGCCTTTCGCGTACGGACCGGCGGCTGGGCTGCCCTTTCCATCGTTGCCGGTGCACGGGGGGACGCAACCGGGGAGCCCGGCTCAGGGCCCGGAGTCCGTGAACGGCGTCCGGGTGCATACCGCCGCGGGGCGGGCCGGTCACTTACGGGATGATCATCCGGTCCGTACGATGCGAGGCGGTCCGTGGCGTCGCCGAGTCCGCTCGGCCGTGCCGCGGACCCGTGCCGCCGGCTGGCCCGCCCGGCCCAAGCGGCCCCACCGTCCCGTCCGTTCCCTCCCGCCCCCCACCGTGAAGGATGCGCACCCGTGGCCGACCCGACCGCCCCGAACGACCCGCCCGACCCCACCGGGCGGCAGACCGGATTCCTGACCGTCATGACGACCACCGACAGCGAGACCAAGGCCCGGAAGCTGGCACGCGGCGCGATCGAGGGCCGGCTCGCCGCCTGTGCGCAGATCAGCGCGCCGGTGACCTCGGTGTACCGCTGGGACGACGCGGTCGAGGCCAGCCAGGAGTGGCAGGTGCTGTTCAAGACGGCCGAGGCACGCTACGAGGAACTGGCGGCCTACCTCCTCGACGCGCACGACTACGACACCCCCGAGATCATCGCCACCCCCATCACCCGCGGTGGCACCGGCTATCTGTCCTGGGTCGCAGAGGAGACGAGCTGACAATGGAGCGCGACACCACCGAACCCGGGGCCACCGAACCCGGTGCCACGACGCGAGTTCACCGGGCGCGGCCCACCCGGAAGCGCTGGGTCCGGGCCGCGGCGGCGGTGGCCGGAGTGACGGTGTGCCTGGCCACCGCGACCGTCGGCCACGCCGTCAACGAGGCCCGGCGCGCGGCACCGGGCGACGGCGACCCCAGCCCCGACGCGACCTGGACCAGCCGGGACGCCGCCGACTACTGGACGCCCGACCGGATGGCGGCCGCCGCACCGGCCGGCAGCGACACCCCGGCCCGGCCCGAGGCCCCCACCCCGACCGCGGCCACGACCCGGTCCGCCGCGCCGAAGGGAACCGCCGCCGCGGCCCGCGCCGGCCGCACCGCCAAGCACTTCAACGGCATCCCGTCCGTCGGTGTGCTGTTCTCCGTCGACGGGGACTCCAAGGCACACCACTGCACCGCCAGCGTGGTGCACAGCCCGCACGGCAACCTCATCCTCACCGCCGGGCACTGCAATCCGGGGACCCGTGCCGCGTTCGTCCCGCAGTATCGTTCCGGCGCGGCCACCCAGCCGCACGGGGTATGGGCGATCAAGGACACCTTCGCCTACCCCGAGCGCGGCACCAGCGGCGCCGGGGCGGACCTCGACTTCGCCTTCGCCACCGTCGCCCCCGACGAGGACGACCGCACCCTCGAAGAGGTCACCGGCGGCAACACCCTCTCCCCGACGCCCGGTTACACCAACGACGTCACCGTCATCGGCTACCCGAACGTCCGCAACGACCCGGAGGACCGGGCCGTACGCTGCGCGACCCGCACCGGCCGGCTGTCCGGCACCCATGAACTGCGCATGGAATGCGGCGGGTTCTACGGCGGGACCTCCGGCAGCCCCTGGCTGAGCGACTTCGACGAGGACAGCGGGACCGGCCGGGTCATCGGGGTGATCGGCGGCCTCAACGGCGGTGGCCCGAAGGGCCCGGACGCCGACCGGATCTCCTACAGCCCGTACTTCGGGACGAAGATCCTCAACCTGTACGCCCGCGCGGCCGAGAAGTGACCGCCCGACGGAGGCGCCCAGGGCGTGTCCGCATAGTCCCGTCTGGCTCGCGACGCCTGGCACGCACGCTCGCTGTGTTGTCGGGATCGTCCACGTAGACCCACTACGAGGACGACCCTCCGCCTTGCGATCGCACGCACCAGACGCCGCGAGCCCCGCCTTACGGGCGAACGACGGGACTATGCGGACACGCCCTAGCCGGCGTCCGCCAGCGCCTCCGTCACCCCCTTCTCCTGCGGCCCGAGGAACTGCGGGTCGGGCCGCAGCAGCGCGTCCGCCGCCGCCTTCCCGGCCGCGAAGATCTCCCGCACCCCGCCGTACGCCCAGGTCACATCGTGCTTCGCGGCCACCCCGACGCCGTCGGAGTCGACCCCGGCCGCGTTGCACAGGGCCAGCGCGCGCCGGATGTGGAAGCCCTGGCTGACCAGCACGGCCCGGTTCACCCCGAAGATCCGGTGGGCCCGGCTACAGGAGTCCCAGGTGTCGAAGCCCGCGTAGTCGCTGACGATCTTCCGCGCCGGGACGCCGTGCCGCAGCAGATAGCTGCGCATCGCGTCCGGCTCGTCGTAGTCGGTCCGGCTGTTGTCACCGGTGACCAGGACCGCGCGGACGGTGCCCCGCTCGTACAGCGCGGCGGCCGCGTCCAGCCGGTGGGCGAGATACGGCGACGGCGCGCCGTTCCACAGGCCCGCGCCGAAGACGAGGGCGACCGGCGCGGACGGGGCGTCCGCGACGCCGTGCACCCGGGGCCCGGCGGTCGCGTTCATCCAGGTCGCGGGCGCCAGCGCGAGCACCGTCCCCGCCACCACGGCCTGGAACGCGCGGCGCCGGCCCCGCCGGGTCCGCGGCAGCCGCAGGCGGCGCACCCCGCTCCATATCCGTCGCACCAGTCCCGGTACCGGCCCGCGCATCCCCGCCCCCGTCCGCTCGCGATCGATCTCGCAGGCTCCGACGCCCGGTGCACCCGTGATGGTTGCAGCGCGGGCCTGGCATCGTGGCAGAGAGCACCCCGCCCGGAGAGGACCGCACCACCATGACCCGCGAGCCCGAGCGGCTGCCGTTCTTCGTCTACGGGACGCTGCGGCCCGGCGAGGCCAACTACGGCCGGACCCTGCGCGGCCGGACCGCGGCCGAGGAACCGGCCCACATCGGCGGCGCGCTGCTGTACGACGGCCCCGGATACCCCTACGCGACGACCGGGCCCGCCGGCGCGGTGGTGCACGGCGCCCTGGTCCGGCCCCGCGACACCGACTACGACGCGGTGTGCGCGGACCTGGACCGGCTGGAGGGCTATACCCCCGGTGACCCGCACAACCTCTACGAGCGGGTGCCCACCGAGGCCGTGTGCCCGGACGGCCGGACCGTACGGGCCTGGGTCTACCTGGCGGCCGGCCCGCTCGCCGCCCGGCTGCGCGCCACCGGCACCCCCATCGCGGGCGGCGACTGGCCGGCCTCGCGGGCCGCGGCCGGCTGACCGTCCCCGCGCCCGCCGCACACCACCCGGCCGCCCCCGGGCGCCGCCGCGGCAGCCGGCCCCGCCCCGGCTAACCTGGACGACTCCTCGCGTACCAGGGCTCCCACCCGTACCGAGGGCCCTTCCCGTACCGCAGAACAGGTGTGACCGCGTGGCTTCCTCCCCGTCCTCCCCCTCCGCCGCAACCGCCCACGAGCCGCTGCCCAAAGCGGAGCTGCATCTGCACATCGAGGGCACGCTGGAACCCGGGCTGGCCTTCGCGCTCGCCGAGCGCAACGGCGTCGAGCTGCCCTACGCCACCCAGGACGAGCTGCGCCGCGCCTACTCCTTCGCCGATCTCCAGTCCTTCCTGAACCTCTACTACGCGCTGATGGCCGTGCTGCGCACCGAGGACGACTTCGCCGACCTCGCCCACGCCTATCTCGCCCGCGCCAAGGAGCAGGGCGTACGGCACGCCGAGATCTTCTTCGACCCGCAGGCGCACACCGCGCGCGGCGTCCCGATCGGCACCGTCATCAACGGCCTGGCCCGGGCCCTGGACAGCGCCCCGGAGACCTATGGCATCAGCACCCGCCTGATCATGTGCTTCCTGCGCGACGAGAGCGCCGAGTCCGCCCTCGCGACCTTCGAGGCGGCCCGTCCCCACTTCGACCGGATCACCGCCGTCGGCCTGGACTCCGCCGAGGTCGGGCACCCGCCGTCGAAGTTCAAGGAGGTCTACGCGCTGGCGCGGGAGGCCGGGCTCAAGTGCGTGGCGCACGCGGGGGAGGAGGGGCCCCCGGCCTACGTGTGGGAGGCCCTGGACGTCCTCGGCGTGGACCGGATCGACCACGGGGTGCGCTCCCTGGAGGACGAGCGGCTGGTGGCCCGCCTGGTGGCCGACCAGGTGCCGCTCACCGTCTGCCCGCTGTCCAACGTCCGGCTGCGGGTCATCGACGACCTCGCCGACCACCCGCTGCCCGCGATGCTGGACGCCGGGCTGCTGGTGACCGTCAACTCCGACGACCCGGCGTACTTCGGCGGCTACGCGGACGACAACTTCACCGCCGTACGCGATGCCCTCGGCCTCGACCAGGAGACCCTGCGCACCCTCGCCCGGAACTCCTTCCGCGCCTCCTTCCTCGACGAGCCGACCCGCGAGCGGTACCTCCGGGAAGTGGACGCCCACCAGGCGTAGGCCCCCGGGCGGCAGGGCCGCGTGAGATGTCCCCTGCCGCCCGTCCTGCCCCCGGGGCGCGTCCCGCCGGCAGCGGGCCGGAACACAACGTTCGCCCCGGGGAAACGGGACGGCAACGCCCGGCTGCCACGCTCAGGTCATGACGGCGCCGATACCGCACCTGCCCTCCGCGTCCCTGGCCCCCCTCGGCACGGGTGACCTCGCCGCCGAGATCACCGCCCAGCTCAGCACCCAGCTCCGCCGGGTCCGGCTGCACGGCTTCCGCGCCCCGGAGGCCCCGGCGCCCACCCTCGTCGCCGTCGCCCACGGCAGCCGCGACCCCCGCGCCCTGCCCACCGTCCGGGCCCTGCTGGACCGGGTCCGGGCGCTGCGCCCCGGCCTGGACGTACGGCTCGGGCACATCGAGCTGAACCGGCCGCTGCTCGCCGACACCCTCGACGGGCTGTGCGGCGCGGCCGTCCTCGTCCCGCTGCTGTTCGGCCGCGGCCATCACGTCACCCACGACCTGCCCGCCGCGCTGCGCGGCGCACCCCACCTGACCGGCCGGGTCGCCGAACCCCTCGGGCCGCACACCCTCCTCGCCGAGGCGCTGCACGGCCGCCTCCTGGAGGCCGGCTTCCCCGAGGCCCCGGGCCCGCGCACCGCCGTGGTCCTGGCCGCCGCCGGCTCCCGGGCCCCGCGGTCCGCCCAGGACACCGAACGCACCGCACACCTCCTCTCGGCCCGGCTCGGCGGCATCCCCGTCCTGCCCGCCTACGCCTCCGCAGCCGCCCCCACCGTCGCCGAAGCGGTCCGTACGCTGACCGCCCGCGGCCACGACCGGATCGCCGTGGCCGGCTGCTTCACCGCCCCCGGACGCTTCGCCACCCAGTGCGCGGCCGCCGCCCCCGGGCCCGCCGCCGAACCCCTGGGCGACCACCCCGCCCTGGCCCGTCTCGTACTGCACCGCTACGACCAGGCCCTCCAGGCTCCTGCCGGATCCGGCCCGGAGGCCCGCAGGGCGGCTACCGTCGCTGTATGACGGGCACCTCACCAACCATCCCCGGCTACACCGCGGCCGACCTCGAACGCTGGGTCACCGAGCCCGACAAACGGCCGGGACGCACCGCCTTCCAGCGCGACCGCGCCCGGGTACTGCACTCCGCCGCGCTGCGCCGGCTGGCCGGCAAGACCCAGGTCGTCACCCCCGGCGCGCACACCGCCGCCTGGGACGCCAGCCCACGTACCCGGCTGACCCACTCCCTGGAGTGCGCCCAGGTCGGCCGGGAGCTCGGCGCCGCCCTCGGCTGCGACCCGGACCTGGTCGAGACCGCCTGCCTGGCGCACGATCTCGGCCACCCGCCCTTCGGGCACAACGGCGAGCAGACGCTCAACGAAGTCGCCGCGCCCTGCGGCGGCTTCGAGGGCAACGCCCAGTCGCTGCGGCTGCTGGCCCGTCTGGAGCCCAAGCGGTTCGTGCCCGCCGAAGACGGCTCGACGGTCAGCGTCGGGCTGAACCTCAGCCGCGCCGCCCTCGACGCGGCCACCAAGTACCCGTGGGCGCGCGGCGGTCACCCCACCGACCCCACGTCCCCGAAGTTCGGCGTCTACGCGGACGACGCGCCGGTCTACGCCTGGTTCCGGCAGGGCGCCCCCGACGGAGCCCGGAGCTTCGAGGCGCAGGTCATGGACTGGTCCGACGATGTGGCGTACTCGGTGCACGACGTCGAGGACGGGCTGCACGCCGGACACCTCGACCCCAACCTCCTGCTCGCCGACGCCGAACGCGCCGAGATCTTCGAGGTCGCCGGTGCACGCTACGCCCCCGGCGCCGGCCCCGCGGAGCTGGCCGCGGCGCTGGACCGCCTTCTGGAGCAGGAGTGGTGGCCGCACGGCTACGACGGCTCCGCCCTCGCCCAGGCCCGCCTCAAGGACGCCACGAGCCAGCTGATCGGCCGCTTCTGTCTCGCCGCGGAGGCCGCGACGCGGGCCCGGTGGGGGGCCGGACGGCTCACCCGCTACGGAGCGGAGCTGGTGGTTCCGGACGAAACCCGGCTGGAATGCGCCGTTTTGAAAGCCGTCGCCGACCGGTACGTCATGCAGCGTCCCGACCAGGAGGCGCTCCGCGCCGACCAGCGTGTCGTCATCGCCGAACTGGCCGAGGTGTTGTTCGCCCGCGCCCCCGACGGCCTTGATCCACAGTTCCGTTCACTGTTCGACACGGCCCCCGACGACACCGCGCGGATGCGCGCCGTCATCGACCAGATCGCCGCCCTGACCGACGCCTCCGCCCGCTCGCTGCACGCCCGTCTCACCCGTCGTCCCGGTCACGGCGGGGCCAACCGCGGGTGACCCTGGAGGAAAGCCCCTCTTCCCCCCTCACGCTCCGTGCGGGACGCTCGAACCCCACCGTTTTCGAACGGAGCACCCTGACAACAGCGAACAGCGAGCCCTGACAGGCACGGCAACCCCGTTCGGCGGACGGCGACCGGGAACCCCGATCGGCGGCGCCCGGGAACCCCGACGCCACCGGACGCATCAACGGGGGAGAGCACCGGGAGAGCACCGGGGGGTACATCGGGGCGTTCACGGACGCGGACGCGGACGCAGGTACCGCAACGAGGAGGAAGCAAGTGGTCGACGCACACCAGACGTTCGTCATCGTCGGGGGTGGCCTGGCCGGGGCGAAGGCCGCGGAGACGCTCCGCGCGGAAGGCTTCACCGGCCGGGTGATCCTCATCTGTGACGAGCGCGACCACCCCTACGAGCGCCCCCCGCTCTCCAAGGGGTACCTGCTCGGCAAGGAAGAGCGCGACAGCGTCTTCGTCCATGAACCCGCCTGGTACGCCCAGGCGCACATCGAACTCCACCTGGGCCAGCCCGCCGTCCATCTGGACCCCGAGGCCAAAACGGTCCGCCTCGGCGACGGCACCCTCATCGTCTACGACAAGCTGCTGCTGGCCACCGGAGCCGAGCCGCGCCGCCTGGACATCCCCGGCACCGGCCTGGCCGGTGTGCACCACCTGCGCCGCCTCGCGCACGCCGAACGGCTGCGCGGCGTGCTGGCCTCCCTCGGCCGCGAGAATGGGCATCTGGTGATCGCCGGCGCCGGCTGGATCGGCCTGGAGGTCGCCGCCGCGGCCCGCTCCTACGGCGCCGAGGTGACCATCGTCGAGGCCGCCCCGACCCCGCTGCACGGCATCCTGGGACCCGAACTCGGCGGCCTGTTCGCCGATCTGCACCGCCAACACGGCGTCCGCTTCCACTTCGGCGCCCGCCTCACCGAGATCGTCGGCCAGGACGGCATGGTCCTCGCCGTCCGCACCGACGACGGCGAGGAACACCCCGCCCACGACGTGCTCGCCGCGATCGGCGCCGCCCCGCGCACCGCCCTCGCCGAACAGGCCGGGCTGGACCTCGTCGACCGGGAGGCCGGCGGCGGTATCGCGGTCGACGCGGCGCTGCGCACCTCCGACCCGTACATCTACGCCGCCGGCGATGTCGCCGCCGCCGACCACCCGGTCCTGGACAGCCGCCTGCGCGTCGAGCACTGGGCCAACGCCCTCAACGGCGGCCCGGCCGCCGCACGCGCCATGCTCGGCCAGGACGTCAGCTACGACCGCATCCCGTACTTCTTCTCCGACCAGTACGACGTCGGCATGGAGTACTCCGGCTACGCCCCGCCCGGCTCGTACGCGCAGGTCGTCTGCCGCGGTGACCTCGCCAAGCGGGAGTTCATCGCCTTCTGGCTCGGCGCGGACGGCCGGCTGCTCGCCGGGATGAACGTCAACGTCTGGGACGTCGCCGAGTCCATCCAGCAACTCATCCGCTCCGGGGCGTCGTTGGCGCCCGAGGCGCTGGCCGATCCGGAGGTACCGCTGGCCTCGCTGCTCCCGTAGCGTGCCCGTATGACGCCAAGCCCCAGCGGTCCCACCGGCCCCGGCAGCACCGACGTCCCGGACGTCGTCACCCTCGACGACGTCCGGGACGCCGCCCGGCGGCTGGCCGGGGTGGCACACCGCACGCCCGTGCTGCGCTCCCGCACCCTCGACGCCCTGACCGGCACCGAGGTCCACCTCAAGTGCGAGAACTTCCAGCGGGTCGGCGCCTTCAAGTTCCGCGGCGCCTACAACGCCCTCTCCCGGCTGTCCCCGGAACAGCTGGCCCGTGGAGTCGCCGCCTACTCCTCCGGCAACCACGCCCAGGCCGTCGCGCTGGCCGCCCGGGAGCTGGGCAGCCACGCCGTCATCGTGATGCCGGAGGACTCCCCGGAGTCCAAGCGGGCGGCCACCGCCGGATACGGCGCCGAGATCGTCACCTACGACCGCTACACCGGCGACCGCGTCGCGATCGGCCGGCAGCTCGCCGAGGAACGCGGCCTCGCGCTGATCCCGCCGTACGAGCATCCGCACATCATCGCCGGCCAGGGCACCGCGGCCCTGGAGCTGATCGAGGAGACCGGCCCGCTCGACGCACTGCTGGCACCGGTCGGCGGCGGTGGGCTGATGGCCGGCTCGGCCACCGCCGCCACCGCCCTGGTCCCCGGCATCCGCATGATCGGCGTGGAGCCGGAGGCCGGCGACGACACCCTGCGCTCCCTGGCCGCCGGCCACCCCGTCACCGTTCCCGTGCCGCACACCATCGCCGACGGCCAGGCCATCGCCACCCCCGGCGAACTGACCTTCGCCGTCAACCGGCGCCTCCTCGACTCGGTCGTCCTGGTCACCGACGACGAGATCCGCGCGGCCATGAAGTTCGCCTTCGAACGCCTCAAAATCGTCACCGAACCCAGCGGCGCCAGCGCCCTGGCCGCCCTCCTGGCCGGCCACATCAGCCCCCTGCCGCCCCGCGTCGGCGTGATCATCTCGGGGGGAAACGTGGGGCTGGAACGCTTTCTGGAACTGCTGGGGTGAGCTGGGGGGGCGCGGGCTCGTCGGTCTCGGCGCCGCGGCGTGGATTTCGCCGGGTCCGGGGCGGGCTCCGCCGCGCTGCCGGCTGCTCCCCCGCCCCCTCCCCCTCCTCCCCCTTCGGGGGGAGGGGGCGGGGGTGGGTTCGGGGGTGGGGGGAGAGCCCCGGCGTTCGCGACGACGCGTGGCCAGGGCTGTCCGACCCCGGCCGTAGAATTCACGCGTGGCAGGCAGGATCAACGATGACGATGTGAAGGCGGTGCGGGACGCGGTCCCGATCGACGCCGTCGTGTCCGAGTATCTCCAGCTCCGCAACGCCGGCGGCGGCAACCTCAAGGGCCTGTGCCCCTTCCACGACGAGAAGTCCCCGTCCTTCCACGTCAGCCCGGCCAAGGGGCTCTACCACTGCTTCGGCTGCCAGGAGGGCGGCGACACCGTCGACTTCGTCATGAAGATCGACCACCTCTCCTTCGCCGAGACCATCGAGCGCCTCGCCTCCCAGGCCGGTATCACCCTGCGCTACGAGGAAGGCGGCTACACCCCGGGCCGCCAGCAGGGTGAGCGCACCCGCCTGGTGGAGGCCCACAAGGCCGCCGCCCAGTTCTACGTCGAGCAGCTCGACGGCCCCGAGGCGGAGATCGCCCGCAAGTTCCTCGCCGAGCGCGGCTTCGACCAGGCCGCCGCCCAGCATTTCGGCGTCGGCTACAGCCCGGCCGGCTGGGACCACCTCACCCGCTTCCTGCGCGGCCGCCGCTTCAGCGACCAGGAGCTGGTCCTCTCCGGCCTCTCCCAGGAGGGCCGCCGCGGCCCCATCGACCGCTTCCGCGGCCGTCTCATGTGGCCGATCCGCGATATCGCCGGCGAGGTCGTCGGCTTCGGCGCCCGTAAGCTCCGCGACGACGACAACGGCCCCAAGTACCTCAACACCCCCGAGACCCCCATCTACCGCAAGTCCCAGGTCCTCTACGGCATCGACCTCGCCAAGAAGGAGATCGCCAAGACCAACCGCGCGGTCGTGGTCGAGGGCTACACCGACGTGATGGCCTGCCATCTGTCCGGGGTCACCACCGCCATCGCCACCTGCGGTACGTCCTTCGGCGAGGGCCACATCAAGATCCTCCGCCGGCTGCTGATGGACAACTCCGGCTCCGAGGTCGTCTTCACCTTCGACGGCGACGCCGCAGGCCAGAAGGCCGCCCTGCGCGCCTTCGAGGACGACCAGAAGTTCGCCGCCGAGACCTCCATCGCGATCACCCCGGGCGGCATGGACCCGTGCGATCTGCGGCTCGCCAAGGGCGATCAGGCGGTCGCCGATCTCGTCGAGGCCCGGACCCCGCTCTTCGAGTTCGCGCTGCGCCATGTCGTCTCCCGGCACAACCTCGACACCACCGTCGGCCGCGCCGCCGCCCTCGACGAGGCCGCCCCCATCGTCGCGCACATCAAGAACAGCTCCATCCAGCACGAGTCCGCCGTCCAGCTCGCCGGCATGCTCGGCATCCTGGACACCCAGTTCGTGGTCAAGCGCGTCTCCCAGCTCGCCCGCTGGGCCCGCGAACGGGGCCGGGACGGCGGTCCCGACCAGGGCCGTCAGCAGCGCCGCGGCCAGGCCCCGGCGCCCGTGGAGGCCGGCCCCGCGCCCGGCCCGCGCGGCCCGGCGCTCAACCTCCGCAGCCCCGCCCACCGCGTCGAGCGGGAGCTTCTCAAGCTGGCGCTCCAGCGCCCCGACCTGGTCTCCCCGGCCTTCGACGCCTACGGTGCCGACGAGTTCACCGCCCCGCCCTACGCCGTGGTCCGCCGGTGCATCGAGGACGCCGGCGGTGCCGCGGCCGGCGCCGCCGACCAGGCGTTCATCCCCCGGGTGCGGGAGGCCGCCCCCGACGACACCGTCCGCGCCATGGTCACCGAGCTCGCCGTCGAACCGCTGCACACCCGCCGGGACCCCGACGAGGCGTACGCCGGCGTCCAGTTGGTCGCCGTCCGCCTCGCCGCCGTCAATCAGCGCGTCACCGAGATCCGCGGCACCCTCCAGCGCCTCGGCCCCCGCGCCGACCCCGAACACCTCGCGGCCGTCCAGAACGAACTGTGGGTCCTCCAGCAGTACGGCCAGTCCCTGCGCGAACGCGGCTACGCCGCCCTCTAGGGGCACCGCGCCGCCGGTAACACCCCGCGGTAGCCGTCCGGTCACGGACCGGACTCAAAAAGTGCACGCACGCCCCTCGTGGCAGGCGTGTGTCGTACTCCACACTGAGAAGCGGTGCCTGAGTCCTCGGTGCGCCGCGGGCCCGGCCGTACCGCGCCGGAATCCCCCGCGGAACCACTCGTGACGTACGGGACGGACGGCGGCCCGGCCGCCACCGTGCCCGACCTTTCTGCCGCTTCAGCAGCGATCACCCTGGAGGTCGCCCCCGTGCAGACCCAGACCCTCGCCGACGCGCCGGCCGCCACGGAGCACGACCCGGAGCACGAGCCGGACCCGGCCGCGGAGCCGCTCACCGTGCCGCAGCAGGCCGAACCACCCGCCGCCGAGATGATCGTCGAGGAGATCACCCCGGAGCCGGTGCCGCGCCCCGAGGCGGGCAGCCCGTCCGCCGATCTCTTCCGTCAGTACCTTCGCGAGATCGGCCGGATCCCGCTGCTCACCGCCGCCGAGGAGGTGGAGCTCGCCCGCCGGGTCGAGGCCGGTCTCTTCGCCGAGGAGAAGCTCACCAACGCCCCCGACCTCTCCTCCCAACTCGCCTTCGACCTCGACAAGTTGGTGGTCCTGGGGCGGATGGCCAAGCGCCGTCTGATCGAGGCGAACCTGCGTCTGGTGGTCTCCGTCGCCAAGCGCTATGTCGGCCGCGGACTGACCATGCTCGACCTCGTCCAGGAGGGCAACCTCGGGCTGATCCGCGCCGTCGAGAAATTCGACTACGCCCGCGGCTACAAGTTCTCCACCTACGCCACCTGGTGGATCCGCCAGGCCATGTCCCGCGCCCTCGCCGACCAGGCCCGGACCATCCGCGTCCCGGTCCATGTCGTCGAGCTGATCAACCGCGTGGTGCGGGTCCAGCGCCGCATGCTCCAGGAGCGCGGCTACGAACCCACGCCCGAGGAGGTCGCCGCCCATCTCGACCTCACCGGGGAGCGCGTCAGCGAGGTGCTGCGGCTGGCCCAGGAGCCGGTCTCGCTGCACGCCCCCGTCGGTGAGGAGGAGGACGTCGCCCTCGGCGATCTCATCGAGGACGGCGACGCCGCCTCACCCGTCGAATCCGCCGCGTTCCTGCTGCTCCGCGAGCACCTCGACGCGGTGCTGTCCACCCTCGGGGAACGGGAGCGCAAGGTCGTCCAGCTCCGCTACGGCCTCGCCGACGGCCGGCCCCGGACGCTGGAGGAGATCGGCCGGATCTTCGGCGTCACCCGTGAACGGATACGGCAGATCGAGTCCAAGACCCTCAACAAGCTCCGCGACCACGCCTTCGCCGACCAGCTCCGCGGCTACCTCGACTGAGCCCGCCGGGGCCCGCCCGCCGCAGGGCCCGGCCCCGCACGCCCTGCCCAGCAGGCCCGGCCTCGCACGCCCGGCCCCGCCCGTCCGGCACCCGCCCGGGACCTCACGCCTCCCGCTGGAACGCCCCCGGATAGGTCTCGTCGCGCACCGCGGCGTACTGCTGGCGCACGGCCTGGCCGACCGCCAGCTCCTCACCCGGCTCGAAGACCTGGCTCGCGGCGGCCGGCCACTGCGGGGGATCGACCCAGGCGGGCCCGCCGCCGGTGCCGGACTCCGCGCCGCCGGCCGGGGTGAGGGTGCCGTGCGCCACCCCCCAGGCCCAGGCCGCCTGCCGGGCCGCGCCCAGCGCCGCGTACTCCGCCGGCTTCGGCACCACGACCGGCACCCCGAACAGCGCCGGCGCCACCGCCTGCACCGCGAACAGCTCCGCCGCCGCGCCCAGCAGGAACACCCGGCGCACCGCCATGCCCCGCCCCCGCAGCACGTCCAGCGCGTCCGCGAGCCCGCAGAGCATGCCCTCCACGGCGGCCCGCGCCAGATGCTCCGGCTTCATGCTGTCCCGCCGCAGCCCGTGCAACGACCCGGCGGTATGCGGCAGATGCGGGGTCCGCTCGCCCTCCAGATACGGCAGCAGCACCATCCCGTACGCACCGGGCGACGAGTTCATCGCCAGCTCGGACACGCCCGCCAGATCCGTCCCCAGCATCTCCGCGGCCCCGCGCAGCACCCGTACCGCATTGCTGGTGTGCACCACCGGCAGATGCCGGCCGGTCGCGTCCGCGAACGAGGTGATCGTGCCGCTCGGGTCCACCAGCGCCTCGTGATGGATCCCGAACACCGACCCCGAGGCGCCCAGCGACACCACCGCGTCGCCCTCCCCGACGCCGAGCCCGAAGGCGGCGGCCATCGTCTCGCCCGTACCGGCGGAGATCAGCAGCCCCTCGGGGGTGAAGCCCGCCGTCCCCGACGGGCTCAGCAGCTCCGGCAGCCGCACCTGGTGGCCCAGCGCCAGCTCCACCAGATCCGGCCGGTACGACTCGGTCGCCGCCGACCAGAAGCCCGTCGCCGAGGCCCCGCCACGGTCCGTCGTCCGCCGGGCTGGCCGCCCCAGCAGCTGCCACGCCAGCCAGTCGTGCGGCTGCATGACCTCCGCGATCCGGGCCGCATGCGCCGGCTCGGTACGCGCCAGCCAGCGCAGCTTGGTCACGGCATGGGTTGCCTGCGGCACCGCCCCGACGGCCTGCGCCCACGCGGTACGCCCGCCGAGCGAGTCGATCAGATCCGCCGCCGCACTCTGTGCCCGCTTGTCGTTGCCGACCAGCGCGGGCCGTACGAGATTGCCCTCGACGTCCAGCGGCAGCAGTCCGTGCGGCTGCGCGGAGACGCCGATCGCCTGCACCCCTTCGAGCAGCCCGTGGCCCGCCGCCTCCCCGAGCGAGATCAGCCACGCCTGTGGATCGACCTCGGGCCCCTTCTCGACGGGGTGCGGCGCGTACCCGCGCCTGATGACGGCGCCCGTGTCCGCATCGCAGACGACGATCTGTGTGCTCTCGGACGAACTGTCCAATCCGGCGACTATCCCCATGGCCTCAGATGATGCCCCATACGACGCATAGGAGCAGCGTCAGGGTTTACCCGGGAGACCCCCACGGAGATCGGAGAGTCACCCCCTAGGTGTTGCTCGTGCCCCAGTCGTCCTCGTCGGAGCCGCGCTGGTCCCGCAGCGAGCGGACCCGGTCGGTGACGGAGGCCGGCAGCCGGTCCCCGACCTTGGCCGATACCGTCCCGAAAGCCTTCGATGCCGCCTCGCGCCCGGTCAGCGCGGCCGACTCGGCGGTGTTCCGGACCGCGGGATTCTGGGAGATCCGCTGGGCGGCCTTGCGGAGCTGCTCGTACCGTTCCCGGCCGGCCCGTGCGCCGAGCACATACCCCGTGGCCAGTCCCGCGATGAACGTGAGCCGGTAGCGCATTGCTCCACCTTTCCTCTCGTCGGTCCCGTCCGGTGCCGGTACGCACCGGAGTGCCGGGCTGTGCCGCGCGCCTACCCTCCGGGGCCGCAGATCACCCGAGGTGACCTGAGGCGATACCGATTGGCGGAGCACCCCCCTGCTTGCGCTAATGTATGTGTCGCAGCGAGCGCGCGCCGTCCGGAAGACCGGTCAGCGGTGCATTCGAGGCACACAGAGCAATCCCCTGTAGCTCAATTGGCAGAGCAGCCGGCTGTTAACCGGCAGGTTACTGGTTCGAGTCCAGTCGGGGGAGCTCGGTCCCCTGTAGCTCAATTGGCAGAGCATTCGGCTGTTAACCGGAGGGTTACTGGTTCGAGTCCAGTCGGGGGAGCAGAGAGAACGAGGACCCCGTAAGGGGTCCTTTTTCTTGTGCCATGGAACCAACGGCCCGTGATCGAGGTCCTCTTGGGCGTGCGTGGTCGCGCGACGGCAGCCCTCACGGGCAACAGATCGTATGAGCGGCTATGCTGCGGCAGACGGCGCGCACAAATGTGCGCGACGCGCCGTGGGGGGCGGTAGCTCAGCCGGTTAGAGCAGCGGACTCATAATCCGTCGGCCGTGGGTTCGAGTCCCACCCGCCCCACCGCAGCACCCAGGGGGGAGAACCTTTCTACCTGGGAGAGAACAGACAGAAGGGCCGCCACGCGCATGTGGCGGCCCTTCTGCACCTTCCGGACCAACGTGCCGTAAGTGTCCCCGCGTGCTCATCATGGTCATCCGCGGCCGTCCGGCCGTCAGGAGTGCGGTGCGGAAGGAAGGTGAGGGCGATGGAGCTGTTTCCGGCTATCCCGTATGGCGAGTGGCGGGAGACCAAAGAGACGGTTCATCGCTTTGCGCAGGTGGTCGGGAAGATTCGGCTCGCCGCCAGTGCGCGGCGTAATCACTGGTGGAACGTGCCGTTCCATCTCACCGGGCGGGGCATCACCGCCCGGCCGATGGGGCAGCTCGACGGCAATCCGATCTTCACGATCGACTTCGACTTCGTCGCACATCGGCTGGTCGTTTCGGTGCTGGACGGCCGGACCGTCTCGTTCCCGCTGGTCGGACGGTCCGTGGCGGCCTTCCACGACGCCCTCATGGATGCGCTGGCCGGGCTGGGGATCCGGGTGCGGCTCGCCGTTCCCAGGCCGTTCGACCTGCCCGACGCCGGCCGGCCGTTCGCCGAGGACACCGAGCACGCGGCCTACGAGCCCCGGCACGCACAGCGCTACTGGCAGGTGCTCAGTCAGGTGGCCTCGGTGCTGGAGGAGTTCGCCGCGGGCTATGAGGGGAAGGTCAGCCCGGTGCACCACTTCTGGCACACCTTCGACATCGCGCACACCCGGTTCTCCGAGCGGCGGGTCGAGCAGCCGCGGGAGACCGATCCGGTGACGCGGGAGGCGTACTCCAGGGAGGTGATCAGCTTCGGCTTCTGGTTCGGGGACGACGGCTTCCCCGAGCCGGCGTTCTACTCGTACACCGCGCCGGAGCCCGCGGGCCTGGCCGGGGAGCCGCTGCGGCCGGCGGCGGCGCGGTGGGTCGCCCGTGGGGAGAGCCATCTGGCCGTGCTGCGGTACGACGACGCCCGTGCGGAGGCCGATCCCCGTGCGGCCGTGCTCGGCTTCTACGAGAGTGCCTACCGTGCCGGGGCCGGGCAGGCCGGGTGGGATGCTGAGTGGCTGGCCTGTCCGGGCGGGGTGACGGACCCGCAGCTGCGACGGCCGGAGGCGGAGTGAACCGGTTCCGTCGAAGGTAGCCGGCTCGGGGCGCGCGTCTTCAGATCACCGGAGGGCGGCCGAGTTTCGTCATCCGCCATACCGTGCGCCAGCGCAGCGGACGCCGGCGGCCGCACGGGGTCCGCACCCCCTCGGCGAAACCGGCGGCCCAGGCGCGCAGGCCCGCCACCGAGGGGCTGCGGACGGCGGTCAGGGCGGCCCATACGCCGAGGTAGAGGGGGACCAGGACCGCGGGGAGGTGCCGCTTGGCGAGCCAGACGCGGTTTCTGGCGACCATGCGGTGGTAGACGGCGTGCCGGGTGGGTGAGGTGTACGGGTGCTGAAGCACCAGCTCCGGGGCGTAGCGGATGTGCCAGCCGTCGTCCAAGGCCCGCCAGGCCAGGTCGGTTTCCTCATGGGCGTAGAAGAAGTCGTCGGGCCAGCCGCCGATCCGGTCCAGCATCGGTACGGACAGGGAGTGCCCGCCGCCCAGGAAGGTGGTGACCGGACCGCCGCGTGCCGGGTCGCCGGCCCGCAGGCGGGGGACATGGCGGCGCTGGGTGCGGCCCCGCTCGTCGGCGATGCGGAAGCTGACGATCCCCAACTCCGGCTCGCGTGCGTGCAGTTCCGCCAGCCGGCTGAAGACGTCCGGGCTGATCAGCAGGCCGTCGTCGTCCAGGTCGACCACCACGTCGACGTCCCCGAGCTTGCGCAGCTCGTCCAGGGCGACATTGCGGCCACCGGAGACTCCCAGGTTCTCGCTCAGCTCGACACCGACGGCGCCGTGCGGCAGCGGGGGGAGCGGGGAGCCGTTTCCGATGACCACGATGTGGGCCGGCCGGAGGTCCTGCTTGGCGACCGAATCCAGCAGCGCCCGCAGTTCGGCGGGACGGTTTCCCATGGTCAAGATGGCGACGCCTACGCGCAGATGACGCACAGAAGTTTGCTCCGTTCTTGGCGGTCTTGTCGGGATGCTAGCCGCCGGGGGCGGCGACTGTGTGCCACGGCGCTTCCCCGGCGACATCCGGCCGTTGAACGCTGGGGAACGTCCTCGCCAGGGCCGGGAGCCCGCGGATGCCGGGTGTGTCGGACCGGCGCACCATGGAAGGACCGGGGGTTTGCACGGTTGCCCAGGGGGGTGGACGGAGGAAGCCCTCATGATGGAAGTCAAGACGGTCGACAAGCCGGATGAACGGCGCGACTTTCCCCGGGGTCACCTGGAAGCCCTGCACCTCACCGGACTGGACTTCGCCGTGGCCACCTTCGAGCCCGGCTGGCACTGGACGGAGTCGGTGGGCCCGATTGCCGGGACCGACAGCTGCGAGGTGCACCACAACTGCTTCGTGGTGCAGGGCCGGATGCGGATCAGGATGAACGACGGCGCGGAGTCCGAAGTGGGACCCGGCGATGTCTTCGTCTGCCCGCCGGGACACGACGCCTGGGTCGTCGGGGACGAGCAGTGCATCGTGTACGACTTCGCGGGCCAGATGGCGAAGGACTACGCGAAGGGTTAGGGAAAGAGGCAGGACAAGGGGTAGGAGAAGGGCCAGCAGGAGGGCCAGGGCGAGCCGGGCAGCCAGAGGAAGGCAGAGGCAGGGAGTGACCGCGCGGGGCGGGGACGCTGTCTGATCGGTGCCGCTGGTCGGCCCGTATGGAGCGAGGCCGGGGCGCGGTGTGCGCGGCCGCGTCGGCCGGCCGGGTGGCGTGTGGTTCGCCACGTGGATCCGGATGTCTAGGAACGCGCTCGGTGGGCAGGGGTGCGGGACGGTCCGGCGTGCGGAATACGTCACGGGTTGATCCCGTTGCCGCAGCCGGAGACCGTGTGACAAGCGTCGACAGACCGGAAGCAGGGAAACAGGCATGAGCACCATTGAGCTCACCAAGGAAAACTTCGACGAAATCGTCTCCGGCAACGATTTCGTCCTGATCGACTTCTGGGCCGAGTGGTGCGGGCCGTGCAAGCAGTTCGGCCCGGTCTTCGAGAAGTCCTCCGAGACGCACGACGACCTGGTCTTCGCCAAGGTCGACACGGAGGCGCAGCCCGAGCTGGCGCAGGCCCTCCAGATCCAGTCCATCCCGACCGTGATGATCGTGCGGGAGAACATCGCCGTCTTCGCCCAGCCCGGCGCGCTGCCCGCGGAGGCCCTGGAGGACGTCATCGGCCAGGCCCGTGCGCTGGACATGGACGAGGTCCGGGCGTCGGTCACCGAGGCCCAGCAGGCCGAGCAGGCGCAGGGCGAACAGGGTCAGCAGGCGCAGAGCTCGTGAGCGACCTTCTTCTGGTCCGGCACGGCGAGACCGAGTGGAGCAGGGACGGCCGGCACACCAGCTGGACCGATCTGCCGCTGACCGCCACCGGTGAGGAGCAGGCCCGCGCACTGCGGCCGCTGCTGTCGGACCGGAAGATCGGGCCGGTGTACGCCAGCCCGACGCAGCGGGCGCTGCGCACCGCCGAGCTGGCGGGCCTCGCCCGTCCGCGGATCGACGCCGACCTGCGGGAATGGGACTACGGCGGCTATGAGGGCATCGCCACCGCCGAGATCCACCGCGACCGGCCCGGCTGGTATCTGTTCTCCGACGGTGTCGCCGAGGGGCCCGCGGAGCATCCGGGCGAGTCGCCCGAGCAGGTCGGGGCGCGCGCCGACCGGGTGCTGGCCCGGATCGCGCCACAGCTCGCCGCCGACGACGGTGATGTGGCGCTGGTCGCGCATGCGCACTTCCTGCGGGTGCTGGCCGCCCGCAGGCTCGGGCTGCCGCCCGCCGCCGGGGGCCTCTTCACCTTCGAGACCGGGGCGGTCGGCGTCCTGGGGACCGAACACGACCGGCCCGCGGTGGTCGCCTGGAACGCCCGGAGTCTGTGAGCCCCGCTTCTGTGAGCCGGCTCCCGTGAGCCCGGCTCCCGTGTGGCCGCCGTCGGCGCGCTACGGATCCATCGGATCGAGATGCAACGGCTGCACCTTGCCCTCGATCATCGCGCCGAGCCCCATGACGGCACAGGTGTCGGGGTGGTCCGCGGTGTGTACCGGCATGTTCGTGGCCTGGTGGATCATCGGCTCCAGGCCGGGGATCAGGGCGCTGCCGCCCGCGAGCACGATGCCGCGTTCCCCCAGGTCGGCCACCAGATCCGGCGGGCAGCGGCGCAGCACGGCACCGATGCCGTCGAGGATCGAGGTCAGCGGGGTGGTGATGGCGTCCCGTACCCGCTCGGTGTCGACATGCACGGAGCGCGCCATCCCGCTGATCACGTCCCGGCCGTGCACCTCGGTGGAGCCGGGGGTGACCCCGTCGGCACCGGAGAGGATCCACTGGAGCGGGCGTACGGCCTGGCCCGCCAGCATCAGCTCGTGGTGCAGTCGCAGATGCTGGACGACCGCGTGGTCGATGGCGTTGCCGCCCACCGGCACGGTCTCCGCGGAGACGATCGAGCCGAGGGAGAGCACCGCGACCTGCGTGGTTCCGGCGCCGCACACCACGATCATGGTCGCCTCGGGCTGCTCCACCGGGAGCCCGGAACCCACCGCCGCGGCGACCAGGGTGTCGACCAGCTCCACCCGCCGCGCCCCCAGCCCGGTGAGCGTCTCCACGGCGGCCCGCTGGGCGAGCGGCTCGCTGCCGTACGGGAGACAGACCGCGGCCCGCATCGCCGGCCGGCGCCGCCAGGACTTGCGCAGCTTGTCGCCGACCAGGGTCCGCAGCAGCCGCTGGGCCATGTCGATATCGACGATGGTGCCGTTGGAGACCGGACGCACCACCCGGATGTAGTCGGGGGTGCGGCCGTCCATCACCTCGGCCTGGGCGCCGACGGCCAGCAGCGCCCCGCTGCGGGTGTTGATGGCGGCGACGGTCGGTTCGTCGACGACCAGCCCCTGGTTCTTCACATACACCCTGGTCCGGGCCGCGCCGATGTCGATGGCGGCCGAACAGCGCCGCAATTGGGCGAGGCTGATGGTCATGGGTGATTCCTCCCCGATGGGCCGGTATGGGCGGAGCGGTCGCGCGGCCGGTTCGCAAGGACCGCTCGTGCGCCATCCTCCGGTCGTGCGGAGGCCGCCGCCTGCTGGAAAGGTCCGCTCGGGGGACGGGGGCGGGGCGGTTGCGGCGAAGGGGTGACGAGACGGAAAGAGGCCGTGCGGCGGGCCCTCAGCCGGCCAGTCGCTGGTACAGCCCCCAGGTGAATTCGGGGACGATGTCCTGCGGGGTGCCGTCGGGGCCGGGCGCGGTGCAGGCCAGCCGCCAGCGGGTGGGGGCGCTGCCCTCCATGGGGCGGGCCGGGGCGAAGGCGCGGGCGACCTCGTCGACGGTGCCGGACCAGGGCCGGAGATCCGCGGTGCTGCGCAGGTCAGGGGCGGTGGCGCCGGGTGCCCGGACGAGCCAGGCGTTCCACACGGTGTCCCGGGCGCCGGTGAGGACCTCGAACCGCAGATCGGGCCAGAGCGGCACCGGCCAGGTCAGGGCCTCGCAGCGCAGATCGCCGATGCGGCGCGGAGTGACGGTCTCGGGGGTGCCGAGCAGCGCACGATACGGCCGGCTGCCGCCGGGCGCTCGCGGGGCGTGCATCCGTGCCTGCCAGCGGCGGTTGGCCTCACGCATCTCGGCGCGGGAGACGCCCAGGGTGCGCAGCGCCTCCTCGACCAGGCCGGGGTGGTGGTCGGCCATCCGGCGCAGCAGGACGACCTGGAAGGCGACCGGTCCGGGCAGACCGGAGGGGGCGCCGGAGCCGCCGGGCGGGTCATTGTCCGTGGTGTGGTCCATGAGGGACATGGTGCTGGACGGCGCGGGATACGGGGCGGCCGGGGCGCTCGCCCTCGGGGAGGAAGAGTACGGAGTTGACGTAGCGGCGGTGCGGGGCGAGGGAGCGGCGCAGCAGCCCGTGCTCGGCGACCTGGCAGGTGCGGGACTGATGGGCGGGCAGATCGAAATCGGCCAGCGGCAGCCAGCGGTCGTGCGGCAGCACCCAGCCGCGGTAGCCGTGGGCGGCCGTCCAGTCCAATACGGGGCCGAGCGGCTGGATACGGGTCTCCAACTCGACGAACAGCGCCGGGAGTTGGCGTGCGACGGTGTGCGCGGCGCCGCGCAGCACCGCCAGCTCCGCGCCCTCCGCGTCGATCTTGATGAGGGTGACGGAGACCAGCCCCAGCGCGTCCAGCGGGAGACAGGGCACGTCGAGGGCGGCGGTGTGCAGCTCCCGGCGTACGAGCGAGGACACCCCGCGGTCGCCGCGGCCGCCCGGTGGCAGCCAGAGCGTGGCGCAGCCCGTGTGGTCGGTGGCCGCGGCGGACACCACCTCGACATGTGGGGGAGTGGCCGAGGAGAGCAGACGGGCCAGGTGGGGGACCGGTTCGAGGGTGACCACCCGGTCGGCGCGCCGGGCCAGCCGCCGGGTCCACGGGCCGTACCACCCGCCGACGTCCACCGCCGTGCCGCCGGGCGGGCAGAAGTCGGCGAGCCGCCGCAGCTCCGGTTCGAACCGCGGATAGAGCCCGGCCACCAGCGCCGACACCAGCCGGCCCGGCAGCCGGGGCGCCAGCCGCGCGGCGAGCGTCACGACCCCGGTTCCCGGTCCGCGAGCCGGCCCAGCGCGCGGGTGTGCTCGGCGTCGCTGAGCTGTTCACCGGAGGAGGGCAGGAGCTGGGGAATGCCGTCGAGGATCGGATAACGGCGGTGCAGCCGGGGGTTGTAGAGCGCGTCACCGGGGGCGAGCAGCGTCAGCGGGCCCTTGTCGAGCGGGCAGACGAGGATCTTCAGCAGCGGGTCATCGGGCTTCATCGAGCGACTCCGGGGTTCCGGTGGGCGGTTCGGGGACGGGCGGGTCATGGCGGGGCAGGGCGAGCAGGACCGCCACCGCGACGGCGGTGCCGCCCAGCCGCAGCGCGCGCCGCAGCGGATCGGCGGGCAGCGGCTCACCGAACGCGACGGTGCCGCAGACGACGGTGAACACGCAGGTGACGGTGGTGCAGACGGGGACGATCACGGACGCCCGGCAGCGTTGCAGTGCGGTCTGGGACAGCACCAGACCGGCGGCCCCGGTGACGAGCAGGAGGTAGGGGTAGGGCGAGCGGAACAGCCGGGCGGCGACGGCCGGGAGGTCGTGGGGAGCCAGCAGACCGGAGACGCCCTTGATGGCCAGCGAGCTGACCCCGTAGAGCAGGCCGACGGCCACCCCGTAGGGGACACCCGCCGTCGGCAGCCGGTGGCGGCGCCGGGCACGCCGTTCCGCCGAGCGGTACAGCAGCAGACCGACGGCCAGCGACGGCACCGCGATCAGCAGCAGGGTGGCCGGCGGCGCGGTACGGGCGACGGCCCCCGCGTCCTCGCCCCGGAGGGAGGCGATGACCAGCACCAGCGCCACCAGGATCGCCACGATGCCCTGCCGCTCCCGGCCGCTGGTCCGCTCGCCCAGCACCGCCGAGGACAGCAGCAGCAAGAGGACCAGGCCCGAGACGAAGAGGCCCTGGGCGGCGGCCAGCGGCAGGGTGCGGTAGACGGCGAGCTGGGCGGCGAAACCGGCGGCCAGGGCGAGCGAGCCGGCCAGCCACAGCGGGCTGGACAGCAGCCGGCCGACGACCCGTAGGGGCTGCCGGGCGCTCAGCGCGGGAAGCCCGGCCAGGGCGCGCTTCTCCAGCACGAAACCGGTGCTGTACAGGACGTTGGCGAGCAGCGCGGACGCCACGCCCCACCACGGCACCGCGCTACTCCCCTGCCCGGCGGGCATGGGCGAGCAGGATCGAGGCCAGCGACGGGACCCGGCACGCGGCGCGGTCGAGGGGGCGCAGCGGCCGCGGCACATCGTGATACGGCGCACCGGCGATCCGTACGGCCTCGAAGCCGGACGCCGCGAGGAAGCCGCGCAGCGCACGGGCCGTGCAGAGCCGCAGATGGCCGACGACCTGGGTGCCGGGCCGGCCGTGGATCCCGCGCATGCTCACCTCCGAGAAGACGGGCTGGACCCCGGCCAGCAGCAGCCCGCGGTTGTACCAGGCGGCGAGGTTGGGGGTGGAGAGCATCAGATGGCCGCCGGGGCGCAGCACCCGGCGCAGCTCGTCCAGGGCGCCATCGGGATCGACGAGATGCTCGATGACCTCGCTGAAGAGGACCGCGTCGGCGGAGCCGGTCGCGAACGGCAGCCCCCCGTCGGTGAGTTCGCCGCGCACCACCCAGGGGATCCGGGTCCGGGCGCGGCGCAGGGCGTCCTGCGACCAGTCGACGCCGACCAGCCGGTGACCGGTGAGCACCTCCGCCGCGACGGCCGCCGCGGAGCCGTCGCCGCAGCCGATGTCCAGGATGGTGGCGGCCGGAGCCCCGGTCCGTACGGGCCCCAGGGCACGCGCCAGCAGCACCGCCTGCCGCCGGCTGCGGGCGGCGCCGGACGCGACCGGCACGGCGGGGTTCTCGTAGAAGTCCCGCAGCGCGGCGGGGGGCCGGGTCATCGGGCCGCTCCGCCGGCCGGGGGCGGGGCCCAGGCGGTGGCGGCGAGGGAGGAGCGGAACAGGTCGCCGAGCCGGGCCCCGGCCGCGTCGTCCAGGAGGGCCGGGGACCAGCGCAGCGCCACCTGGATCCGGCCGCCCACGGAGACGGTGGTGACGGTGAGCCCGCGCGGCATCCGGGCCGGGGCGGAGAACCACACCGCGGTCGGCCGGCCGGCGTCCCCGAAGTCCAGCGGGTAGGGGATCCGGCCGATGTTGGACAGCAGGGTGGTGGAGGTCCAGGGCGCGGCGGCGCGGCGCAGCGCACGGGTGACCGCGCCGCGCAGCCCGACCGGGAGGACGGGTGCGGTCAACATCGTTGCGTAGAACCCGAGTTGAGGCCCCGGGGCGGCGGCCTTGAGAGCGCGGGTACGGGCGGCGGTGCGGCGCAGCAGCCGCGCCACCGCGTCCGGGTCGGGCGGATCGGCGGTGAGCGCCCCGGCCTCCCGGCGCTCCTCGGGTCCAAATCCGACCGACACCAGCCGGGTCCCGTTGCCGATCGGCATCCCGGCATCGCGCGGCCGGTCGTCGACGGGCATGGTGACGACGATGGGAGCGGAGGCCGGGGCGGCCGGGGCGTGCGGGTGGGCCGGGGGCGGGGTCGGGGCGTGCAGCCGGTTCCAGCGGGCGATCATCAGCCAGGTGGCGACCAGCAGTTGGTCGTTGACGGTGTACGGCGCCGGCTGGGCGGGAGTGCGCGGGGGGCGGGCCGGGATCGGGAGTTCGGTCAGGAGCACGCCGTTGCCGTTGCCGGGGTGGGTGGGGTGGCTGGGCTTGCGGGGACTGCCGGGCTTGCCGCGCTGGGGAGCGCTGTCGGGAGCTGGGTTCGGGGCCGGGGCCGGGGCCGGGGCCGGGTCGGGGCCAGGGGCGGGGGCGATTCGTGCCGGGCGGGCGAGGCGGGGGCCGGGGGCCGGTGACCGGTCGGCGGGCGGTGGTTCCGGACGGGGCCCGGGGGCGCGTACGGGTGCGGGGGCGGGGGAGTTGTCGGCGCCGCCGTAGAGTTCGGCGGCGGTGGCCAGCACCCGCAGACAGGCCGGTCCGTCCAGCGCGGTGTGGTGGAGGGTGAGCAGCAGCACGGTGCCGCCCGCCGTCGCCCCCTCGATCACCTCCAGCCGTACGGGAGGCGAGGCGTCCAGCGGCGGACAGCGGTCGAGCGCGCGTTGCCGGGCGCGGGCCAGCGCACCGGGGCCGGGCGGCGGGAAGTCGACCGGGTCCACGTCCGGGGCGGCGGTGAGCTGCCAGCGGTAGCGGCGGTGCCACCAGCGGACCGGCGCCTGCCGCATCAGGATGCGCGGATGGCGGGCGAGCGCCCGGTGGAACGCGGTGCGCAGCCGTACGGGGTCGACCCGGCCGGGGAGATGCACCTCGATGTGTACGGTCTCCGGCTCACCCTCGTCCAGACAGTGCCGGGAGATCTCGTCGACGACGGGGAAGGGGAGACGGGCTACGGCGCTGTTGCGGCTCTGCTCCCCCCCACCCCCGAACCCACCCCCCGCCCCCTCCCCCGAAGGGGGAGAGGGGGAGGGGGCGGGGGAGAGCTCGCCCCGGCCGTCGAGCGGGGTGCTCTGGCCGTCGGGCGAGGTGCTCTGACCGCCGGGCGGTGTGCCCCGGCCTCCAGTTGGCGTGCCCCGGCCGTCAGGCGACGCGCCCCGTCCGTCGGGCGATACCCCCCGTCCGTCGGGCGACGCGCCCCGTCCGTCGGTTGGCTCGTGCCGGGCCGGTTGCAGTGCGGTCATCGGGTGGTGTCCTCCCCGCTGTGGTCGGTCGGCGGTGTGGGACCGCGGTCGGCGGGTGGTACGGGCCCGCTGTCGGCCGGCCGTACGGGGCCGCCCGGCCGGGGCCGGTGCCGCTCGGCCCAGTTCGGGCCGGCGCCCGGTGTCCGTCCCCGGGCCACGATCGGACGCCCCACAGCGGCCGGGCCGCCGTCTCCGTCCCGCACGCGGCGCGGAAGCGGCGGCGGCGTGGACAGTCCGGGCGGATCAACTGCGCTGGAAGGTCCGGGGGTTTCGGACGGCTGGGATGGCCCGGACGGGCCGGAGGCCCCGGGCGGCCCCGACGGCCCCGATGGCCCGGCCGAAACCTCCCCCGGTCCCACCGCTCCCGGTCCCGCCGCTCCCGGCCCCTCCGCTCCCGTCCCACCCGCATCCGCCCCCGCTCCCGCACCCACTACGGGCACCGGCCCCCGCGGCGCCCGCCCCCGTACGGTGACCACCGCGGCAGCCAACGCCAGTAGTGCCAGGGCCTGCGCGGTGGCGCTGAACGCGCCCTCGCCGGCGGCGTGGGGTTCCCCCGCGCCGAGGGCCGCGACGGCTCCGGCGCTCACCATCGCCGTCAGGGCCAGCGGGACGAGGAGGTGTGGCCGGAAGTACGCCAGGAGGGCCAGGGCCGGCACGATCAGGGCGTAGGGGCCGGAGACCAGGGCCAGTACCGCGGTCAGCGTCACGACTCCCAGCACCCAGGAGGGGGCGGGTGGCGGCGGTGCCGGCAGCGGCGGGGTGCGGGGGGTGCGGCGGACGAGGGCGGAGAGGAGCAGGAGCGCCACCCCCAGGGCGCCGCCGGCCAGGCCCAGGTCGTAGGCGACCGCCGGGGTGTAGGAGAGCTCGATGGTGCCGCCGGCGCCGGCCGGGACCAGGAATGCCTGTTGCCAGCCGTCGACCCGGAGCGGGGTCAGCCGCCGGCCGTGGAGTGTGGCCTGCCACCCGTCGTTGGCGTTCTCGTGCATCTGGAGGTAGACGGCCCGGCCGGCGCCGACCGCGACGCTGCGGCGGTCCCCCGACCAGTCCCCGGCGGTGACCTTCCGCACCGGCCCGGCGGACCGCTGCGCCGGCCCGCCGCCCGCGGCTTCCCGCTCTGTCCCGTCGCCCGCGGCCACAGATACGCGCGCCTGCCCGTCGCCCGCGGCCACAGATACGCGCGCCTGCCCGTCGCCCGCGGCCACAGATACGCGCGCCTGCCCGTCGCCCACGGCCACAGATACGCGCGC
>NZ_JBHXFI010000044.1:0-31451 GCF_042724075.1 Streptomyces sp. NPDC127097 | reverse complement strand
CCTGCCCGTCGCCCACGGCCACAGATGCCCGCGCCTGCCCGTCGCCCACGGCCCCCATACCCCCCGTAGCCCCCCGCCGCAGCGTCACATCCGTCAGGGCCAGTGGCCCCTGGTCGCCCGCCTCCACCCGGTGGCGGCCGGACGGCAGTTCCAGGCTGCCGTCACGGGCGGGGCCGGCGCACAGCCGCACCTCGACGGGGCGGCGGTCGGTGAGGTCGCGGACGTACCCGGTGGCCTCGGTGGCGTGCAGGACGCCGTCGACGGCGAGCATCGGGCCCTCGCCGCAGCCGACCGAGAAGCGGGCGTCGGCGGCGGGCCGTGGGGTGCGGTAGGCGTCGAGTGCGGGGAGGTGGATCTCGCTGAGGCCGACCGGGAGTTGGAGTGCCTGGCCGGCTACCGGGTTGTGCAGGGTCAGCGGCTTGACCTTGCTGATGGTGAGGTCGAGGCGGTCGGTGGTGATCGAGTCGAAGCGGGCCTGGCCGTTCTCGTCGACGCCCGCGGTGGCCGCCCCGTCCGGCGAGTTGATCAGGATCTGCTCGGGCCGGGTGGCGAGGCCGCCGGCCGCGGCCAGCACGATCTGGTCGATCTTCTTCTTGCCGGGCCAGCGCAGATGCACGGTGGGCCGGTCACCGGCGATCCAGGCGGTGGTCAGATCGCCGTCGACGAGGTTGCGGGGGCTGAGCGACGGGCCGAAGCCGAAGGCGGTGGAGTCGGCGGTGGCGGTGATCCGGTCGCGCTGTTCCGGTGCGATGCGGTCCAGGAGCCGGTCGAGTGCGGGGCCGGGAACGGGCAGCGCCGTACCGGAGATCCGGTAGGCGGCGGGCGCGCCGGTGTGGAACTGGCGGTGCAGCCCGGCCTCCGCGGAGACCGGGGAGAGGCCGCCCGGGTCGCTGCCGCGGTGCAGCGAGACGACCTCGGCGGGCGCGCCGGAACGCTCGGCGTCGGTGGGGAGTCGCAGCAGTCGGGTGACCTGGACGCCGGGGACGGAGATCTCCCGGAAGCCGGCACCGGAGAGCCCGGCGCGTGGGGTCTGCGAGCCGAGGATGGTCACCTTCAGCCAGGCCGCCCGGCCGGCCGGGGCCTTGACCCGCTGCGGCATCCCGTCGGGGCGCAGGGTGTCCTCCGTGGTGCCGTGGTCGGTCTGTATCCGTACGGAGGTGGGGGCGGCCCGCAGCCCGTCCCCGGGCAGGGGGGTCAGGGACAGGGCGGCCGGGAGGGCGACGGGCCGGGGGAAGGCGATCCGTACCCACTGGCCCACGGGGTTCCCGGCGCTGCCTTCCGCCCAGGCGGTGTCCGGGTCGCCGTCGAAGGCGTGGACCGGGTCGTACTGCGGCAGTTGGAAGAGCCAGTTGCCGCTGCTGGAGGCGGTGACCGAGGACGCGCCGCGGAGCACGGCGGTGGTCTGGTGGCCGGGGCCGGTGGTCGGCAGGATCTGCCGGGGCGGGCGGCCGGGGTCCTGGACGCTGTCGGGATGGTTCCGCTCGTCGGCGGTGTAGGTGTACGAGGTGTTGCTGTTGACCAGCCCGAAGCGGGTGTCGGCGCGGCGCAGGCCGTCGGCGGTCAGCTGGAGCGGCGGGGTGCCGAGGCCGGGGTGGCGGTCACCGGTCAGCACCGTGGCGCGGCGGCGCAGGGCGGGGTCGGCGGACAGCTGGAGGAGGGCTTCGGGGCCGCCGCTGAGCTGCGCGGTGTCCGCGACCGCCCGGGTGGTGACCGGGCCGGGCGCGGGGGTGTCCTGCGGCCGGTAGATCTCGACGGCGCGCTGCCGCGGATAGAGGCCCTGGACCTGGAGGGGTGCCCCGGCGGGGATCCGGCCGCCGGTGGTCAGCGGGCCGAAGGCGGCCACCTTGCGGTAGCCGGACGCCTGGAGGGTGCGTTTGACGGTCTGTGGCGGGACGTAGCCGATCTGGTCCGGGTCGAGGTCGTTGCGTACGACCACGTCGTGCAGCCCGGCCCGGCCCAAGTAGTCGCGCAGACCGGGGACTTGGGAGCCGGTCAGCAGGGCCTGTTCGACGGCGTCCAGGGTGCGGCGGGCGCCCGGGGTGCCGAACGGGACGAAGTCGCGCTGGGCCCAGGGGGAGGTGGCGAGGACATCGAGCGGCTCGTCGATGGGGGAGCCCCAGGTGTAGATGCCGTGCGCGGTCGCCGGCACGACCAGCGCGCGGCTGTGCGGGGAGTGCTTCTGGAGCCAGGCCGCGGCCCGTTGCCAGGAGGCGGGCAGTTCGGTGAAGGCGCCGGGCTGGAGCACGGTGCCGGTGAGGAAGGGCAGCGCGAGGGCGGGCAGCACGAGGAGCGCCGTCGCCAGCGGGAGGCGCCGGCGGGCGGGGATCCGGCGGGTGCCGCGGCGTTCGGTGGCGACCGCGAGCAGATGCGCCAGGCCCAGGGTGAGCGCCAGGGCCAGGCCCGGGGTGAATTTGTAGATGTTGCGGAACGGGCGCAGCCAGCCGTTGAGCCAGTCCTGCCACAGCCCGTGCAGCGGCCCGCCCAGCGCCCCGCCGTACCCGGCCAGCGCGATCACCACCACGGCCAGCACGGTCAGCAGCAGCCAGCGGCGCTCGGGCAGGTCCCGGCGGGCCAGCCCGGCCAGGCCGAGCGCCGCGGCCAGCGCCGAGCCGAGCACCGCGTAGGGCCGGGCCGTCAGGGTCCAGCCGGCCGGCAGCCAGGGTTCGCCGAAGTGGAGGTAGCCGACCCAGTTGCCGGCGCCGCGCAGCAGTTCGGTGGCGGACATGGTGCCGGTGGTGGTGTCGGCCTGCTCGATGTACGGCATGAAGTTCTCGCCGTGCAGGCCGAGCAGCAGCAGCGGCACCACCCACCAGGCGGTGGCCAGGACGACACCGGGCAGCCACCAGGCGAGCAGCTTCGGCCGGCGCGGCCCCGTACGGGAGAGCAGATACAGGCCGGCGGGCAGCAGCGCGGCCAGGGTCGAGGCCGCGTTGACCCCGCCCATGAAGGGGATCAGCAGCGCCGAGCGGGTGGCCGCGATACGGGCGCCGGCCTGCGTGTTGGTCAGCGGCAGCAGCACCCACGGGAGGAGTGCGCCGGGCAGCGCGGCGGCGGAGGTGGAACCGATGACGAGGGTGAAGGTCGGCCACAGGGCGTAGCAGGCGGCGGCCAGGAGCCGGGCCGGCGGGGTGCCGGCGCGGAGCCGTTCGGCCAGCCGCAGCGCACCCCAGAACGCCGCCGTGACGATCAGCGACATCCACAGCCGCTCGGCCAGCCACACCGGGACCTGGGCGAGATCGGCCAGGCCGTAGTAGGGGAGCGTGGGGAAGGCATAGCCGACGTACTGGTCGGCGATGCCGCCGAGGCCCGCCCGGTCGTGCCATAACTGCCCGAGGTCGGCGAGGAACCGCCACGGGTCGGTCGTCACACCCAGCTTGGTCTCGAACGTCATCTTCCCCGGCGAGGGCGCGAGGAAGCCGGCCAGCGCGAGCGCCCAGAACGCGAACAGCCAGCGTCTGGCCAGGGGCCGGTCGGGCGGCGGCGCGGGGGCGGACGTCGGCCGGCTGCCGCCCTCGGGCGATCCGGGGGACGGGAACGGCCTCAGGGTCTGGGTCATGGCAACCGCCGGAGGATGAGGAGGAGGTTCCAGGTGGCGACCTCCCGGACGCCCGGGAGGCGGGGGATGGCCTCGGCGAGGAACGGCGCGTAGCGGGAGCGGGCGGTGACCACGGCGATGTCGTCACGCGCCCGGACCTGGCGCAGGGTGCGGCCGATGTGCACCGCGAACAGATTGACGCCCAGGGTGTGCTTGGCCGCCCGTCCGGTGCGCCGCCGGTAGCGGGCACGGGCCCGTTCGGCGCCCAAGTAGTGCCAGGGCGCGGTCTCATGGCCGCCCCAGGGGGAGAACCAGTTGGTGAAGGCGACGTAGATCAGCCCGCCGGGGCGGGTGACCCGGATCAGCTCGCTCAGGAAGGTCTGCGGGTCGGCGACGTGCTCCAGGACGTTGGAGGAGAAGCAGATGTCCACGGCGCCGTCGGCGAGCGGCAGCAGATAGCCGTCGGCGAGCACCGCGCCCTCGGGCGGCGGGCCGTACGCGGTCAGCTCTCCCGCATCGGGTTCGAAGAGCCAGCTCCGGGCGCCGCGGCGGCGGAACTCCGCGGTGAAGTAACCGCTGCCGCCGCCGACGTCGGCGACCACCGCGTCCCGCAGCGGTGCATACCGCTCGATCTGGTCGGCGGCGTCCCGGGCGAGCAGCCGGTAGCAGTGCCCGGGGTCGGTCCGTTCCCGCAGAAAAGCCCGGAACAGGGCGGCGGACCTGCGCAGCGAGGGGTCGCGCACCGGGCCGTCACCGCCCGGGGAGCGGGTCGAGGGCGGCCTCCGCGGCGACCGCCCGGAAGCTCCGCACCGTATTGCTCCACCGGAAGCGGGCGGCGCGCCGTTCGGCGGCGCGGCCCAGGGTGTCGCGGCGCCGGGCGCTGAGCGCGAGGGTGCACCAGTGCGCGGCGAAGGCGCTCTCCCCGCGGGCCAGCAGCCCCGTCGTGCCGTCCTCGACGGAGTCCCGCAGGCCCGGGATGTCGAAGCCGACGGCCGGGGTGCGGCGGGCGGCGGCCTCCATCACCACCAGCCCCCAGCCCTCGACGAGCGAGGGATGCAGCAACAGCCAGGCGGAGCACAGCAGTTGATGCTTGCGCTCCTCGGAGACATGGCCGGTGAAGGTGACACCGGGCCCGGCCAGGGCGGCCAGCCGGGCGCGCTCCGGGCCGTCGCCGACGATCACCAGCCGGCCGCCGGTCACCGGCCGGACCCGCTCCCACAGCCGCAGCAGCAGATCGATGCGTTTGTACTCGACGAGCCGCCCCATGGCCAGGAACAGCGGCTCCGGCGCCTTGGGAGCCAGCGGGCCGGGCTCCGCCACGCCGTTGTACACCAGGCGGATCCGCCCCGCGTCGACACCGAGGCCGCGCAGCGCGGACGCGGTCGAGCCGGAGACCGCCACCATCAGATCGCGGCGGTGCGCACCGGCCAGCGCCCAGTGCTCCAGGCGGCGGCCGAGCCGGGCGGCGGGCCCCGGGCAGCGCAGCCGCCACAGGTCCGTATGGACGTGGTTGACCAGGCACAGCGTGGGACCGCGGTGCCACAGGGGCGCCAGGTACGGCATGCCGTTGCAGACCTCGACGAGCAGGTCACAGGGCCCGACCCGGCGCGCCAACTGGCGGGGCACGCGCAGGAAGTGGTCGGCGTCGCCGCCCGCGGACACCACCCGGTAGCCGCGGGTGGGGGCACCTCCCGGCTCGACCGGGGCCGGGAGTTCGGGGGGTGCCGGCCCGCCGCACAGCAGGGTGACCTGGTGCCCGTGGGCGGCGAGCCCCTCGGCGATCCGGTCCACCAGCAGCTCGGAGCCGCCGGCGGCGGGGTTGCCGAGATCGCGGCGGGCGAGGAAGACGATCCGGCGGGGCAGCGGCGGCCCGGAGCCGGGTGGCCCGGACGCCGTGGGGGCGGGCGCTGCGGGGGGCGGGGACGGGTGTGCGTACGGGGGCATCTGCGATCCAACTCGTCTCAGGGTGCGGTACCGGCGGTGGGGGACGTACTGCGTACTGAGTCGTGCGGGCCGTGCTGCCTCATGCGGTGCCAGGCCGCGAAGTGGCGCTGTGCTGTGGTGGAGCGGAGGTGCGCTGCGGGGACGTGGCGCTGGGCTGCGGTGCGGTGGACGTGCACGGCGGTGAAGCGGAGGTGCGCCGACCGGAAGGCCGGTGGTCCGCGTGTGGGGTGGACAGTTTTCGCCCGCCCCGTGACCCGCGGCTACTCACCGGAGTGACAAAAACGGCCCCGATTTGGTCTGACGGTTCATCACTTCGCTCAGGACCGGCCGGTCGCCCGCCGCCCGCGCACCACCCACACCACCCCGGCCGGCACCAGCACCGCGCCCGCCGCCGTGGCCGTGACCGGCAGCGTCCGGCCGACCAGCACCAGCTTGTCGCGGTCCGCCCGCGCCAGCCGCACCTGCGCCCGCCGCGTCGCGGGCGTGAACCGCAGCCGCTCGCCGCGCAGCAGCGTCACCGCGGTGCGCCGGGCGCCGGGTGCGCGCAGCGTCTTCACCGGCGAGATCGTGGCATCCATGATCCGGCCGGTGCGCGGCTCGACGACCAGCTCGATACCGGAGTTGGCGTACCACTCCTCGGCCTGGATCTGGCCCTGCTCCGGCCGTCCGACGAGCCGCCCGGGGACCTGCCGGCTGCCGGTCCGGGCGGGCGGCACGGTCCCGGTGAAGCGGTAACCCTGGAGGCCCTCGACCGCCCGCGTGCCGGCGAAGCGGAGCGGGACGGCGGCGCCCAGGGTGTTGTCCCACCAGCGATGGCCCGTCTTCCGCACATCGAAGGGGAACTTGAGGTAGGCATCGCCGTCGAAACGGGTCGGGGCCTCCGCGCAGCAGTGCACCGGCGCATTGCTGTGCCGGTCGGTGACCCAGCGCTCGGTGGTCCACTGGAACGCCCGGCGCGGGTCCTTCAGGGCGAACGTCTGCGGGGTGTCGACCGTCGTGGAGACGTCCCAGACGGCCCGCCCGCTCTTCTCGCTCGCCGCGACATCGCCCAGTACGTGCCGGGTGATGGTGAGCCGCCGGTGGTCCCTGGTCTTCAGCGCGGCGGTGTCGAAGTAACTGCCCTCGCCGGTGAAGACGGTGGTGACATCGACGTCGGTCGGCGTGACCTTGGCCCGTGGCGTGACGTACCAGGCCAGCAGGGGCGCCAGGACCAGCAGAAAGACGCCGAGACCGAGGACGGCGAGCGACAGGGGCGGGGCGGTGGTGGCCGTGGTGGGGGAGGCGGCGGGCTTGCCGGATACGGGCATACGGGCACTCCTGGAAGCGGTGGGGGAATCACGCTCTGGTGCACGTGCGGGCGCCGCGGGGCGCCATGGGCCGGGAACGTAAGGGAACTCTTGACAGGGCGTCAATGCCCTTCCACACTCGGCAGGCACCACGACTCCCGTGGTGCCGCGCTGTGGGACGCGACACCGGGCCGCCGTGCCGGGTGCCGCGCCAACCTCGACGGAGACCGCCGACGGGCTCCGGCATCGACGAAGGGCTCGCCGCGCCATGCACCGTACGCTCGCCGCCGCACTGACCGCGCTGACCGCCGCCGCCCTCGCCGCCGGCGTCGCGCTCGGTATCGTCGCCGCCCTGGACGCCACCCCTGAGCAGCCGAATGTGCCGCTGGTGACCTTCGACCGGAGCGGCGAGTAGCGGGCGGGCCGGGGAGGCGGGCGTGCTGAGGAGGTCCGGGTCATGGTGACGGCCGTCCGCTCGGCCTGGCGGGAGGTCCCGCCCTACCAGGTACGTCAGTTCGCCGCCCGGGCACTGGAGGAGGTGCCCACCCTCGCCCAGGACATCCTCCGGGAGATCCGCCATGCCTACCCCCAACTCCCGCTGGTACCGGACGAGTTCGGCGAGCCCCGGGCCCTGGTGGGCATCCGCCAGTCGCTGGAGCACTTCGTCGCGCATCTGACGGCCGGCCCGGACCGGCCGCATGTCCACCCGCGGGTCTTCCAGGAGTACGGCCGCGGCGAGGGCATCCAGGGCCGCAGCCTGGACGTCCTCCAGGCCGTCTACCGGCTCGGCGTCCGGCTGGCCTGGCGGCGGCTCGCCGAGATCGGCCAGCAGGTCGCGATCCCGGCACCCGCGATGTACGAGCTCGCCGAGTCCGGCTACGAGTATCTGGACGGGCTGGTCGCCGAATCCGTACGCGGCTACGCCGAGGCCGCCGCCCGCCAGGCCGGTGAACGGCTGCGGCTGCAACGGCGCCTGATGGAGCAGCTGTTCACGGGCCCGGCAAGACGGCGGCGCGGTGCGGGAACGGCGGACGGGGTGCCGTCGGCCCTCGCCGAGCGCGCCGCCGCGATCGGCTGGACGCTGCCCGAGCGGGTCGCGGTCGCGGTCCTGCTGCGCCCGGCCCGGGAGGCGGTCGCACCCGCCGTCGCCCCGGACGTCCTGCTGGACATGGAGAGCGAACGGCCGCGGATGGTGGTGCCCGAGCCGGACTCCCCCGGGCGGCGGGAGCTGCTGGCCCGTGCGGCGGCCGGCTGGTCCGGCGCGATCGGCCCCGCCGTACCGCTGCTGGACGCCGCCAAATCGCTGCGCTGGGCCGGTGCCGCGGTCGATCTGACGGAGCGCGGACTGCTGCCCGCCGGCGAGCTGCTCCAGTGCACCGAGCACACCGAGGCGCTGGTCCTGCTGCCGCCGGAGGAGCTGATCGAGGACCTCACCCGCCGCCGCCTCGCCCCCCTGGACAGCTGCGGCCCCGCCCATGGCCGGCGGCTCGCGGAGACCCTGCTGGCCTGGCTGGAGACCCGCGGCGGCGCCCCCGAGGTCGCCGCCCGGCTCGGCGTCCATCCGCAGACCGTGCGCTACCGGCTGCGCCAGATACGGGAGTTGTGGGGCGCGGAGATCGACGACCCGGACCGCCGCTTCGAACTGGAGCTGGTGTTACGGGCCCGGCGGCTGCGCGGGGACCTCACCTGACCCCGCCGGAGTCCGCCGCCCGGCCCTCCACCAGCGCCGCCATCCCGTCCAGGAGCCGGTCCAGCCCGAACTCGAACAGCGAGGTCAGCGTCACCGCACTGTCGTCGTGCCCCGAGATCCCCCCGTACATGGGGTAGGAGCCCGAGGTGACGATGCCCTCGAAAACCGGCTCCATGGACGCCATCCACTGGGTCCGGTCCATCCCGGTCTCCTGCTCGGCCTCCAGATCGTCCTCGAAGCCGGCGGCGGTGGCGCGTACGTAGTTGAGCAGCGTGACGGCCATATGGATCAGCGTCACCGGGTCCATGCCCGGCACCCGCGCCATGGTCCACTCGATGAGCGCCATCGCCCGCGGCATCGGCTGCGGCCGGGTGATCGACAGATAGTGCGCCAGCCACGGATGCCGCTGGTAGAGCTCCCATTGCAGCCGTGCGCCCGCCGCCATCCGCGCGCGCCAGTCCTCCGGCGCCGGGTCCGGGAGCTCGACATCGCGGAACGCCGCGTCCGCCATCAGCACCACCAGCTCGTCCTTGTGGGCCACATGGCGGTAGAGCGCCATCGAGGACACCCCGAACTCGGCGGCCACCCGGCGCATCGACAGCGCCCGCAGTCCCTCGGCGTCGGCGATCTTGAGACCGGCCCGTACGACGCTCTCGCGGCTCAGCCCGCGGTCCGTCTCGCGCGGCCGCCGCTCCCGCGGGAGTTCGGGGCGCGTGGCGCGCTGCGGCGGTGGCTCGGCCACCACCGTGCCCACGCCCGGCACGGCGCGGACCACGCCCTCCTGGCGCAGGGTGGTGAGCACCTTGGTGGCGGTCGCCATCGCCACGCCCCACTCCTGGGTGATCCGCCGGGTCGAGGGCACCCGGTCGCCCGGCGCGAGTTCGCCGGAGTCGATACGGCAGCGGATCGCGTCCACGATCCGGCGATAGGGCGGCACCGGCTGCTCCACGGGGTGACCTCCGTACTAGTGCACCAGGGGGATTTCGCTGGCCGTGAGGGTATCAGCGCCGGTCTCAGCAGGGCATTGCACTAGGTAAGTGCACTAGTGTGACGCACCTCCAATTCCCTTATCCGGTCTGCTGTTTACACCGTAAGCCCGCCCTGCTTACGGTGTCACCCATGTCGTTTACCTCGTACACATCCCCGCCGTCGTCGCAGCCGGCACCGCCGTCGGCCGGCCGCCGGGAGTGGACCGCCCTGGCCGTCCTCCTGCTGCCCTGCCTGCTCGTCTCGATGGACGTCTCGGTGCTCTACTTCGCGGTCCCGTTCCTGACCGCGGAACTGGAGCCCAGCAGCGTCCAGCAACTGTGGATCCTGGACGTCTACGGCTTCGTCCTGGCCGGCCTGCTGATCACCATGGGCGCGCTGGGTGACCGCATCGGCCGCCGCAAGCTGCTCCTGTCCGGCGCCCTCCTCTTCGGCCTCGCCTCCGGGGCCGCCGCCTACGCGCAGAGCGCCGAAATGCTCATCGCCGCACGGGCGTTGCTCGGCATCGGCGGCGCGACCCTGATGCCGTCCACCCTCGCGCTGATCCGCAACCTCTTCCACGACGCCAAGCAGCGCGGCCGGGCCGTCGCGATCTGGTCGTCGGCGGTGATGGGCGGGATCGCGGTCGGCCCGGTGCTCAGCGGGGCGCTGCTGGAACACTTCTGGTGGGGCTCGGTCTTCCTGATCAACGCCCCGGCGATGGTGCTGCTGCTGGTCTGCGGCCCGCTGCTGCTGCCGGAGTTCAAGAACCCGGCGGCCGGGCGCTTCGATCTGCCCGGCTCGCTGCTGTCCCTGCTCGCGATGCTGCCGACGGTCTACGGCATCAAGGAGATCGCCCGCGACGGCCTGGCACTGCGGCCCGTCCTCGTCCTCGCGGCCGGACTGCTGGCCGCCGCGGCCTTCGTGTACCGCCAGCGCACCGCCCGCCATCCGATGCTCGACCTGGAACTCTTCCGCCACCGCGGGTTCAGCGTCTCGGTCCTGATGAACCTGCTGGCGACGTTCGCCGTCGTCGGCTGCGCGGTCTTCTTCACCCAGTACCTCCAGACCGTACGGGGCATGAGCCCCATGGAGGCGGCACTGTGGAACCTGCTGCCGACCCTCGCGGTGGGCGGCATGGCACCGGCGGCGACCGTGCTCGCCCAGCGCATGGACCGGGCGTATGTCATCGCCCTGGGATTCGCCATCGCGGCCGGCGGCTTCGTCTGGCTGTCCTGGCTGGAACCGGGCTCGGCCCTGTGGTTCGTCCTGGTCGCCTCGTCGGTCTACGCCTCGGGCCTGGTGCTGGTGATGTCCCTCGGCAACGAACTGGCCATCGGCCTCGCCCCGCCCGAGCGCGCCGGCTCCGCCTCGGCCCTGCTGGAGTCCGGCACCGAACTGGGCGGCGCCCTGGGCATGGCCATCCTGGGCAGCATCGGAAGCGCGGTCTACCGCGCGGACATGGCCGACGCCCTGCCCGCCGGCCTCCCGCCGGCCGCGGCCGACGCGGCCCGCGAAACCCTGGCCGGCGCCGCCGCGGTGGCCGCCGAACTCCCGGCCCGGGCCGGCGAGGCACTCCTGGCCGCGGCCCGGTCCGCCTTCACCGACAGCCTCCAGTCGGCCGTCCTGTGCGCCGCGGGGGTGATGGCCTGCGCCGCGGTGCTGGCGGTGATGCTGCTGCGGGGGCTGGGGGTCGCGGGGGCGGAGCGGGAGCCGGAGGTCGGGGAGCCGGAGGTCGGTGTGGGGGTGGCTGGTCACCCGGGCTGCTGACGGCCGCCCATCCGGCTCACTCGGGGGTCACGCCCAGCATCCGCTGAAGCAGCTCCTTCAGCAGCGTCCGCTCGGCGACCGTCAGCCGGCCGAGCGGTTCGCGCGCGAAGTCCAGGGACGTCCGCAGGGCCCGGGCCAGGCGCGCCCCCTCCTCGGTCGGGGCGGCGAGCTTGACGCGGCGGTCGGCCGGATCGGGTCGGCGCTCGACCAGGCCGCGGGACTCCAGCCGGTCCACGATGCCGGTGATGTTCGACGGCTCGCACTTCAGGCGCTGGGCGACCTTACGCATGGGCAGCGGCTCGATGGAGAGCAGGCTGAGTACCCGGGCCTGCGCGCCGGTGAGGGAATGCTCGGTCGCGGCGTGCTCGTACTCCTCGTAGTAACGGGCCACGACGGTGCCGATGAGGTCGACGACCTCGACGGTCAGGGAGTCTGCGCGGGGGGTCATGCACACGAGGATACCCATTTACTTGACAACCTGAAATATCGAGGAGCATGGTTGTTTCAGCACCTGAAGCATTAGGAGGATCGCGCTTATGTCCGCACTGCCCACGACCAGCCGCGAATGGCACCTCGTCGCCCGCCCCCACGGCTGGCCCACCCCGGAGGACTTCGCGCTGCGCGAGGCCGCGGTGCCCGAGGTCGGCGAGGGCCAGATCCTGGTCCGCACCCAGCACTTCTCCGTCGACCCGTACATGCGCGGCCGGATGAACGACGTGAAGTCCTACGTCCCGCCCTTCCAGCTCGACCAGCCGATGGAGGGCGGCGCGGTCGGCGAGGTCCTCGCCTCGCGCGATGACTCCGTCGCCGTCGGTGACCATGTCCTGCACGGCCTCGGCTGGCGCGAGTACGCGGTCCTGGACGCCAAGCGCGCCGCCAAGGTGGACCCGTCGCTGGCCCCGCTCACCGCCTACCTCGGCGTGCTGGGCATGCCCGGCCTGACCGCGTACGCGGGTCTGCTGGAGGTGGCGTCCTTCAAGGAGGGCGACGCCGTCTTCGTATCCGGCGCGGCCGGTGCGGTGGGCAGCGAGGTCGGCCAGATAGCCAAGCTCAAGGGCGCCTCCCGAGTCATCGGCTCGGCCGGCTCCGACGAGAAGGTCAAGCTCCTGGTGGAGGAGTACGGCTTCGACGCCGCCTTCAACTACAAGAACGGCGACGTCAGCAAGCAGCTGAAGGAGGCCGCCCCGGACGGTATCGACGTCTACTTCGACAACGTCGGCGGCGACCACCTCGAAGCGGCCATCAGCTCCCTCAACGTCCATGGCCGTGCCGCCATTTGCGGCATGATCTCGATGTACAACGCCACGGAGCCGAGCCCGGCCCCCCGCAACCTCGCCATGGTGATCGGCAAGCGCCTGCGCCTCCAGGGCCTGCTGGTCAGCGACCACGCCGCCCTCCAGCCGAAGTTCGTCGAGGAGGTCTCCGCCTGGATCCGCTCCGGCGAACTGAAGTACAGCGAGACCAAGGTGTCCGGCATAGAGAACGGCGTCGAAGCCTTCCTGGGCCTGCTGCGCGGGGACAACACGGGCAAGATGATCGTCAGCCTGGAGGGCTGAGCCTCGCGGCCGGGGGAGGGGAGGCCCGGAGGGCTGTGTCCCCGCCCCCCGGCTCCCCCATTCCGGCCCCCACCTCGTCCGCCCCGCCCCATCCCACCCCGTCCCCCGGTCCCACCCCGGCCCCACCCCACCCCGTCTCCCGCCCCACCTCCCCCGTCCCCCTAGCCTCTTGCGGCCGCCCGTTAGGCTCGGCTGAACGCCGTCGCGATCCGTGGGCGCGAGTCGCGGCGAACCACAGGAGGATTTGGTATGTCCATCCAGACCGTCGATGTCGTCTACACCGCCGTCGCCACCGCTGAGAACGGCCGTGACGGCCGCGTCGCCAGCGACGACGGCAAGCTCGACGTGGTCGTCAACCCGCCCAAGGAGCAGGGCGGCAGCGGCGCCGGCACCAACCCCGAGCAGCTGTTCGCCGCCGGTTACAGCGCCTGCTTCCAGGGCGCGCTCAGCGTCGTCGCCCGCCGGGAGAACGCCGATGTCTCCGGCTCCCGGGTGACCGCCAAGGTCGGTATCGGCAAGACCCCGGACGGCGGCTTCGGCCTCACGGTCGAGATCGCCGTCTCGATTCCGCAGGTCGACGCGGCCACCGCCCAGGACCTCGTGGAGAAGGCGCACCAGGTGTGCCCGTACTCCCACGCCACCCGCGGCAACATCGAGGTCAAGCTGACCGTCGCCTGACCCACGGCGTCACCCGCGCATTTCCGCAAGGGCCGCATCCCGCGAAGGGGTGCGGCCCTCTGGTGTCTGCGGGGGCGTGGTGCAGCCCCCACGTTCGTGGCGGCGGGTGGGACGACCTCCGGGCACCGCCACGGGGCCACTCTTCGCTCCTGCTCTTCGGCCCCGCGCTTCGGCCCCGTATTCGGGCCTGTGTCGGCTCAACTCGCGCTATTCTGGCGGCGCTTCACCACGTTCCTCCCCACAGCTCCGTCGGCGGTCGGCCGGCGGGGGCCCTGGCTTCCGGGGCCTGTCCGGAGGAGCGAGGAGGAGCGATGGACGATCAGGACACGGAGCAGGAGAGCGACCGGTGGGCGCCGTCTGACAGATGGCAGGTGGTCATCGGGGTGCTGAGCCTGCTGGTGGCGATCGTCGCTTGTGTGGGGCAGTTCGCCCGGTAACGCCGGGGCCGGCCTCACGGGGTCCGGACACGGCCGGTCCCCGCCGTCAAGGCGGGACGGTCAACGGGGGAGTGCCCGGGCTCGACACGACCCGCGCAACGCGCGCCCTCATGCTTCCCGCACTCCTTTGTGTCCTCGGGCGCCCCGCACCTCCCGTGCCTCGCGCCTCGCCTCCCGCACCCCGCGCCTCGCGCCCCACACCCGGGCCTCCCCCTCCGCACCTCCCGCACCCCTCGCGACGCTCCCGCCTAACCACCCGCCCGCCCCCAACCCCAAGCCACACCCCACCCCCTGTGACGCACGCAACATTCCCCCCGCCTTGACGCACCCCCCGTGTAATCGATTTCGTAGCCCCCACGCATTTCTCACGGAAACGATTACACGGCGATCGAGGGAACCTGCCACCCCCCGTACAGGAGGGGCGACCAGCGACCAGCGATCGCCGACCAGCGACCAGCGGACAAACGGAACGGCGACGGTGCCATGGCGAACATCAAGGATGTGGCGGAGCGGGCAGGGGTTTCCGTGGCCACGGTTTCGCGGGTGCTCAATGGCCACAGTCCGGTTGCCGAGACCCGGGAGCGGGTGCTCGCCGCCGTACGGGAGCTGGGTTACCGGCCCAACAACGTCGCCCGCGCGCTGCGCACCGCGCGGACCGGCGCGCTCGGCCTGATCATCAGTGATCTCACCAACCCGTTCTTCACCGAGCTGGCCGACGCCGTCGAGGACGAGGCCCGCAGCCTCGGCTACAGCCTGGTCATCGGCAACGCCGGTGAGCGCCCCGAGCAGCAGGACGACTACATCCGCACGCTGCTCGACCGCCGGATCGACGGCCTGCTGGTCAGCTCGGCCGGTACCGGTTCGGCGATGCTCAGCGAGGTGGTCGCCTCCGGCACCCCGCTGGTGCTGCTGGACCGCACCGTGCCCGGTGTCGACGCCCCCTGCGTCCGCGCCGACGGCCGTACCGCGCTCACCGAGCTCGCGGCCCATCTCGCCGCCCACGGCCGCCGCCGCCCCGCGATCATCGTCGCCCCGGCCGGCACCCCCACCGGCGATGAGCGCCTCGGCTTCTTCCGTACGGCGCTGGGCGGGTACGGCCTCACCCTGCCCGACGAGCGGGTCGGTGCCACCCCCGACCTCCAGCACACCGGCGGCCGCCAGGTGATGAGCGCGTTCCTCGACCTCGCCGAGCCGCCGGACGCGGTGCTGGCCACCGACAACCTGATGGCGCTGGGCGCGATGGACGAACTCCGCGCCCGCGGGCTGCGGGTCCCCGACGACGTGGCGCTGGTGGTGTACGACGACGTGCCGTGGTTCGCCCACACCGATCCGCCGCTGACCGCCATCGCCCAGCCCACCCGGGAACTGGGCCGGGCCGCCGTCCACACCCTGCTGGCGCGGATCGAGGGCCGGCCCGCCGACTCGGTGCTGTTGCCGGCCCGGCTGGTCACCCGCCGCTCCTGCGGCGAACTGCCCGCCCCCTGAGCAGGCCCGCCCGGGCCGGCCCCGGCACCCCGGGCCCGGCACCCCGTCCGGGCGGGCCACCACCCAACCCACCACCCACCCCAGGAAGAGAGGGGCAGCGCATGACCGGCGTCAATGACGACCTGCCGGGCGGCCGCGAACTGCTGCGCGTGGAGGGGGTGACGAAGTCGTTCCCGGGTGTCCGCGCGCTCGACGGCGTGGACCTGAGCCTGCGCACCGGTGAGGTGCATGTCCTGCTCGGCGAGAACGGTGCGGGCAAGAGCACCCTCATCAAGATGCTCTCCGGCGCCCACCGCCCCGACGAGGGCCGGCTCCTCGTGGACGGCGTCGAGGCCACCATCCGTTCGGCACAGGACGCCGAGCGGCTCGGCATCGCCACCATCTACCAGGAGTTCAACCTCGTCCCCGGGCTGACCGTCGCCGAGAACATCTTCCTGGGCCGGCAGCCGCGCACCCGGCTCGGTCTGGTCGACAAGAAGACGATGCGGACCCGGGCCGCCGAACTGCTGCGGCGCGTACGGCTCGATGTGTCCCCGAACACCCCGGTCGCCGAACTGGGCATCGCCCGCCTCCAGATGGTCGAGATCGCCAAGGCGCTCAGCCTGGACGCCGGTGTCCTGATCATGGACGAGCCGACCGCGGTGCTGACCTCCGAGGAGGTCGAGACCCTCTTCGAGATCGTCCGCGAACTGCGCGACGCCGGCGTCGGCATCATCTTCATCACCCACCACCTGGAGGAGATCGGCGCGCTCGGCGACCGGGTGACGGTGCTGCGCGACGGCCGCTCGGTCGCGGAGGTGCCGGCCTCGACGGACGAGGACGAGCTGATCCGCCTGATGGTGGGCCGGGACATCGCCGAGCAGTACCCGCGCCGGCGCCCCGACGAGCCGGGCGCGCCCCTGCTGCGCGTCCGCGGCCTGACCCGTAACGGCTCGCCGGCCGGACCGGTCTTGGAGGGCATCGACTTCGAGGTGCGGGCCGGTGAGGTCGTGGGCCTCGCCGGGCTGGTCGGCGCGGGCCGTACGGAGGTGGCCCGGGCGGTCTTCGGGGTGGACCGCTATGACGCCGGCACGGTCGAGATCGACGGCAAGGAGCTGGCCCGCGGCGATGTCCGGGCCGCGATGCGCGCCGGGCTCGGCCTCGTACCGGAGGACCGCAAGGGCCAGGGCCTGGTGCTGGACGCCTCCCTCCAGGACAACCTCACCCTCGCCCGGCTCGACCGCGACACCCGCGGCGGGCTGGTGGACCGCGGCGCGCAGCGGCGCGAAGCGGCCACCGCCGCCGAGCGGTTGAAGGTCCGGATGAGCGGCCTGGGCCAGAGCGCCCGCACCCTCTCCGGCGGCAACCAGCAGAAGATCGTCATCGGCAAGTGGCTGCTGACGGACACCCGGCTGCTGATCCTCGACGAGCCGACCCGGGGTATCGACGTCGGCGCCAAGGTCGAGATCTACCAGCTGATCAACGAGCTGACGGCGGCCGGCCGCGCGGTCCTGATGATCTCCAGCGATCTGCCCGAGGTTCTCGGCATGAGCGACCGGGTGCTGGTGATGTCGCAGGGCCGGCTGGCCGGTGAGCTGTCGGCCGAAGAGGCCACCCAGGACGCCGTGATGGAACTGGCGCTCCAGGCGCCCGGTGCCGCTTCCGGGAACACGAACGGCACCGCCAAGAGCACGTCCGGCACCGCCAAGAACACGAAGCACCACGACGAGAGCGCGATGGAGGGCTCCGATGTCCACTGAGGTGAAGACGGGAGCCGCCGCCGAGGCGGTGGGACGGGCACCGGACCGGGACGGCTTCGGGCCGTGGTTCTCCCGGGCGGTCCTCAGGAACGGCCCGCTCGGCGGGCTGATCGCCCTGGTCGTCGTGATGGCGGCGCTGTCCAGGGACTTCCTCAACGGGCAGAACCTCCTCAACGTCGGCGTCCAGGCGTCGGTCACCGCGATCCTCGCCTTCGGCGTCACCTTCGTGATCGTCTCGGCCGGTATCGATCTCTCGGTCGGCTCGATCGCCGCGCTCTCCGCCACCGTCGTGGCCTGGGCGGCCACCGGCGAGGGCCTGCCCGTCTGGATGGCGGTACTGCTGGGCCTGGCGGTCGGCGCCGGGGCCGGTCTGGTCTCCGGCGCGCTGGTCGCCTACGGCAAACTGCCCGCCTTCATCGCCACGCTGGCGATGCTCTCGGTCGGCCGCGGCCTGGCCCTGGTCATCTCCGGCGGCTCGCCGATCCCGTTCCCCGGCTCGGTCAGCGCGCTCGGTGACACCCTCGGCGGCTGGCTGCCGGTGCCCGTGCTCGTCATGATCGCGATGGGGCTGATCGCGGCGCTGGTGCTGGCCCGTACGTATGCCGGCCGGGCGATGTTCGCGATCGGCGGCAACGAGGAGGCGGCCCGGCTCTCCGGCATTCACGTCAAGCGCCGCAAGCTCGCGATCTACGCGCTGTCCGGGGTGTTCGCCGCGGTCGCCGGCATCGTGCTCGCCGCCCGGCTCACCTCCGCCCAGCCGCAGGCCGCCACCGGCTACGAGCTGGACGCCATCGCCGCCGTCGTCATCGGTGGGGCCAGCCTCTCCGGCGGCTCCGGCAAGGCTTCCGGCACCCTCATCGGTGCGCTGATCCTCGCCGTCCTGCGCAACGGCCTCAACCTGCTGAGCGTCTCGGCGTTCTGGCAGCAGGTCGCCACCGGACTGGTCATCGCGGTGGCGGTGCTCCTGGACACGCTGCGCCGCCGGAGCGCGCGATGAAGGCCCCGCGGAACACCCGGCGGAACGCTTGGCAGAGCACCCGGCGGAACGCCTGGCAGAACACCCGGATCAAGGCGTCGCTGGCGGCCGGGCTGGCCGCGACCGTCGCCCTGGGCCTGGCCGGCTGCGACCGCGGCGGCAACACCGACCTGGGGCTGGCGCTGTCCACGATGAACAACCCGTTCTTCGTCGGCATCAAGGAAGGCGCCCAGGCCGAGGCGGACGCCCGCGGGCTGCACCTCAACATCACCGACGCCCAGAACGACCCCACCCAGCAGATCAACCAGATGGAGACGTTCACCAGCCAGAACGTCAAGGCGGCCATCATCAACCCGGTCGACTCCGACGCCGCGGTCCCGGCCGTCGGTGTCGCCAACCGGGCGAAGGTGCCGGTCATCTCCATCGACCGGGGCGTCAACGGCGGCACGGTCGGCTCGACCATCGCCTCCGACAACGTCGCGGGCGGCCGGCTCGCCGCGAAGACCCTGGCCGAATCGCTCGGCGGCAAGGGCAAGGTGGCCTTCCTGGAGGGGCAGGCCGGCACCTCCGCCGCCCGCGAGCGCGGCAAGGGCTTCGAGGAGGGCATCAAGAAGTACCCCGGCATCCAGGTCGTCGCCCGCCAGCCCGCGGACTTCGACCGCACCAAGGGCATGGACGTGATGACCAACATGCTCCAGGCGCACCGTGACATCGGCGGGGTGTTCGCCGCCAACGACGAGATGGCGCTGGGTGCGTCCAAGGCGCTGGGCGGCCGCTCCGGCAAGGACGTCAAGGTGGTGGCGTTCGACGGCACCCCGGACGGGGTCCGGGCGGTCCGCGGCGGCACCCTGACCGCCACCGTCGCCCAGCAGCCGGAGCTCCTCGGCAAACAGGCCGTGGACTGGGCGCTGAAGGCGTCCCGTGGTGAGAAGCTGCCGCGGTCGGTCCGGGTGCCGGTGGTGCTGGTGACCGCCGAGAACGCCAAGAAGTTCGACGACTGAGAGCGTGGCCGGCACGTCCAAAGGGGCGGCCGGGAAGGACAGATGAGAAGAAGTGGGAGAGCGGTGCATGTATGACGTCCTGGTGGTCGGCTCGGCCAACGCGGATCTGACGGTACGGGTCGACCGGCGGCCCGGCGCGGGCGAGACCGTGCTCGGCACGGACCTGGTCGAATCGGCCGGCGGCAAGGGCGCCAACCAGGCCGCTGCCGCCGCCCGGATCGGCGGGCGCACCGCGCTGCTGGCGCGGGTCGGCGGCGATGCGTACGGGGAGCTGCTGCTCGGTGCCCAGCGCGCCGCGGGCACCGATGTCACCCCGGTCATCGTGGACGAGGCGGCCCGCACCGGCACCGCGATGATCATCGTCGATCCGGACGGTGACAACAGCATCGTGGTCTCGCCGGGCGCCAACGCCGCGCTCTCCCCGCAGGACGTGGCCGCCGCGAAGGACACCATCGCCGCCTCCGCCGTGGTCTCCCTCCAGCTGGAGATCCCCATGGAGTCCGTACGGGCCGCCGCCGCGGCCGCCGAGCAGGCCGGTGCCCGCGTCGTGCTCAACCCCTCCCCGGCTCCCGCCGCGGCGCCGGCCCCCGAACTTCTGTCGGTGGCCGACCCGTTGGTGGTCAACGAGCACGAGGCGCGGCAGCTCTCCGGGCTGGCCGACGGCACCCCGGCCCAATGGGCGCAGGCCCTGCGCGACCTGGGCGCCCGCTCCGTCGTGGTCACCCTCGGCGGCGAGGGCGCGCTGGTCCTGGACGCCTCCGGAGCCGAGACCGTCCCGGGCGTACGCGTCAAGGCCGTGGACACCACCGGCGCCGGCGACGCCTTCACCGGCGCCCTCGCCACCCGTCTGGCCCGCGGCGACACGCTGCCCGGGGCGGCGCGCTTCGCCGTACGGGTCGGCGCCGCCGCCGTCACCAAGCCGGGCGCCCAGCCGTCCTACCCGACCCGGGCGGAGCTGGAGGTGCTGGCGCCGGAGCAGCCGCAGGGCTGAGGCCGGGGGCGGCACCGGCCGGCCTCGCTCGGCGCCGCCCGGCAACCGCCGTCACCTCACCGCCCGTCCAGCTCCTTCGGCCCGTACAGCGCATGGTCCGCGCCGGTCGCCAGCGCCCAGTAGCGGTCGCCGTAGGACCAGTGCCACCACTCGGTGGGGTAGTTGACCAGACCGGCGGCGGTCAGCGCGGTGTTCAGCACCCGGCGGTGGGCGCGGGCGACGGGCGTCAGCTCCGGCGCGGCCGTGTAGCAGGCGCCGTCGCTCTCCTCGGGGGAGGCGTTGATCGGGGTCCCCATGTCGACGGGTTCCCCCTCGGCGGTGACGAGGGTGAGGTCCACCGCACCACCGGCGCTGTGCGGTGCGATCCCGGGCGGCGACACATAGCGGCTGGCGGCCTGATGGAGCCGGTCGGCGTCCCAGTCGGGGTGGGCGGCGCGCAGTTCGTCCGTGTACTCCTCGAAGTAGCGGCGCTGGAGCCCCGGCGGCCGGTAGCCCTCGACGAACTGCAACCGCAGCCCGTCCGGCAGCGATTCCTGCGCCGCCAGCAGCCGTTGGAGCACGCCTTCCCGCAGATGGGCGAAGGCGCCGAGCGGGTCGTTCCGGTCCTCGGCCACGAGCAGCGCGGGCGCCGCGGTCCGTACGTCCACCAGCGGCTCACCGCACTCCTCGACGGGGACCGCGGCCACCGCCGGGTCCGCCATCAGCGTGATCCGGTCGCGGACATCGGTGAACACCAGCTCCGCGCCGTCCCCCGGCACCGGCCCGGTCCACTCGGCGGCCGCCGCCACCCGCTCGCCCGACGGCAGCCAGGCGCCGCTGAGGCCGCACCCCGAGGCCGAGCCGCCGGTCCCCATGCCGTTGGCGAGCAGCACATGCAGACCGTGGTTCCGCGCCTGTTGGGCATACCGCGCCACGCGCTCCGCCGAGCCGTGGAAGGAGCTGGCGAGCGACACCCGGCAGCCGTCCGCCGCGGCCCGCGCCGCCACCTCGGGGACGCTGTTGTCGAAGCAGGTGGCGAGCGCGAACCGGATGCCGCCCAGGGTGCAGCGGCCGTCGGTGGTGCCCGGCGCGAACACCGTGTTCTCGTCCCCGTACAGATGGACCTTGTCGTAGCGGGTGACCAGGGCGCCGTCCGGGCCGATGACGAACGAGGAGAGGGCCGGACGGGACCCGCCGCCGGTGGCGCGGCCCGCCGCGTTCACGACCGCCGCGGTCCCGGTCGCCCGGCATGCCTCCCGTACGGGTGCCAGCCGGGCGTCGTCCGCCGTGACCGTCATGCCCAGCGGGTCGGCGGCTATCAGGGCCAGGTCGTAGTGCGTCAGGGCGAGTTCGGGGAAGACCACCAGCCCCGCGCCGCGCCCGGCGGCCTCGGTGAGGAGCCCGGCCATCCGGGCGGCGTTGGCCTCGATATCGCCCGGTACCGGGAGGAATTGTGCGGCAGCAATGATCATTCGCCCATGATGCCGGGCGGGCCGGGGGACCGGGCGGGATCGGGCGGGACCGGACGGATCGGGCGGGGCGGGCCGGGCCGATCGGGGTGGTCCCGGGTGGTCCGGGCGGTCCGGTGGCTTCTCCCGCCGCCGGACCGCCCGCCCAAGGCAACGCCGGTCCGGCTACTTCCGGTCCGCCGCCCGTGCCGCCGCCTCCGACGCCGCCACCGTCACGACCGCCCGCACCTGCCCGGTGATCGCGGTCCGGTTGCGTACGAAGACGGGGTCGGTGACCTGGCCGTTCGTCGGGTCGGTGTTGTCCGGGCCGAACTCCAGCACCGGCGTGTGCAGATGCCCGCCCGGGATCGCCGGCCGCACCGCGTCCCTCAGCAGCGTCGCCCGGTAGGCGATCTCATTGGACAGATAGTCCCCGCCGCCCCCGGCACGCGCCGTGGAGCCCGGGGTCGGGCCGTCCGGCCGGTCGACGGGTGCGCCGCCGCCCGCCGGGATCTCGGTGACGGCGGTGTGGTCGACCACCGGGTACGGTCCGGTGCCGGCCGCCACGATCCGCGCGTACGGCAGGCTGGTGGTCGTCCACTGCGGCTGCGGCCGCACGGTCGGCACCCCCGCCGGGATCGGCACCAGCTCCGTGCGCGCATCCCGCACATTGTCCGGATAGCCGCCCCGCCAGGCCCCGTTGGTCCGCTCGACATCGAACCGGCCGGGCCGCCCCTGACTGACCGTCGTGAACAGATCGGCCTGCCGCGGGCCGCTCCGGAAGTGCGGCAGCAGGGTGCGCTCCACCGTGCCCGCCGCGAAGTCGGCCCACCGTACGGGGAAGACGGCGGTCTCGATCCGGGCGGGCTTCCCGGAGGCGGTCCGCACGGTCGTCCCGTCCAGCGCGAGCGCCGCCGCCCCCGACGGATTGCTCCGCCGGGCATCGGCGTCCAGCTGGAACGGGTCGAAGCCGGTCACCATCACCCGCAGCACCTCCTTCCCGGCGGGCAGCGCGATCGAGTCCTGCCCGCGCGAACCCCGCTCCAGTGACCCGAGCAGGGCGTCGCGCCGGTCCTCGGACAGCCCGAACTCCGGCTGCCACTGCCGTAGTTCCTTCGTCATCCCGAGCCGCGCCCAATACAGCGGACGGTCGTCGTCCCGGCTCAGATCGCCGCCGTCGGGCCCGCGGCCCTGCGCCCGGTCCACGGCCCGCCGCCACAGCGCCCGCCCCTCGGCCGCGACAAAGCGCCGGGCCTCCGGGTAGCTCGTCACCCGCGCCAGCCCGCGCGCGAACTCCCGCTCCCACACGTCGAATCCACTGCGCCGCAGGATCTCCTGCGGCGCCGCCTGCGTCAGCCGCCCCTCCTCCACCGTGCCGTCCGTCGCGGGGGCCGCGGTGGCCGGAGCCGTCAGGGCCAGCGGGACGGCGGCCATCAGCGCGACACCGAGCGCGCCCATCCTGGTACGTATGCGTCTCATGGGGGCGAGTAAAGCGCTGTGGGCGTGGGGGCGGTAGAGGCGCCGGCCTCCCCGCTGTCCTGTTCCTGCCCCCGACTTGAGCCCCCGACTTGGACCACGACTTGAGCACTCGACCCGGCCCGGTGCGTGCCGGGTGACCGCGGATAGGGTTCCTGGTCCGGTCCGGTCCGGTCGGGACCGGTCCGCGCCGGTCCGCCGCCGCGTCCGGCGCACTCCACGAGACTCAGGGGGATCTCCGTGGCCACTCCGCCACCGCCGCACGGCCCGCACCCGTATGCCCAGCCGTACGGACCACCGCCCATGGGGCCCCACCCACAACAGCCCGCGGGCGCCCACCCGCAACAGTCCACAGCACCCCACCTGTCACAGCCCGCGGGCGCCGTCCACCCGCAGCCGCCCATCGGCCCGTACGACCCGCAGCCGGGGCAGCCGGCCCGGTATCCGTACGACCGTCAGCCGCCCCTGCACCCGCCTCCACACCCGCACCCACACCCGCACCCGTACACCGCCGACCCGGGCTGCGGGCTCTGCGGGGCCCGGCCCGCCGTGCAGGCCACCGTCCGCGGGCACCAGGGACTCCTCCTCCTGATGCGCTTCCTCAGCCGCAGCGGAATGTTCTGCCGCTCCTGCGGGCTGGCCACCTACCGGGAGATGTCCGCGAAGACGCTGTGGCAGGGCTGGTGGGGCCCGCTGTCCGTGGCCATCACCCCGGTCACCCTGCTGATGAACCTCGGCCCCCGGAGCCGCTTCCGCAAACTGGCCGCCCCCGTAGGAGGGTTCGGCCCCTCGCTCGACCCGGGCCGGTCGCTGCTGCGCCGGCCGGTGGCGCTGCTGTTCCTGGTGCCGATGGCGCTGGTGGTGCTGGCGATTCCCACCCTGTTCGTGCTCGGCGCGTTCGTCGAGGGCGCCGGTATCGGGCAGGCGCCCACCCTCGCGGTCGGTGACTGCGTCCGCAACGAAGGCGACTGGGAGGACCAGGACCTGGAGATCGTGGACTGCGGTGCGGCCGACGCGGAGTACAAGGTGACCCGCCGGCTCAACACCTCCAAGGACGTCTGCGCCGACGGCGAGCTGCTCGCCGACCTCACCTACAGCCCGGACCGGATGACGGTCTCCTGCCTCGCTCCGGCCCGCTAGCTGCACCAGGGCCCACGGGGTCGGCGGGGTCTACGGGCTCGGCGGGGTCCGCGGGCTCGGCAGGGTCCACGAGGTCTGCGGGACTCCGGTGTCAGCCGGGTGTCAGCCCTCGCCCGGGCCGTCTCCCGGCTCCTCGCCCGGCCCCTCCCCGGGTTCTCCGCCCGGCCTCTCCGCGGCCCCGTCGGTCCGCCCCTCCGCGGCCCCGCCGGTCCGCCCCTGCCCGCACCCGAGCAGCGCCAGGAAGTCCCGGAAGGCCGCCGGCATCTCCACGTCCTCCGGGTCCAGCAGCCACTGCAACTGGAGCCCGTCCATCACGGCGGCCAGCAGTGGCGCCGCCCGCTCCGGGGTCAGACCGCCGGGCAGGGTGTCGCCGCATTCGGCCCGCAGCACCTCGGCCATCCCGGCGCGGACGGCACGGAAGCGGCCTTCGAAGAAGGCGCGTGCGGGGTGGTCCTCGGTGACGCTGTCGGCGGCCAGCACCGTGTAGGTCCGGACGAGGCCGGGCCGGGTGGCGTTGTAGTCGACGAGCTGGGCGAGGGTGTCGGTGTGCCGGGTGCCGGCCGCCGCGGCGGCCGAGGCCAGATCCCAGCGGTCGCGTGTCTCCAGCACCCCCACCAGCAGCAGTTCCTTGGTGGGGAAGTGGTGCAGCAGGCCCTGCTGGGTCAGTCCGGCGCGTTCGGCGACGGCGGCGAGCGAGGTACGGCGGTAGCCGCGCTCGGCGATCAGCTCCATGGCGGCCTCCAGGATGGCCGCGCGCCGCTCCGCGCGCTGGGCCTCGCGCCCGCCGCCGGCGCGCCGCGCGCCCGGCCCGCCGCCGCGGGGTCCGTCCTGGTCTCGTGCAGTCACCGGCCGAGCGTAACTCTCCCGTGGAGATCCCGTACGACTGATGTAACGGAAAAGTAACGGTGCCTACCGGTTGACAGGTGGGCCGGTAAGAATCCGGACAGGGGGTCCGCACGTCCATTCAGGGAACACCGGAGAGCCGCATGACCGACCACCATCCTCACGGCCCCGCCGCTGACGCCGCCCACCATCATGCCCGGGACCGCGCGCACGAGCACGCCGCGGCCGTCGAGCGGGCACTCGCCGCACTCGACCTCGACACCAAGGCCCGGCTGCTGTCCGGCCAGGACATGTGGACGCTGCCGGCCGTGCCCGCGATCGGACTCCGGTCAATGGTGATGTCGGACGGGCCGGTCGGGGTGCGGGGCCAGGAGTGGAGCCCCGAGGACCCCTCGGTGGTGCTGCCCAGCCCCACGGCGCTGGCCGCCACCTGGGACCCGGAGCTGGCCCGCCGGACCGGTCACCTCCTCGCCCAGGAGGCCCGCCGCAAGGGCGTGCACGTCCTGCTGGCGCCGACCGTCAATCTGCACCGCTCACCACTGGGCGGCCGGCACTTCGAGTGCTATGCGGAAGACCCACTGCTCATCGGCGAGATCGGGGCCGGATATGTCCGTGGGGTGCAGGAGGGCGGCGTCGGTACGACCGTCAAGCACTTCGTGGGCAACGACGCCGAGACCGACCGGCTCACCGTCGACAACCGCATCGCCCCCCGCCCGCTGCGCGAGCTCTATCTCGCGCCCTTCGAGCACATCGTCGAAAAGGCCCGCCCCTGGGGCGTGATGACCGCCTACAACCAGGTCAACGGCTCGACGATGACCGAACACCGCGCGCTGGTCCAGGACGTGCTCCGCGGCGCATGGGGCTTCGACGGCTGCAATGTCTCCGACTGGACGGCCGCCCGCGACACCGTGAGCGCCCTGCGCGGCGGCCTGGACGTGGCGATGCCGGGGCCCCGGACGGTCTACGGCGCGCGGCTCGCCGAGGCCGTCCGCGGCGGAGCGGTGGCCGAGTCGGAGGTGGACGACGCGGTGCGCCGGGTGCTGCTGCTCGCCGCCCGCACGGGGTGTCTGGACGGGGTGCCGGCCGCGGTCGACCCGGCCGGTGTCCCGCGGGGGATCGACGGCCGGACGGTGGCCCGCGAGGTCGCCCGGCGGGGGTGTGTCCTGCTGCGCAACGAGCCGGTGGCGGGTGCGCGGCGGGCGCTGCCGCTCGATGCCGCCGCGGTCCGTCGGGTCGCCGTCATCGGGACGGCCGCGCGCGAGGCCCGGGTGCTCGGCGGCGGGTCCGCGACCGTCTTTCCCGACGCGGTCGTCTCCCCGCTGGAGGGGCTGCGCGCCGCGCTGCCCGACGACGTAGAGCTCACCTTCGCGGCCGGCGCCGATCCGCACTCCCGCGTCCCGCGCGCCCGTGAGGGCTTCACGCTGCGCGCCCGCTACCTGGCCGCGGACGGCCGGCTGCTCGCCGAGACCGCGCAGCGCGACGGCACGGTGCAGGTGATGGGCCGCTTCCCCGAGGGCGTCAGCCGGCAGGACCTGAGCGCCGTCGAACTGACCGGCAGCTTCACCCCGCGGCACACCGGCCGCCACACCTTCGCCGTCGCCGGCACCGGTGAGCTGCGGCTGACCGTCGGTGGCGCGCTGCTCTTCGACGGCCACTGCGCACCGGAGGGCGGCGACCCCTTCGAGTCGTTCCTCAACCCCGTCGAGCGGCGGGTGACGGCGCAGCTGACGGCGGACGAGCCCGTCGAGGTCACGCTGCGGTACGTGCCGGACCACCCCGGAGGCTCCGGGGAGGGGCCGGCCGCGCTGCACTTCCTGCTCGGTCACCGGGCGCCGCGGGCCGATGCGGACACGGAGATCACCGAGGCGGTCCGGGCCGCGGCCGACGCCGATGTGGCGATCGTCGTCGTCGCCACCACCGAGGAGACCGAGTCCGAGGGCTTCGACCGCGGCGATCTGCGGCTGCCCGGCCGCCAGGACGAGCTGGTCCGCCGGGTCGCCGCCGCCAACCCGCACACCGTGGTGGTCGTCAACTCCGGCTCGCCGGTGGAACTTCCGTGGCGCGAGGAGGTCCCCGCCGTGCTGCTGAGCTGGTTCCCCGGGCAGGAGGCCGGGGCGGCGCTGGCGGACGTGTTGCTCGGCGCCCATGAGCCGGGCGGCCGGCTGCCCACCACCTGGCCGGCCCGCCTCGCCGACGCCCCGGTCACCACCGTCACCCCGACCGGCGGCCGACTCGACTACGCCGAGGGGGTGTTCGTCGGCTACCGCGCCTGGCAGCGGTCCGCCGTCGCGCCCGCCTACCCCTTCGGTCACGGCCTCGGCTACACCGACTGGGAGTACGAGTCGCTGGACACCACCCCGGACTCGGTGCGGGTGCGCGTCCGCAACGCGGGCGACCGGACCGGCCGCGAGGTCGTCCAGATCTATCTGGCGCCCACCGAGGACGCCGCCCCCGACGCTCCGGAGCGCCCGGCGCGCTGGCTGGCCGGCTTCGCGGTCGTCGAGGCCGGCCCCGGGGAGAGCGCCGAGGCCGAAATCCCGCTTCCGGACCGGGCGTTCGCGGTCTGGGACGCGGAGGGCGGCGACTGGCAGCGGGTCAAGGGCGTCTATCGCGTGGAGGCGGCGCGCAGCGTCGACGACCGCAGGCTGACGGCGGAGGTCACCGTCGGCTGACGGCTCCGGAGGCGGGGGCGCTCCTCCCCGGGGCCGCCCCCGCCGGTCCCGGCACGCGCCCGTCCGGACCCTCATCGCGGCCCTCCCCTCATGACGGCACCACCGACACATCGCCGCCGCTCGTCCGTGCGGTGACCTTGTGCGCGGAGCCCTTGTCCGTCGGGACGGAGACCTTGCTGTCGCCGCCGCTGGTCGTGGCCTCCACGGCGTAGGAGCCCTTCGGCAGCCGGATGGTGACATTGCCTCCGCTGGTGCGGCCCGACACCTCGTCGGGCGCCGTGGACAGCGCGAGATCCACGTTGCCGCCGCTGGTCCGCGCCTTCGCCGTGCGGGCCGTGGAGTCCTTGACGGTGATGTCGCCGCCGCTGGTCTCCGCGGCTATGCCGCCGGTGGCGCCGCGGACGGTGATGTCCCCGCCGCTGGTCCGCAGATCGACCGAGGCGTTGCGCGGCAGCAGCACCCGGTAGGCCACCTCGCACCGGCGCCCCATGCCGCAGTCCTCGGCCTCCAGCGTCAGCCGGCCGTCCTTGACCCCGTGCGCGGGGCTCGGCTTCCGCTCGTTGTAGACGTACTTCTCCGTCACCTTCACCTGGCCGCCGGCGTCGACCGGGACGACCTCGATGTTCCCGCCGTGCGTCGTCGCCGACAGCGCGGTGACCTTGCCGGGCACGGTGTACGTACGCTCCGCCTCCTTCGCCGGGCCGTACCCCGTCAGGGAACAGCCGGTCATCAGCACGGCCGACGCGGCGGCACAGGACAGCACGAGAGCGGAGGTACGCAGGCGGGCCATGGTGAGAGGTCTCCCGGGGCAGCAGTGAACGGAAACGGAACGGACCGGACAACCGATCAGTGCCATCGTTCCGCCCCGACCCCGCATTTGGCGTCGCCGCACAGGATGACCTTCGCGCGGCCGTGCCCCTAAGGGTGTCCCGCACTCCGCGGCCGCACCGAGAAGCCGTACACGGTCTCCGAGCGATAGGTCCCGCCGGGCCGGAGCACCGTGCTGGGGTAGTCCGGGCGGTTCGGGGAGTCCGGGAAGTGCTGGGTTTCCAGGGCCAGTCCGGCCGCCGGGCCGTAGGGGACGCCCGAGGTGCCGGTCAGGGTTCCGTCGAGATGACCGGCGGTGTAGAGCTGGAGACCGGGCTCGGTGGTGGCCAGCGTCAGGGCGCGGCCGGAGCCCGGGTCGTACAACTCCGCGACGGTGCGCGGCGCGTGGCACACCCCGCCGTCCAGCGCGAAGTTGTGGTCGAAGGCGCCGCCCACCGCGCGCGCCGTCCGGAAGTCGAAGCGGGTGCCGGCCACTTCGGCGGGTGCACCGGGCACCGGAATGCCGCCGGCGTCGCACGGTGTGTACCGGGATGCCGCCAGCCGCAGCTCGTGCCCGGTGGCGCTGCCGCTGCCGTCCCCGCCCAGATTGAGGTACGTGTGGTTGGTGAGGTTGACGACGGTCGGCGCGTCGGTCCGCGCCCGGGAGACGAGGCGCAGCGCGCCGCCGGGGGAGAGGGTGTAGGTGACGCTGACGTCCAGGGCGCCCGGGAAGCCCTCCTCGCCGTCCGGGGAGACCCGGTGCAGCCGCACACCGCCGTCGACCGGCCGGGCGTCCCACACCACCCGGGAGAAGTTCCGCGGCCCGCCGTGCAGGCTGTGCGGCCCGTTGTTCGGCGTCAGTTCCCAGGTCCGGCCGTCGAGCCGGAACGACGCCCCGGCGATCCGGTTCGCATACCGCCCGACCAGCGCGCCGAAGTGTGACCCGCCGTGCGCGGCATACGAGGCGAGGTCGGCGAAGCCCAGCGCCAGCTGTCCCCGCGCCCCGTCCCGGTCCGGGGCCTCCACCGTCTGGATGATCCCGCCGTAGGTCAGGACACGGACCCGCACCCCGCCGGGACCCGACTCCAGGGTCCAGCGGTCGACGGGCGTACCGTCCTCCAGCGCGCCGAAGGCTTCCCTGCTGACCTGCGTCTTCATGGCAGCGACCCTATGCCCGCCGGCCACCGGGCGGCGCCGGGGCAGCGTGTTCAGCTGCCGCGGCCGGGCCGGGTGATCGCGCGGAACGCCAGCTCCGCCAGCTCCTTCTGGCCGCCGGTGCCGGGGTGGAACCAGTCCCAGGTGCTCAACTGCCGCCCCGTGAAGCGGTAGTCGAAGACCGACTTGTCGAACCGGCACAGCGGGTCGGTGCCGCACACCTCCGCCAGCGCCGTGTTGTACGCCATCACCCGGCCCCGGACCTCCGCCCGCCGGTCGTGCGCCGCCTTCGTCAGATCGTCCGGATCGCGCAGCATGGACCCGCAGATGCCCAGCTTCCACACCTGTTTGCCGAGCGGGTTCTTGCGCCCTTCCGACCACAGCCGCAGCAGATCCGGCACCGCCGCGACATACACCTGGGTGTGCGGCAGGGCGCGCCGCAGATACTTCATGGACCGCGCGAAGTCGGCGCGGAAGGCGCCCGCCGGGGTCATCGAGCGGACGTCGCGCCGGCAGGCGTCGTTGGCGCCGATCAGGACCGTGACCAACTCGGGCTTCCGGTCGGCGGCCGCGGTGATCTGGTCCGGCAGGTCGCGCATCAGCGCACCCGTCCGGGCGAGGTTCCAGCTGTGTGTGGCAGGACGTTTGACCAGTCGTCGGGCGAGGCTGTCGACCTTGGGGTCGGTGCCGGTGGCCCAGGAGACCTGCGGGCAGTCGGAGAGGACCGTGCAGGCGTCGAAGCCGACCGTGATGGAGTCGCCGAGGGCGGCGATCGAGCGGGGGTTGGTGCGCCACACCGGCGCCTTGGCGGCCTTCCGCTTGCCCCCGGCGCCGGACTGCGGAGCGGAGCCGTCACCACTACAGGCGGTGAGGGCGATCACCAGTGCGGAACCGATGGCGACGGTGCGTGAGGAGCGGAGGGCGAAGCGGCGGCGCCGGCTGCGAAAGGGCCGATCGATCCGCGTCATCCCCTGTCCCCCTCCGGCGTGCGAGTGATATCTCTTCGGGTACCGACGGTACGTCACCCCCTCGACCGGCACCGCGCGATAGCTTTGCCCCGTGCTTGCCGGGCGGTGACCCAAAGTGGCAAGTGCAGTCGGCACAGACAAATTACATCACGTCATTTCCTGTCCCTTTTGCGGCAAATTCCGCCCAATGGTGTTTACTGTAGGTCACCAGCATGCTGGTGCCGAAGTGACCGCTGGGGCAGAATGGCAACTGTCCCGGCCGCAACCGGAACGGGCACGAGGCCGCTGGGGAAGGCGAACCTCGAACCGCACTGGAGGTCCCGGTGACGACACGTGGAGTTCTGTACGTCCACTCCGCTCCGCGCGCGCTGTGCCCGCACGTCGAATGGGCCGTCGCGGGCGTCCTCGGTGTGCGCGTCAACCTCGACTGGATCCGCCAGCCGGCGTCCCCGGGCACGTGGAGAGCCGAGTTCTCGTGGCAGGGCGAGGCCGGTACGGCCTCCAAGCTGGCCTCCGCGCTGCGCGGCTGGCATCTGCTGCGCTTCGAGGTGACCGCGGAACCCTGCTCCACCGCGGAGGGCGAGCGCTACAGCTCCACCCCCGATCTGGGGATCTTTCACGCCGTCACGGGCATCCACGGCGACATCCTCATCCCCGAGGACCGGCTGCGCGCCGCGGTCGCCCGCTCGGCGAGCGGCGAGACCGAGCTGGCCGCCGAGGTCGCCAAGCTCCTCGGCAAACCCTGGGACGACGAACTGGAGCCCTTCCGCTACGCGGGCGAGGGCGCCCCGGTCCGCTGGCTCCACCAGGTCGTCTAGGGCCTGTCTTCAAAGTCCCGTCGTTCGCCCGTAGGGCGGGCCTCGCGGCGCCTGGTGCACTTCACTCGCTGCGCTCGCTTCGTCTCGGCTC
>NZ_JBHXFI010000043.1:70527-71531 GCF_042724075.1 Streptomyces sp. NPDC127097 | reverse complement strand
GGTTGATAGGCCAGATATGGAAGCCCGGTAACGGGTGGAGTTGACTGGTACTAATAGGCCGAGGGCTTGTCCTCAGTTGCTCGCGTCCACTGTGTGGTTCCCGGGTTGCGAACAGTCGCAATCGCTGGTTGAACCAAGTTTCACTCTTTAACTAAAAAGTGCGCTTGTTCGCTAAGTGTCGATTTCCCGCTCTGCGGGACGGCCCGATAGTGTTTCGGTGGTCATAGCGTTAGGGAAACGCCCGGTTACATTCCGAACCCGGAAGCTAAGCCTTTCCGCGCCGATGGTACTGCAGGGGGGACCCTGTGGGAGAGTAGGACGCCGCCGAACAATCTTTCAGGACCCTTGGTCCCAGCGTTCACGCTGGGACCAAGGGTCCTTTTTGTTTTTCCGAAGCGCGCCGAACTGGTCGGTGCGCGAGAATGAATGCAGTACCGAAGACAGGAGTCACGTCGATGTCCACCAATTCTTCCGACGATCGTTCGGAGCGCCGGCCGCAGCGGCGCGACGACGGTGACCGCGGTGGTTTCCGGCGTGACGACCGCGGGTCGCGCGGCGACAACCGTGGTGGTGACCGCGGAGGTTACCGACGTGATGACCGCCCGTCGGGTGGCGACCGTGGCGGATACCGCGGTGGCGACCGGCGGGACGATCGCGGTGGTGACCGTGGTGGCTTCCGCAGGGATGACCGTGGGCCGCGGCGGGATGACCGTTCCTTCGGTGGCGACCGGCGGGACGACCGTGGTGGGTTCCGGCGTGATGACCGGCCGTCCGGGGGCGATCGCGGTGGGTTCCGTGGTGGCGATCGGCGCGATGACCGTGGCGGCGAGCGCGGCGGTTTCCGTAGAGACGACCGTTCCCAGGGCGGTGACCGTGGGGGTTTCCGTCGCGATGACCGGCCGTCCGGTGGTGACCGTGGCGGCTTCCGCCGTGACGACCGTCGTGATGACCGGCGGGATGACCGGCGTGATGACCGTGGTGGGTTCCGTAGGGATGACCGGCCG
>NZ_JBHXFI010000043.1:0-70428 GCF_042724075.1 Streptomyces sp. NPDC127097 | reverse complement strand
GTCCGGGGGCGACCGTGGCGGATATCGCGGTGGTGACCGGCGGGACGACCGTGGTGGGGACCGTGGCGGTTTCCGGCGGGATGACCGTGGTGGCGAGCGTGGTGGGTTCCGTAGGGACGACCGGCCGTTGGGTGGCGACCGTGGTGGGTTCCGTGGGGGCGACCGGCGGGACGATCGCGGTGGGGACCGTGGTGGGTTCCGTAGGGATGACCGTGGGCCGCGGCGGGATGATGAGCGTGGTGGCGGGTTCCGGCGGGAGGAGCGGGGCGGGGACCGTCCCGGCTTCCGGCGGGATGATCGGCGGGATGACCGTGGCGGCGACCGTGGTGGGTTCCGTAGGGATGACCGGCCGTCCGGGGGCGACCGTGGCGGATATCGCGGTGGTGACCGGCGGGACGACCGTGGTGGGGACCGTGGCGGTTTCCGGCGGGATGACCGTGGTGGCGACCGTGGTGGGTTCCGTAGGGACGACCGGCCGTCCGGTGGCGACCGTGGTGGGTTCCGTGGGGGCGACCGGCGGGACGATCGCGGTGGGGACCGTGGTGGGTTCCGTAGGGATGACCGTGGACCGCGTCGGGATGACCGTGGGGGATTCCGGCGGGATGACGAGCGTGGGGGGCGGCGGCCGTACGGCGGTGGCCGGGGGCGGGACGATCGCCGTGATGACCGGCGGGACCGGGACCGGGAGCCGATCAAGCGGCTGCCGATTCCGGAGGACGTCACCGGTGAAGAGATCGACAAGGATGTGCGTCAGGAGCTGCTGAGCCTGCCGAAGACGCTGGCCGATGATGTCGCCAAGAACCTGGTGATGGTGGCGAAGCTGCTGGACGAGGACCCGGAGCAGGCGTACGGCTACTCGCGGGTGGCGCTGCGGCTGGCGTCCAGGGTCGCGGCGGTGCGTGAGGCCGCGGGCTTCGCGGCGTACGCGGTCGGCAAGTACAGCGAGGCGCTGGCGGAGTTCCGGGCGGCGCGGCGGATGACCGGCAGCGTGGAGCTGTGGCCCGTCATGGCGGACTGCGAGCGTGGTCTCGGCCGTCCGGAGAAGGCGATGGCCATGGCCGGTGAGCCCGAGGTGCAGAAGCTCGACAAGGCCGGCCAGGTCGAGATGCGGCTGGTCGCGGCGGGTGCCCGGCGGGACATGGGCCAGGCGGACGCGGCGGTGGTGACCCTCCAGAGCCCGGAGCTCGCGTCGAGTGCGGTGCACCCGTGGACGGCGCGGCTGCGGTACGCGTACGCGGACGCGCTGCTGGCGGTCGGGCGTGAGGACGAGGCGCGCGACTGGTTCGCCAGGGCGCTGGAGGCCGACCAGGGCGGTACGACGGACGCCTCGGACCGGCTCGCGGAGCTGGACGGCGTGGAGTTCACCGACGCGCTGGAAGAGGCCGACGAGGCGGACCCGGCCGAGGACGACGGCGCCCAGGGCGAGGCCGGTTCCGCGAAGGACTGAGCCGGCCGTCGGCCCGAGCCGATGTGACGTATGAGGAAGGGCGGGACCCCGGGGAGGGGTTCCGCCCTTCTGCGTGTGGGGGTGGGTCAGGAGGCCGGAGCGTACGGGGCGAGGGGGTTGCGGAGGGTGCCGATGAGCTGGAGGGCGCCCGCCGGGTCCTGGAGGTCGACCATCTCCTGGTTGTTGCGCAGCTGGAGGCGGTTGAGGCAGGAGAGCGCGAACTCGTCGGTGAAGAGGTCGTAGCGCTCGAACTTGTCGGCGAGCTGGGGGGTGGCCGCCTGGTAGTCGGTGACGCAGGCGGCGACCGTGCGCCAGAAGGTGTCCTCGTCGAGGATGCCCTGGTCGTCGAGGGTGCTGCTGAGGAAGCGGAAGAAGCAGTCGAAGACGTCGGTGAAGACGGACAGGAGTTTCTTGTCCTCGGGGACGTCGGCGCGGATGCGTTCGACGGCGGGGGGCAGCACCGCGTCGATGGGGGCACCTCCCTGGCCCTTAGGGCCTTGGGGGACCATGACGGCGATCTCCTCGGCGATGTCCTTGAAGATCACGCGGGCCACGGCGCCGTCCTCGATGACCAGGATGGCGTTCTCGCCGTGCGGCATGAAGACCAGGTCGTAGGCGTAGAAGGCGTGGAGTACGGGTGTGAGGTAGGCGTCCAGGTAGCGGCGGAGCCAGATGGCGGGTTCCAGGCCGGACTCCTCGATGAGGGCGGCGGCGAGGGAGCCGCCGTCGTCGTCGGTGTGGAGGAGGGAGGCCATGGTGGCCAGGCGCGCGCCCGGTTCGAGGGTGGGGACGGGGCTTTCGCGCCACAGGGCGGCGAGCATCTTCCGGTACGGGGAGCCCTTGGCGGTGGCGGCCTCGTACTGGCGGTGGCGGTAGCCGAGGGCGGCGCGCTCCCGGATGATCGAGAAGCGGGCGGCCCGGAAGGTGTCGTCGGCGTCGATGAGGCGGGCCAGCCAGTCGTTGATGGCCGGGGTGGCCTCCATGTAGGAGGCGGACAGGCCGCGCATGAAGCCCATGTTGAGGACGGAGAGCGCCGTTTTGACGTAGTGCTTGGCGGGGCTGGTGGTGTTGAAGAAGGTGCGGATCGACTGCTGGGCCAGGTAGTCGTCGTCGCCGGGGCCCAGGCACACCAGGCGCTGCTGGGCGACTTCGGCGGCGAAGGTGACGGAGAGCTTGTTCCACCACTGCCAGGGGTGGGTGGGGAAGAAGTAGTAGTCGGCGGGGTCGAGGCCGAGGGTGGTGAGGGTGGCGGCGAAGCGGGCGCGGGTCCCGTCGGGGAGTTCGTCGCGGATCAGGGCGTCGTAGTCGAGGCCGGCGCCGGCGGTGAAGGTGGCGTGGTCGCGGTGGGCGGCGAGCCAGATCAGCCGGAGCGGGGCCGCGGTCTCCGGGGCGTAGGCGTGGTACTCGTGGATGCCAAAGCCGAGCCGGCCGTTGTTGGCGACGAAGCAGGGGTGGCCCTCGGTCATGCCGGTCTCGATGGCCTGGAAGTCCGCCTTCGCGAGCTCCGCGGCGGAGGGCCGGCCGGCGGCGAGCTTGTAGGCGGTCCCGGAGAGGGTGGAGCTGATTTCCTCCAGGTAGACCGGGAGGATCGCCTCGCCGAGGCCCAGGGAGTCACGGAGCTCCAGGAAGAACGCCAGGGCGTCCAGGGGGAGTTCGTCGTGGTCGCGGTGCCGGGTGATGCTGTCGGCGTCGATCTGCCAGTGGTCCAGGGCTCGTCTGCGGGCGGCGAAGCGGTACTCGGTGGCGCCGTCGTCGCTGCGTACGGCGTAGTGGCCGTCCTGCGGGAGGCGCCGGGGGGTGAGCAGTCGTTCATGGGCGAATTCGGCGAGGCCCTTGCGGATCAGCAGCCGGTTGGCGCGGGCCCACAGGTCGGGGGTGAGGTGGGCGACGGCGTCCCGGGCGGACAGGTGCGGGGTGCCGTCGGAGGGGGCGGTCATCGGTGGTCTCCTCGGGTGGCCAGGAACTGGTCGCGGGTACAGGTGCTGAGGTAGGCGTCTTTGGAGGGGAGCGAGACGGTGCGCAGGATCTCGAAGCCGACGGCCTTGTTGAGGGCGTGGACGGCGGTGTTGCGCGCGTCGGGCTCGACGACGACGCGGCGGGTGTCCGGGTCGGCGAAGAGCATCTCCATGACGGTGGTGATCACGGCGCGGGTGAAGCCGTGCACGGGGGTGTCGGTGGGCGCCGACAGGAAGTGCATGCCGACGTCGCCGGGTTCGGCGGCGTGGATGCCGACGAGTTCGCGGTGGGCGGGGTCGTAGCGCTCCATGAGGAAGGCCGGGGTGCCGTTGTGCAGGCCGAGGAAGGCGTCGTGGAAGGGGTCGGCGGAGATGCGCGCGAATTCCTTCTCGACGGCGGCGAGGTCGCAGTCCTGCATCAGCCAGAAGGCGGCCTTGGGGTGGGTGACCCAGCGGTGCAGCAGTTCGGCGTCGCCGTACGGGTCGACCGGGCGGAGGGAGAACTCCCCGAGTGCGGCGTCGGTGCGGGTGAAGAGCGGGGTGGTCATGCCGGGAGCTCCATGGGGTGGTGCGGGCCGGCCGGGGCGGCGAATTCCTGGAAGGCGATGGCCTTTTCGACCGGGTAGTACTCGCGGCCGAGCAGCTCGCGGATGATGCACGCGTTGCGGTAGGCGGCCATGCCGAGGTCGGGGGTGACGAAGCCATGGGTGTGCAGTTCGGCGTTCTGCACGAAGATGCCGCGGCCGGTGGTGTCGATGCTGTAGTTGCGCGCCACGTCGTAGCGGCCGGCGTCGTCCCAGACGATGCGGTCGCGGACGGGGGAGAGGAAGTCCGGTACGCGATAGCGGTAGCCGGTGGCGAGGATCAGGCCCTGGGTGTCGTGGGCGAAGTCCGTGCCCTGTTCCTCCTGGCGCAGGCCCAGGGTGTAGGTGCCGGACGCCTCGTCGTAACTCGCCTGGTGCAGAGCGGTGTTGGTCAGGAGCCGGGTGGGGACCGGGCCGGCCAGGTTCTTCTGGTAGAGCAGATCGAAGATGTCGTTGATCAGCTCGGAGTCGATGCCCTTGTAGAGGTGCTTCTGGGTGGCGTTGAGGCGGTCGCGGGTGGCCGGTGGGAGGGCGTGGAAGTAGTCCACGTACTCCGGGGAGGTCATCTCCAGCGTGAGCTTGGTGTATTCGAGGGGGAAGAAGCGCGGGGAGCGGGTGGCCCAGGTCAGGTGGTAGCCGTGGCTGTCGATGTCCTGGAGGAGGTCGTAGTAGATCTCGGCCGCGCTCTGGCCGCTGCCGATGAGGGTGATGCTGTCCTTGGCCTGGAGGGCCGCCTTGGCGTCGAGGTATCCGGCGTTGTGCAGCAGATCGCCGCCCAGGTCCCGGCAGGCGTCGGGGACGTACGGCGGGGTGCCGGTGCCCAGGACGAGCCTGCGGGCGCGGAAGGTGTGACGCTCGCCGGTGGGCAGCTGCTCGGCGTGGACGCTGTAGAGCTCTTCGTGCTCGTCGTACTCGACGGTGGTGACCCGGTGGCCGAAGCGGACGGAGTCGAGTGTGCCGGCCGCCCAGCGGCAGTAGTCATTGAACTCGGCGCGCAGCGGATAGAAGTTCTCGCGGATGTAGAACGAGTACAGCCGCCCGGACTCCTTGAGGTAGTTCAGGAACGAGAAGGGGGAGCTGGGGTCGGCGAGGGTGACCAGGTCGGCCAGGAACGGCACTTGGAGGTGGCTGCTGTCCAGCATCATGCCGGGGTGCCAGTCGAAGGACGCCTTGTCGTCCAGGAACAGGCCGTCGAGTCCGTCGATCGGCTCGGTCAGGCAGGCCAGGCCCAGGTTGAACGGGCCGAGGCCGATGGCGATGAAGTCGTAAGGGGCGGACACGGGGGTCTCCGATGGGGGCGGTTGGCGGGGAGGTCAGCGCGCGCTGAGGGCCGGCCGGGGCTGCTCGGCGAGGTAGCTGCCGGCGTGCTCGGCGATCAGGTCGAGGACGGTGGCGATGTCCTCGAGCGTGGTCTCCGGGTTGAGCAGGGTGAACTTGAGGTAGTGGCGGCCGTCGACGACGGTGCCCGCGACGATCGCCGCACCGGAGGCGAACAGCGCCTCCCTGGCGTGCAGATTGACCCGGTCGCTGAGTTCGGGGTCCTGGTCGGTGGAGGGCACGTAACGGAAGACCAGGGTGCTCAGCCGGGGCTCGACGACGACCTCGAAGCGGGGGTCGTCGTGCAGCAGTTTCCAGGCGTCCGCGGCCCGGTCGATGACCTCGTCGAAGAGTTCGCCGAGGGCCGGGGCGCCCATGATGCGCAGGGTGAGCCAGAGCTTGAGGGCGTCGAAGCGGCGGGTGGTCTGGATCGACTTGTCGACCTGGTTGGGGATGCGCTGCTCCACCATGCGGCGGGGGTTGAGATAGTCCGCGTGGTAGGTGACATGCCGCAGGGTGGCGCGGTCGCGGACCAGGATGGCGCTGGAACTCACCGGCTGGAAGAAGGACTTGTGGTAGTCGACGGTCACCGAGTCGGCGCGTTCGATGCCGGTCAGCAGGGCGCGGCGGCGGGAGACCAGCAGTCCGCAGCCGTAGGCGGCGTCGACATGCATCCAGGCGCCGTACCCGGCGCACAGGCCGGCGATCTCGGGGAGCGGGTCGATGGAGCCGAAGTCGGTGGTGCCGGCGGTGGCGACGACGGCCATGGGTATCAGGCCGTCGCGCCGGCAGCGGGCCAGTTCGGCGGCGAGCGCGTCGGGGCGCATGCGCTTGGTGTCGTCGCTGGGGACGGCGATGACGGCGTCCGCGCCCAGGCCGAGCAGGGTGGCCGACTTGCGAATGCTGAAGTGGCTGCACTCGGAGGTGAGGATGCGCAGCCGGGGCAGGACGTCGGTGAGCCGGGCGGCCGGGGAGTCCTCGCGGCTCAGCTCCCGGCGGCAGACCTCGTCGCGGGCGAGCAGCATGGCCTGGAGGTTGGACTGGCTGCCGCCGCTGGTGAAGACGCCGTCGGCCGCCTCGCCCAGACCGATCCGCTCGGCCGTCCAGTCGATCAGCCGGCGCTCGATGAGCGTGCCGCCCGCGCTCTGGTCCCAGGTGTCCAGGGAGGAGTTGACGGCGGAGAGCACGGCCTCGCCGACGAGGGCGGGGATCACCACGGGGCAGTTGAGGTGCGCGAGGTAGCGCGGGTGGTGGAAGTAGACGGCGTCGCGGAGGTAGACCTCTTCGAGTTCGTCGAGCGCGGCGGCCACGTCGTGCAGCGGGCTGTCGAGGTCGATGCCGGAGACGGTGGGGGTGAGGCCGTCGGCGGTGATTCCGGTGAACGGCTGGGCGGTGCCGGCGATTTTGGCGCTGATCCGCGTGACGCTCTCGGTGACCGCGCTGTGGTAGCGCCGGGCGGTGCCGTTGGTGAGCAGATACGCCCGGTTGTCGGCCGGGTCCTCGGCAGAATGCGCGAGGAGACTCATGAAGATGTCCTCCCTGGTGCGGAGTTGACCACGTCCTGCGCAGGGCTGAGTGTGCGCAGGGGCAGGGAGACCCCGCCCGGCGACGTAGTGAGGTAAGCCTAACCTAACTAGATCGCGGGCGAGGTGGGGCGTGACGGCGCCCTGGCCCGGAGGTCAGTTCTCGTCGCCGTCCAGGGTGCGCAGGACCAGGCCCGTGGCGGGCTTGGGGCCGAAGGAGGTGGACTTCCGCGGCATCGTCACCCCGTGCTCGGCGAGCTGACGGACCGTCTCCTCGGAGGTGGCGCGCATCAGCACGGCCGTACCGCCGTGCCGGGCGGCCTGCTCGACGGCGGCTTCGGTGTGATGCAGATAGCCGATGTCGGAAGGGTGGTCAGGAATGTGCCAGACCTCGTCCAGCAGGACGGAGTGCAGCACGGTGGCGTCCAACTGCCGCCAGGTCTCGGGCCGGTCCCGGCGGATCGTCCGGTCCAGCAGACCGGGATCGGGGCGGTCCAGGAGGTGGAAGGAGTCCGGGCCGCCGGCGAGCACGAAGGCCGTGCCGGGCGTCTCCTCCAGGGCCTCCAAGGCGGCGGACAGCTCGCCGGGGAGGGCGCGGGCACGGAAGGCGCCGGCCAGGTCCGCCAGCGCCTTGGCGGGCGGCAGATGCGGCAGCACCCGGTGGATCGCGCGGACCTGGAGCGGATAGCGGGCGGTGTCCACCAGCAGCACCAGACCGGAGGCCCAGGGCGAGCCGGCGGTGGCGCCGGGCCGCTGCTCGTACAGCCGCTGGTAGGTCGCCCAGCGGTGGTGGCCGTCGGCGATCAGGGCCTGTCGGCGGGTGAGGTCGTCGTCGATGGCGGTGAGGTCGGCCGGGTCGGTGACCGCCCACAGGCGGTGGGCGAAGCCGTCCTCCGTAGTGGTGGCGAGCAGCGGCTCCCGCTCCACCACGCGCTCGATGACCGCGGCGGCGCCGGTCGCGGTGCCCTCACCGCGGTAGGAGAGCAGCAGCGGTTCGAAGTTCGCGGCCGCCGCCCGCATCAGGGCGGCCCGGTCCTCGACCACCTCGGGGATCACGCCCTCGTGCGGCAGCACCGGACCGTCCAGGCGCAGCGCCCCGATCAGCCCGCGCTGGAGCAGCTCGCCGGAGCGCTGCTCGTAGACGTACAGCGCGGGCTCGGCGTCCTGCGTCAGCACGCCCTCGCTGCGCCAGCGGTGCAGGGTGTCGGCGGCCTGGCGGTGGCGGGTGGTGGGGTCGGCGGCGTGCGGGAGGATCAGCCGGACGATGTTGTACGGATCGGCGGTCTCCAGGTGGCGCACGCCGTCCGGCCGGACCACCACGTCGTACGGCGGGGACATCACAGCGGTCAGGCTGCTGACCCGCTCCGGGGCGTAACGCAGCCCGCGGAACGGGAGGAGGCGGAGGCCGTCGGTACTGGTCATTGAAGAATGCTATGCCGCCGGACGGATGAGGGAAGATCGGGGGACAGCCGGTGCCTGGCTGGAAATATCGGTAGGCGCGAAGTGGAGGGCGAGGGTCCCCACGGGGCGGTGAGTGTGCCCCCGGGGGCGGCGGATCCCCGGCGCGACATGTGGAGCGAGGAGCGAGACGGCATGAACGAGCAGGTTCGCAGGCGGCCCGACGGGTCCCGGCAGGCGCTGAGCGAGGCATATGACACCGCGCTGCTGGATCTGGACGGGGTGGTCTACGCCGGCGGACAGGCCATCGAGCACGCCGTGGAGTCGCTGACCCGGGCCCGCAAGGGCGGAATGCACCTCGCCTATGTGACCAACAACGCCGCCCGGACCCCACAGGCCGTCGCCGACCAGCTGTCCGGTTTTGGCCTGCCGACCGGGCCGGAGGACGTGATCACCTCGGCGCAGGCAGTGGCGCGGCTGATCGCCGAGCAGGTGCCGGCGGGCGCGCGGGTGCTGGCCATCGGCGGCGAGGGGCTGCGGGTGGCGCTGCGCGAGCGCGGTCTCGTTCCGGTCGGCTCCGCGGACGACGACCCGGCGGCCGTGGTGCAGGGCTATGACCCCTCGCTGGACTGGGAGCGGCTGGCGGAGGCCGCGTACGCGGTGCAGCGCGGGGTGCCCTGGTTCGCGTCCAACACGGACCTGACGATCCCCAAGGAGCGCGGGATCGCGCCCGGCAACGGTGCGTTGGTGGAGGTGGTCCGGATCGCCGCGGGCGGCACCCCGCAGGTGGCGGGCAAGCCGCTGCCCCCGATGCACCGGGAGACGGTGCTGCGGACCGGTGCGCGCCGGCCGCTGGTGATCGGCGACCGGCTCGACACCGATATCGAGGGGGCCTGCAACGGCGAGGTCGACTCGCTGCTGGTGCTCACCGGCGTCACCACACCGGCCGCACTGCTGGCCGCCCCGCCCAAGCACCGCCCCGCCTATGTGGACGAGGATCTGCGCGGGCTGCTGACCCCGCAGCCGGAGGTGACCGCGGACGGCGGCGGTTTCCGGTGCGGCGGCTGGCGGGCCGAGGCGGCCGGGGACACCCTGCGGGTGGCGGGCGAGGGCACGCCGGTCGACGGGCTCCGGGCGCTGTGCGCGGCGGCCTGGACGGCGGCGGGGGACGGCGGTTACGAGGCGGACACGGGGCCGGCGCTGGCGCGGATCGGCTGGTGAGACGGGGTCCCGGCGCGCGGGGTCAGTCCTCCTCGGGCGCCGGGGCACCGGCCGTCAGCTCCGCGAGCAGATCTTCCTCGGAGGCGCCGCGGCGCCAGTAGCCGGTGAACTTGACGGCCCTGCGGTCGATGCCGCGCTCGCGGACGAGATGCCTGCGCACCGCCTTGACGGTGCCGGACTCGCCGGCGATCCAGGCGTACGGGGTGCCCTCGGGAAGCTCGGCGGCGCGCAGGGCGTCGAGCACCGGCTCGCGCCGCGCGTCGGTCGCCCCGTCCCGGACGAGCCAGATGATGTCGGTGTCGGCGAAGGACGGCAGCCGCTGCCGGTCGTCCTCGTGCGCGATCTCGATCCAGACCTTGGCGCGGGTGCCGGGGGAGAGCCAGGACAGGATGCCGGCGATCGCGGGCAGCGCCGTCTCGTCGCCGGTGATCAGGATCCAGTCGGTGCCGGCCGGCGGCCGGAAGTCGACACCGCCGTTGTCCTCCACGGCCGGGGCGAGGACGGTCAGCCGGTCGCCGGGCCGGGCGTGGGCGGCCCAGCGGGAGGCGGGGCCGCCGGCCAGTGGAGCGGCCCCCGGTCCGGCCCCGTGCAGCGCGAAGTCGACATCGAACTCCCGTGGTTCATGGCGCTGTTCGCGGATGGTGTACGAGCGCATCACCGGCCGCTCGGCCGGGTCCTGCGCGCGCCAGGCGGTGTACCAGCCGTCGCCGGTGTCATGGAAGACCGGCCGGTCCTGGTGGGGCTGCGGTAGGAAGAGCTTGAAGCGCTGGTCGCGACCGCCGGAGGCCAGTTCGGCCAGCCGTTCACCGCCGAAGGTGACCCGCACCACGGAGGGGCTCAGCCGTCGGGTCCGTACGACATACACGTCGAAGAAGCGGAACGGTGCGGTGGCGGGGGCGGCGGTCGTGGTCATGTGGGGGACCTCCCGGGACGGGGCGGGGACTGTGCGGTGTGGTGGTGCGGTGGCTTTCGGGTGGTGCGGTGGCTCCGGGCGCGCAGGCGCAGGGGTGTTGTGGTGCGGGGTGCCGCGGTGGACCGTGGCGGCCGGGGTGTGCCGCGGCCGGGTTGCGGCGATCCACCGCGGCCGTACGTCAGTTGGCCTTCTTGGCGCCCTCGATGGCCGTGGCGAGCGACTCGATGAGCGGGGCGGCGCCCGCGTAGGAGAAGCGCGGTTCGCTCGACCACGGGGTGATCTGGCCGGCCTTGACCGCGGGCAGCCTGGCCCAGGAGGGCTTGGCCGCCAGGTCCTTGGGCTGGAGGGTGGCGGTCCGGCTGTCCAGCAGGAGTACATCCGCCTTGTACTTGTCGGCGTTCTCCCAGCTCAGGCTCTCGAAGTAGCCGCCCTTGTCCAGGTGGTCGGGGACGATCAGATCGACGCCGAGGGACTTGTAGTACATGAGGTCGGCGTTGATGCCGGGGTTGGACGCGTAGAAGAGGCCCGGGCTGCCGGAGCAGGCGAGCACCTTGACCGGGTGGGACTTGGCGGCCTTGCGCAGCGCCGCGGAGGCCCTCTCGAAGCGGGCCTTGGCGTCGGTGACCTTCTTCGCCCGGAGGTCGGCGCCGAGCGACTCGGCCAGCTCGGCGTAGCGCTCGATGATCTTGACGAGCGGGACCCGGGCCGAGGTGATGGCGACGCTCTTCGCCAGCGGGGTGATCTTGTCCTTGCTGTCGTCCGGTACGAACCACAGCGCGTCCGGCTCGTACATGTTCGTGACCAGCAGATCGGGGCGCAGGGACGCGTACTTCTCGACGTTGAACTGGTTGTAGGCGTTGCCGATGACGGTGACCTTGTCGACGTCCAGGTCGCCGGCCTGCGGATCGGGCTTGCCGTTCTTGAGCTTGGTGGGGCCGAAGACACCGACGATCTGGTCGTCGATCCCGAAGTCGTGGAGTGCGGCCGCGGTGCCGGTGAAGGCGACGATGCGCTGCGGGGTGTTCTTCAGCGAGACCTTCTGCTTACGGTCGTCGGTGAAGGACCACGGACCGGTGTCGGCGCCCTTGTCGGCACCCCCCGAGCCCTTGTCTCCGCCGCATGCGGCCAGCAGGGCGCCGATGCCGACGGCGCCCCCCGCGGCCAGGATGCCGCGACGGGACGGAGTGACGGTTGGGGAGGTGCTCATGGGCGCACTTCTCTCTGGGAGGGGCTGCGAGTTGAATGTGAGGGTAGGCTAACCTAACCATCGTGTTGGTTGACAGTCCCCCCGAAGCGGCAACGGCTCCGGACCCCGTGACACCCCGGCGGCGCCCCCTCCTGCGCTCCGCGGGGCTGGTGGTCGCGGTCGCCGTATTGGCCGTCATCGTCGTTCTCGGCATCGCGGTCGGCGCCAAACAGATCCCCCTCGACCAGGTGTGGCACGGGGTGTTCCACTACTCCGCCTCCGACACCGACGTCGTCATCCGCGATGTCCGCTTCCCGCGCACGCTGCTCGGCCTGCTCGTCGGCGCCGCGCTCGGCCTGGCCGGCACGGTCATGCAGGCGCTGACCCGAAACCCCCTGGCGGACCCCGGAGTTCTCGGTATCAACGCCGGTGCCTCGGCCGCGGTCGTCACCGCCGTCAGCTTCTTCGGCATCACCTCACTGACCGGCTATGTGTGGTTCGCGTTCGCCGGCGCCGCGGTGGTCAATGTCGCGGTGTACGTCCTCGGCGGCACCCGGGGCGCCACGCCCGTACGGCTCGCCCTGGCCGGCACCGCGCTGACCGCCGTCCTCATCGGCTACATCAACGCCGTCAACCTGACGGACACCGCGGCGCTGGACAAGATGCGCTTCTGGACGGTGGGTTCGCTGGCCTCGGCCACTCTGCCGACGGTCACCGCGATCGCGCCGTTCCTGGCGGTGGGGGGTGCCCTCGCGCTGCTGATCGCCCGGCCGCTGAACGCCATCGCGCTCGGCGACGACCAGGCGCGGGCGCTGGGCGCCCGGCTGACCCGCACCCGGGTGCTGGCGATGCTCGCCGTCACCCTGCTGTGCGGCGGGGCGACCGCCGCCTGCGGCCCGATCGTCTATGTGGGCCTGATGGTTCCGCATGCCGTACGGGCCGTCACCGGGCCCGATCTGCGCTGGATCCTGCCGTACTCCGCGGTGCTCTCACCGGCCCTGCTCCTTGGCGCGGATGTCCTCGGCCGGGTCGTGGCCCGGCCCGGTGAGCTCCAGGTCGGCATCGTCACGGCCGTCCTCGGCGGACCGGTCTTCATCTATCTCGTACGACGTCGGAGGATGGCCCAGCTGTGAGCGCGACCGTGAAGTCCGGGGAGGCCGTGGGGTCCGAGGCCGGGAAGGCCCGGGCGACGGGGACCCGGCGGGTGAGGGCGGTACGCACCAGGGGTGGCCTCTCGGTGCGCCTGGATGTACGCGCCACGGCGGCCGGACTGCTGCTGCTGGCCCTCGCACTGGCCGCCGCCGTCGCCCTGATCGGCTCCGGCGACTACCCGATGACCCCGGCCGAGGTGCTCGCCGCCCTGACCGGCGGCGGGGACGCCGGCCAGCAGTACATCGTGCACGACCTGCGGCTGCCGCGGGTGCTGGTGGGGCTGTTGGTGGGGGTCGCGTTCGGGGTCTCCGGGGCGGTCTTCCAGACCGTCTCCCGCAATCCGCTGGGCAGTCCGGACGTCCTGGGCTTCGCCCAGGGCTCGTCCGTCGGCGCGCTGGCCGCCATCGTCTACTTCCAGGCCGATGCCTTCGGGGTCGCGGCCGGCGCGGTGGCCGGCGGGGTGGGCACCGGGATCGCCATCTTCCTGCTCGCCTGGAAGCGCGGCATCCACGGCTACCGCTTCGTGCTCGTCGGCATCGGAGCGAGCGCCATGCTCTACGCGATGGTGCTCTTCCTCATGACCAAGGCGAACATCGTCGAGGCGACCCGGGCCACCACCTGGATGACCGGCTCCCTCAACGGCCGTGACTGGGACCAGGTCCAGCCGCTGGCCGCGGTCTGCGCCGTCCTCGTCCCGCTGCTGCTGTTCTTCGGGCGGCCGCTGCGCATGCTGGAGATGGGCGATGACGCCGCGTATGCGCTCGGCGTACGGGTCGACCGGGTCCGGGTCGTCGTGCTGCTGGCGGCGGTGGTGCTCGTCGCCGCCGCCACCGCGGCGGCCGGGCCGATCTCCTTCGTCGCGCTCACCGCACCCCAGCTGGCCCGCCGGCTGACCCTGCCGCGCTGGCTCAAGGGCGCGGGGAGCGGGGGCGGTGCCCCCATGCCCGGTCCCAACCTGGTGCTCTCCGGCCTCATGGGCGCCGTGCTGCTGGTCGCCGCCGACTGGGCGTCCCAGCGGCTCTTCGGCGCCGACCAGCTGCCGGTGGGGGTGCTCACCGGCGTTCTCGGCGGCGGCTATCTGCTGTGGCTGCTGGCCACGGAGCGCAGGGCGGGACGGGTGTGAGCGGTTGGGCGGCGAGGGGAGGACGGGCCGGGCGGGAGCTACGGGCCGGGTGGTGGGCGCCGGAGGGCGGGGCGGGGTGTGCCGGGCGGTGGTTCCGGGCCGGGCGGAGGGGAGTGTGGGCCGTGCCGGGCGGTGGTTCCGGGCCGGGCGGGAACCCCGGGCCGGGCGGCGACCCAGCGCCGGCCCGGCGACGGTGCGGGTCCCGGCCGGCGACGGCGCGGTCGGTTCCGGGCCGGCCAACAGCAGTGACACGACAACAACCCCAGGAGTTCCGAAGTGAGCCGTCTCTCGGCCGAGAACGTCACCCTCGCCTACGACCAGCGGGTCATCGCCGAGAACCTCTCGGTCGCCATCCCCGACCACTCCTTCACGGTCATCGTCGGCCCCAACGCCTGCGGTAAGTCCACGCTGCTGCGTGCGCTCTCGCGGATGCTCAAACCGGCCAGTGGATCGGTCCTGCTCGACGGCGCCGCGATCTCCTCGCTGCCGGCCAAGAAGGTCGCCAGGACGCTCGGGCTGCTGCCGCAGTCCTCGATCGCCCCGGACGGGATCACCGTGTCGGATCTGGTGGCCCGCGGCCGCTATCCGCACCAGGGGCTGCTGCGGCAGTGGTCGCCCGAGGACGAGCGGATCGTCGAGGAGTCGATGGCGGCCACCGGCGTCCGTGAGCTGGCCGACCGCTATGTCGACGAGCTGTCCGGCGGCCAGCGGCAGCGGGTGTGGATCGCGATGGCGCTCGCCCAGCAGACCCCGCTGTTCCTGCTGGACGAGCCGACGACGTATCTGGACATCCAGCACCAGATCGAGGTGCTGGACCTGTGCGCCGAGCTCCACGAGGAGCAGGGACGCACCCTGGTCGCGGTGCTGCACGACCTCAACCACGCGGCCCGATACGCGACACATCTCATCGCCATGAAGGACGGCGCGGTCCTCGCCGAGGGCGCCCCGGCCGACATCGTCACGGCGGAACTGGTGGAGCGGGTCTTCGGCCTCGGCTGCCAGATCATCGAGGACCCGGAGAGCGGCACTCCCTTGGTCGTCCCGGCGGCCCGCAAGCCGCGTAACGGGGGTGCCCGCGGGGGCCGGACGATGAAGGCTGAGGCGTCGGCGGGGGTGGGGGAGGCGCTTTCGGGACGGGAGGCGGCTTCGGCAGTGGAGAGGGAGGAGGCGCCTTCGGCCACGGAGACGGCTGCGCGGGCGGGGGAGGCTTCGGGGGCTGAGGAGCCTGCGGGGGCTGCGGGGGCTGCGGCGGGGGTTGGGCGGGGGAGCGGTCGGTAGGGGGCCAGGGGGCCAGGGGGCCAGGCGGCCGGGGCCAGGGGCTGCGTCGCGGGCTGTGGTTGGCGAGGCGTGAGGCGTCAGGGCCTGGTCGGTGGGGCGTGAGGCGTCAGGGGCTGGCCGGTGGGGCGCCCGGGGCGCGGCTGATGGGGCGTGACGGGGGGCGGTCCGGCTGACGAGGGTGCGACGAGCGGGGCTGCGGCTGCCCGGAGTGCGCTGAGCGGGGCCGCGGCGCCGGTTGGCGAGGCGCGACGCGATGGGCTGCTGTTACAGCAATGTCCTGAGGCGGAGCAGGTCGCGCAGGCCGGCCTCCAGCTTGACGCGGCCGCTGCCCCATGCCCTGGCGAAGTTCAGCTCTCCGTCCACCAGGGACACCAGGTCGTCGCCGGCCATGGACAGCCGGATATCGGCCTTGTGCGGGGGCGGGCCGGGGACGTTGGTCACCTCCTGGATGGTGCCGTCGGCCAGCCGCCCGAGGAAGGTCACATCGAGGTCCGTGATGCGGCAGCTGAGTGAGCGGTCGAACGTGGCGGCCTGGCGGACGCTGCCGTCGGCCGAGGACAGGTTCTGGGCCAGCCGGTCGAGAGCGGCGCGGCACTGTTCGAGGGTTGCCATCCTGATCGACGATACGCCAGGTCGGGGACGGCTCGTTCCTCCCCGACCGGCTTCGCCGGGGTAGCGTCGGGGGCATGGAAGAGCCGACGTCCGGCCCGGAGCCGGAGGCGCCCGCGCAAGCCGCGCCAGGTGAGCCGATGGAGCCCGCGGAACCGAGGGAACCCGGGCCGCGCGAGCGCAGCGGAGCCGTGAGCCCCGAGGGTGGTCTGCCGGCCGGTCCCGTCGGGTCGGGCAGTGCCGCAGGGCCGGACGGTGCCGCAGGGCGTGACGTTCCCGCCGAGCGGGGCGTTGCCGCCGAGCCGGACAGTGACGCCGAGCCGGGCGGTGGCGCGGAGCGGAGCGGTGACGCCGAGCCGGACAGTGACGCCGAGCCGGGCGGTGGCACGGAGCCGGGCGATACCGCTGAGCCGGTTGGTGCCGCCGGGCCGGGCGGACAGGGCCGGTCGGGCGCTGCGGGCGAGCCGGTGGAGCCCGCTGGGCCGCAGCCGATCGGGGTGGGTGTGACACCGACCGGTGAGGCCGCGGTCGATACCGGGCTGCGGCGCCTCGCCGACGCCGACCACCTCCCCGCGAGCGAACACCTCCAGGTGTACGAGGATGTGCATCGTGGGCTGCGCGATGTGCTGGCCGGTCTCGACCAGCACCCCGGGCCGCCCGCCCCTTCCTCGACGACGCACGACAACAGGAGCTGAACCACAGGTGGCAGGAGTGGCACGACGCCGTCTCGACGCGGAGCTGGTGCGCCGCAAGCTGGCCCGTTCGCGCGAGCACGCCAGCCAGCTGATCGCCGCGGGCCGGGTGACCGTCGGCGGGGCGACCGCGACCAAACCGGCCACCCAGGTGGAGACCAGCGCGGCCGTGGTCGTCCGCGAGGACGAGAGCGACCCCGACTATGTCTCGCGCGGCGGGCACAAGCTGGCCGGAGCATTCGCCGCCTTCGTCCCGCTCGGCCTGAAGATCGAGGGCCGCCGGGCGCTGGACGCGGGCGCCTCGACCGGTGGCTTCACCGATGTCCTGCTGCGGGCCGGCGCGCGTCATGTCGTCGCCGTCGACGTCGGATACGGACAGCTCGCCTGGTCGCTCCAGAGCGACGAGCGGGTCACCGTGAAGGACCGCACCAATGTACGCGAACTGACCCTGGAGCAGATCGACTCGGAGCCCGTCGATCTCGTCGTCGGCGATCTCTCGTTCATCCCGCTGGGGCTCGTGCTGCCCGCACTGGCCCGCTGCGCGGCGCCCGGCGCGGATCTGGTGCTGATGGTCAAGCCGCAGTTCGAGGTCGGCAAGGAGCGGCTGGGCAGCGGCGGGGTGGTGCGCAGCACGGAACTGCGGGCCGAGGCCGTCCGCGCGGTCGCGAGCCGGGCCGCCGAACTGGAATTTGGCGTACTTGGCGTAACTGCGAGCCCACTGCCTGGACCTTCCGGGAATGTCGAGTACTTTCTGTGGCTGCGCGCCGGGGCGCCTGCACTCGACCCGGCGGACGTCGACCGTGCAGTGGCGGAGGGGCCTCGTTGACCACTACCCATGCAGTTGAAGGCAGCGCAGCACACGAGAACACCGGAGCCGGGCGGACGGTGTTCCTGCTCGCACACACGGGCCGCCCCGCGGCCATCCGCAGTGCCGAACTCGTTGTCCAGGGGCTGCTGCGCAGCGGCATCGGGGTACGGGTGCTGGCGGAGGAGGCGGCGGATCTGCCGCTGCCGTCGTCGGTCCAGCGCGTCGACTCCGAGCAGTGCGCCGCCGAGGGCTGCGAACTCCTGGTGGTGCTGGGCGGGGACGGCACCCTGCTGCGCGGCGCGGACTTCGCCAGGACGTCCGGGGTGCCGATGCTCGGTGTCAATCTCGGCCGGGTCGGCTTCCTCGCGGAGGCCGAGCGCGACGACCTCGACAAGGTCGTCGACCGGGTCGTCACCCGGGCGTACGAGGTCGAGGAGCGGATGACGCTCGATGTCCTCGTCCGCAACAACGGCAATGTCGTCCACACCGATTGGGCCCTGAACGAGGCGTCGGTGGAGAAGGCCGCACGGGAGCGGATGCTGGAGGTGGTGACCGAGGTCGACGGCCGGCCCGTCTCGCGCTTCGGTGGCGACGGCGTGGTCTGTGCGACTCCGACCGGTTCGACCGCATACGCCTTCTCGGCCGGCGGGCCGGTGGTCTGGCCCGAGGTCGAGGCCCTGCTGATGGTCCCGATCAGTGCCCACGCCCTGTTCGCCAAACCGCTGGTCACCTCGCCGCGTTCCGTGCTGGCGGTGGAGGTCCAGCCCAAGACGCCGCACGGCATTCTCTGGTGCGACGGCCGCCGCAGTGTCGAACTCCCCGCCGGCGCCCGCGTCGAGGTCCGCCGCGGCGCCGTACCCGTACGCCTGGCCCGTCTGCACCATGCCTCCTTCACGGACCGCCTGGTCGCCAAGTTCGCCCTCCCCGTGGCGGGGTGGCGGGGGGCGCCGCACTAAGGGGTGTCCGGTGCGTCCCCGCTGCCGCCAGGGCCGGCGCCAGCGGGCGCCGGTCGCGCGGAGCGTCGCGCATCCGCGGCGCTGCCGGGCGACGGCCCGGACCTTCGTCGAGACGCTCGTGAATATCGACATGTGGACCGAGCCGCGGAGCGGAGTGACGGCCGTGCCCGCCCCGGCGCCGCCGCACCTCGCCCGCGCGCCGGCGTCGGCCGTCACCGCCCGGTCCACGGCGGGCGGCAGGGCCTCCGCGCCGGCCGAGACGAATCGCCTCATCGACGCGACGAGCCGCCGCACCGAGGCGCCGGCAATGGCCACCGCACCCCGCCTGACCACCGCTGTCCTGCCCGCCGTGGGCCGGTGACCGCACCACCCCGCATACGTCGATACATACGTCGATCCGCTGGACATGAGCACACCTTTCGTTCCGGACTGTGATCAGCTTGACGGCTGAGCGTGATCACGCACCATGCGGAATTCCCCCGTCTTTCGGTGCGGTTTTCCGCAGGGCCGGGGGCAGGAGTGAGGGGAGGCCGTCGCGGGGCGACCCCGGGACCTCGTAAGGTCGTATCCGTGTTGGAGGAGATGCGGATCCGGTCCCTGGGTGTCATTGACGACGCCGTTGTCGAGCTGTCCCCCGGCTTCACGGCGGTGACCGGCGAGACGGGCGCGGGCAAGACCATGGTCGTCACCAGCCTCGGCCTGCTGCTCGGCGGGCGCGCCGACCCCGCCCTGGTGCGGATCGGCGCCAAATCGGCAGTCGTGGAGGGCAGGATCAGCGTCGGCCCCCAGGCCCCCGCCGCAGTACGGGCCGAGGAGGCCGGTGCGGAGCTGGACGACGGCGCACTGCTGATCAGCCGCACGCTCTCCGCGGAGGGCCGTTCACGCGCCCATGTGGGAGGCCGTTCCGTACCCGTCGGCCTCCTGGCGGAGTTGGCCGACGACCTGGTCGCCGTACACGGCCAGACCGACCAGCAGGGCCTGCTGCGGCCGGCCCGCCAGCGCCAGGCCCTGGACCGCTACGCCGGAGACACGGTCGCGGTCCCACTGGCCAAATACGCCGCCGCCCACCGCCGGCTGCGCGCCGTCGCCACCGAGCTGGACGAGCTGACCACGCGGGCCCGCGAACGCTCGCAGGAAGCCGATCTGCTGCGGTTCGGCCTGGACGAGATCGCGGCGGCCGAGCCACAGCCCGGTGAGGACACCGAACTCGCCGCCGAGGCGGAGCGGCTCGGCCATGCCGAGGCACTGGCCTCCGCCGCGACCCTCGCGCACGCCGCGCTGGCCGGCAATCCCGAGGACCCCGAGGGCGTCGAGGCCACCACTTTGGTCGCCGGCGCCCATCGTGCGCTGGAGGCCGTACGCAGCCACGACCGGGAGCTCGCCGGGCTCGCGGAGCGGATCGGCGAGATCGGCATCCTGATGGCGGATGTGGCGGGCGAGCTGGCCGGCTACGCGGACGGCCTGGACGCCGACCCGTTGCGGCTCGCCGCGGTCGAGGAGCGCCGTGCCGCGCTGAACCATCTGACCCGCAAGTACGGCCAGGACATCGCGGCGGTGCTGGCCTGGGCCGAGGAGAGCGCCGCCCGGCTCGCCGAACTGGACGGCGATGACGACCGGATCGGCGAGCTGACCGCCGAGCGGGACGCACTCCGCACCGAACTGGGCGAACTGGCACAAACGTTGACCGATGCCCGTACGGCCTCGGCGAAGCGTTTCGCCGACGCGGTCACCGCCGAACTGGCCGAACTCGCCATGCCGCACGCCCGGGTGACCGTCGAGATCCGGCAGACCGAGGTCGCCGAGGACGCCGACGGCATCGAGGTCGGCGGCCGCACGGTGGCCTATGGACCGGCCGGCGCCGATGAGGTCGAACTTCTTCTGGCCCCGCACCCGGGCGCACCGCCCCGGCCGATCGCCAAGGGGGCGTCCGGCGGTGAGCTCTCCCGGGTGATGCTCGCCGTGGAGGTGGTCTTCGCCGGCTCCGACCCCGTACCGACCTACCTCTTCGACGAGGTCGACGCGGGCGTCGGCGGCAAGGCGGCCGTCGAGGTGGGCAGGCGGCTGGCCAGGCTCGCGAAGTCGGCGCAGGTCGTGGTCGTCACGCATCTCCCGCAGGTCGCGGCGTTCGCGGACCGTCAGCTGCTGGTGGCGAAGACGAACGACGGCTCGGTCACCAGGAGCGGGGTCACGGTCCTGGAAGGCGAGGAGCGGGTCCGTGAACTCTCCCGGATGCTGGCCGGCCAGGAGGACTCCGAAACGGCCCGCGCGCACGCCGAGGAGCTGCTGGAGACGGCGCGTACGGGCAGCTAGCAAGCGGTGGGGTGCCCGCGGGGCGCTTCCGCTCTCTCACCGGCCACCTGCCACCGGTCGTCGGCCACCGTTACGGCTGGCACCGGCCACCTGCCACCGGTCGTCGGCCACCGGTACCGCTGGGACCCGCCACCTGCCACCCGTCGCCGGGGGCGTCGTTCCCGCGTGACCGGGCGGCGCTCGCCCCTAGGGTGACGGGAGTCGAGCACGGCAGGGTGCCGGGTGAGGGGCGTGACATGGCGACGGTGGCGGGCGGCAGGGCGCTGGGGCGGTTCTCGGCGCTCCTGGGGGCGGCAGGGGCGACCCGGGCCGTGTACACGGTGCTCAGGAAGCGCCCGCCGGGCGGTGCCGTCCTGTGGGAGCGGAAGAACTACGCCGGCCGGACCGTGAATCTGCACGCGGGCCTCGCCACGGCCACGGGTACCGCCCTCGCCGCCGTCACCGCACCGGGGCTGCCCGCGCGGACCCGGGCCGCCGGGGCGCTGGCAGTACTGGCAGCCGGGGGCTGTGGCGCGTACGACGACGTGTTCGGCGCCAGTGATCCACGCCGCGGATTCCGGGCGCACCTCTCGGCGCTCCGGCAGAAAGAGGTCACCAGTGGGGCGGTGAAGCTGTTCGGGATCGGCGCCGCCGGGCTCGCCGCCGGTGTCCTCCTCAAGGAGCGGCCGGCCGACAAAGTGCTGGCAGGTGTGGTGATCGCGGGCTCGGCGCATCTGGTGAACCTCCTGGACGTCAGGCCGGGCCGGGCGGCCGGCGCCGTACTGGCCATCGGTGCCCCCGGACTGCTGCGCAGCGGCGCGGCGGGTGCCCTGTCCGCCGCGCCCATGGGGGCCGCGGCCGCCGTCCTCGGCGACGACCTCGGGGAGCGCACGATGATCGGGGACGCCGGGGCGCACGCCCTCGGCGCGGCGCTCGGTCTCGCCCTCGTCACGGGCAACGGCCGCCGGGGCCTGGCCGCGCACGCCGTCGGACTGATCGCCGCCGCGGCCGCGGGGGACCGCGTCAGCCGGGCGGCGGCGACGCTCCGAGCCCGTTGAAGACCCACCGAATCGACACCCCTCCGGAGGGCACCCCGCGAGGGGAACACCGCCCGTCCGGTTTACGCGCCGTCCGGTCTACGCGCCGCCCGCTCTCCGCTCCACCGGGTGTCTACGCCACGCGAACCTGCCGTGGGTCCCACACGGGCAACTCCGGTCCTCGTGGCCGGACCCTCGCAACCCGGCCCCGTCACCCACCCCGCCCCGTGTTGAGCCGGGCGGCCTGGCGCGTGAGGTAGTCGCGCTCGGCGAGGTTGGGTGCCTTCTGGGCCGCCTCGGCGTACAGCCGGGCCGCCGTCGCCAGGTCGCCGTCGCGCTCGTGGAGGTAGGCCGCCACCGCGGTGTGGCGGGGCAGGGAGTCGTTCAGCGCCGCGAGCGCCGCCAGCCCGGCCCGCGGTCCGTCGGCTTCGCCGACGGCCACCGCGCGGTTGAGCCGGACGACCGGGCTGTCGGTCAGGCGCGCGAGCTCGTCGTACCACTCGACGATCTGCACCCAGTCCGTCTCCTCGGCGGTGGGCGCGTCGGCGTGGAGTGCCGCGATGGCGGCCTGGGCCTGGAATTCGCCCAGCCGGTCGCGGGCGAGGGCCGCCTGAAGGATCTCGACGCCCTCGGCGATCGACGCGGTGTCCCACCGGCCACGGTCCTGCTCGGCGAGCGGCACCAGGCTGCCGTCGGGTGCGGTCCGGGTGCCGCGCCGGGCGTGGTGGAGCAGCATGAGGGCGAGCAGCCCCGCCACCTCGGGGTGGTCGATCGCGGCCGCCAGCTGCCGGGTGAGCCGGATGGCCTCGGCGGCCAGGTCGATGTCGCCGGAGTAGCCCTCGTTGAAGACCAGGTAGAGGACGCGCAGCACGGTGGCGACGTCGCCGGGCCGGTCGAACCTTCCCCGGGCTCCCGGGCTCGCTTGAGCAGCGGATATCCCCGTGCCGGAGACGGTGCGCTTGGCGCGGCTGATGCGCTGCGCCATGGTCGCCTCGGGCACCAGGTATGCCTGGGCGATCTGGCGGGTGGTGAGCCCGCCGACGGCACGCAGGGTGAGCGCCACCGCGGACGACGGCGTCAGCGACGGGTGGGCGCACAGGAAGTAGAGCTGGAGCGTGTCGTCCACCCCGGGCGCGGGGCCGGGCGCCGGCTCCTCGTCGACGAGGTCCTCGCGCCGGCGGCGGGCGGCGTCCGCCCGGGCCGCGTCGAGGAACCGGCGCCAGGCCACGGTGACCAGCCAGCCCTTGGGATCCCGCGGAGGGTCGGCCGGCCAGACGCGGACCGCCTCGACCAGCGCGTCCTGCACGGCGTCCTCGGCCGCCGCGAAGTCGGCTCCGCGGCGGACGAGGATCGCGAGGACGCTCGGTGTGAGGCTCCGGAGCAGGGCCTCGTCCATCGATGCGCTCACTCCGTGATGGTGGGCGGCGCGGTCAGGAACGGGCGTACCTCCAGCCACTCGTGGATCGGCTTCCCGCCCGCCCCGGGGGCCGCCGACAGTTCCCCGGCCAGCTCGACGGCGCGCTCGTAGCTGTCGACGTCGATCACCATCCACCCGGCGATGAGGTCCTTGGTCTCGGCGAACGGGCCATCGGTGACCGGCGGGCGCCCCTCCCCGTCGTACCGGACCCAGGTGCCCTCGGGGGCGAGCGCCTGACCGTCGACGAACTCGCCGGTCTTCTCCAGCCGGTCCGCGAAGTCCTGCATGTACCCCACGTGCGCCGAGATCTCCTCCGGCGTCCACTGGTCCATGGGCACGTCGTTGACCGCGGCCGGAGCGCCTCGGTAGTGCTTGAGCAGCAGGTACTTGGCCATGGTGTTCTCCTCGGTGCTGGTGCGTCCCATTGTGGTCGCGTTCACCCCGGGGACGGAGCCGGTCACGGGTTCTCGACATCGCCGTCGGAAGTTTTTTGGCCCGGGTGGAGGAACCCGGGTGAGCCGCCTCGTGGGGGGCGGGTCCATGGCACGGCGCGAGGGCGAGCCGGGCGCGGCCCTCCAAGATCAGTTGACGGGCGCTGCCCCCGCCGGAGTGCCGCCGGGACGGGGCCTCCGAACCCCGCGCCACCGGGAGTCGGGAGCCATACGCGGCCAGACCGGTCATTCCCGGCATCGCTTCTCCCATGGCAACTCCTTGTTCGGCCAAACACCGGCCGCGCTCCGAGCGGCGGCGCACGCGCCGGGTGAGGCGGCGCGAGGCGCACTCCGGGGAGTGGGTTCACCCTTGGGAGCCATGAATCCGCGCGGGTGGTTTGTCGCCCATGTGGGTGATCTGGTGGGCGCGGGGGTGAGACTTCCCACCGGAACGGCGGCCGGACGGTGCCGATTTGACCCCGCCGGGCTGGCATCCTGGGCGCGGTGCGCAGTCCCGGGCCCGGTGTCCGCGTCCTGACCCGTCGCCGGGCAGGCAGCCGGCCGCCGGCCGTGCGCCGCAGCTCAGCGGACCGACCCGCCGGTACGGCCCGCCCGCCCCCGACCCAGGAGTCCGACCACGTGATCAGCACCCCGACCTCGGCGCACGGGCTGTCGCCGCTGCGCACGGTCCAGGTGCTCGGGCACGGCAGCGCCGGCAGCGCGGCACATGTCCGCTCGCTGGCCGAAGGGCTGGTCGCACGCGGCGTACGGGTGTCCGTCTGTGCCACCCCGGAAACCGAGGAGGCATACGACTTCACCGGTGCCGGTGCGCGGTTCGTGCAGGTCCCGCCGCGGATGGATCCGGCGAGCGTGGCCGTATTGCGCAGCGCCTGCTGGGACGCCGACCTCGTCCATGCGCACGGCCTGCGGGCCGGGCTGCGGGCCTCGATGGCGTTGCGCGGACTGCGCGGCCCCCGGGGCGGGCGGCGGGTCCCCCTCGTCATCACCTGGCACACCAAGGCGCACACCGAGGGTGCGCGAGCCGGGATGGTGCATCTGATGGAGCGGCGGGTGGCACGGGCGGCCGCCGTGGTGCTGGGGGCTTGTTCCGATCTCGTGGACCGGGCGCGTGAGCGGGGCGCCCGTGATGCGCGGCTTGCGCCGGTCGCGATTCCGCGCCCCCGGTCCGGTGGCACACCGGGCGAGCTCGAGGAGCACGACCGGACGCGTCACAAGGAACGGGCCGAACTGGGCGCGGTGGACCGCCCGTTGCTGCTCGCGGTGGGCCGTCTCGATGTGAACCAGGGCCATGACCTGCTGCTGGACGCGGCGCACGCCTGGTGCGCGCTCGATCCGCAGCCGCTGGTCGCCATCGCGGGGGAGGGCGACCGGCGGAGCGCGCTCCAGCGGCGGATCGACAGCGAGCAGCTGCCCGTCCAGCTGCTCGGACGCCGTGACGACGTACCCGAACTCCTCGCCGCCGCGGACCTGGTGGTGCTGCCCAGCCGGTGGGAGGCGCGTTCGCTGATCGCTCAGGAGGCGCTGCGGGCCGGCGTGCCGCTGGTCGCCACCGACACCGGAGGCACCCGTGAACTGGTCGGCCGGGCCGCGGAGCTGGTCCGCTACGGGGATGCCGCCGCCCTGGCCCGTACCGTTCTCGCGCTCCTCGCCGACCCCGCGCGGCGGGACGCGCTCGCCGAGGCGGGCCGCGCCCAGGCGGCCGGCTGGCCCAGCGAGAACGACACCGTCACCCAGGTCCTCAGCGTCTACGACGAGTTGACCCAGCCGATTCAGCCGGTCTAGCCAGGAGAGGCCGAGCCGGCCAGGAGACGGCCGGGCTTGCCACTACGGCCGGGCCGGCTCAGCAGTCAACCCATGGGGACGCCGGCCGAGGCGCTCACGGACTGACCCGCCGCCCCCGGCCGCCGCCGCCCGTTACGGCTTGTCCGTGTGGCGCCGGGCGCGCAGCGCGAGCCGCAGGCCCAGGACGGTCTGCGGATCGTCCAGGTCCGTGCCGAGCAGCTGGGCGATGCGGGCCAGCCGGTCGTACAGCGTCTGCCGGTTCACATTCAGATCGCGGGCGGTCTCGGCCTTGCGGCCCGCGCTGGCCAGATATGCCTCCAGCGTCGGCAGCAGCGGCTGACGGGCGGCCCGGTCATGGGCCAGCAGCGGCCCGATGGCGCGTTCCACGAAGTCGGTGAGCACGCCCTGCTCGCCGTGTTCGCGCATCCGCCACAGCAACAGCTCGATATCCAGCCGGCGGGCGTCGTACCAGGGCTGTTCCGGCAGGCCCTGGGCCGCGGCCGCCGTCTCCGCCGCGTGCTGGAGGCCGGGGCCCGCCGCCGCCCAGTCACCGGGCGTCCCGACGACGACCACCGGGCGGTGCGCGGCCGGCCGGTCCAGGCCCGCGCGGACCACCCCGGCGCGCAGGGCCTCGGCGATCCGGCCGGCCAGCGCGTCCCGGTCCTGGCCCGCGCGCAGCGCCACCAGTATCGGCACCCGGCCCTCCACGGGGCGGACGCCGAGCAGCACGGGCACCCCGGGGGCCGCGAGTTCCTCGCGCAGGGCCTGGGCCAGGAGCGCCCAGTTGCCGGGGGAGGGCAGCCCCGCCGGCAGCCGCATCACCACCGGGAACACCGGCTCGGAACCGGGGCGGAAGCCCAGCAGGCGGGCCTGTGCGGGCGCCTCGGCCGCGGAGATCCGGCCCTCCGCCAGGTCGGCCAGGAAATCGCCACGCCCCCGGGCGGCGAGCACCTCCTCCTGGCGGGACTGGAGCATGACGACGGCGAGCAGATCGGCGGCGCGTTCGGCGGCGATCCGGTGCACCGGCGCCAAGGGGGTGTTGACGGGCAGCAGGACGAGGCGGGCGCGCACCGCGTCGGGGCCGTGGCCGCCGCCGGGCACATCGACCCGCAGGCCGGTGTCGCGCAGGCCCTCCCAGGCCAGCAGCGGGTCGGCCTCCGCGGGACCGTCGTCCTCGCCCTCCGGGCCCGCCGCGTAGAGCGGGCTGCCGTCGGGGGCCTCCAGACAGAGCGGGTTGCCGGTGAAGACGGCCAGCAGCCGGAGCACCTCGGGGACGCCACCGCCGCGCAGCAGCACGTCCGTGCAGCGCCGCAGGATCTCGTCGGCCCGCCGCAGCAGCGCGTAGTGGCTGTTGATGATCTCGGTGTGGATCGCCTCGGTGACCGTGACGTACGGGACCTCGCGGTGCAGCTGGATCAGCGGCAGCCCGCAGTCCCGTGCGGCGTCGACCAGCGCGACCGGCAGGGAGGCGAAGCGGGAGCCCAGCTCCACGACGAGCGCGGCGATCTCGCGGTCCGCGAGCTTACGGATGAAGGCGCGCTGCTCGGACGGCCGGGCCCCCAGCCCCAGGCCGGTGGTCAGCAGCAGCTCGCCGCCCTTGAGCAGTGAGGCGATATGCGGCACCTCGCCCGCGTGTACCCAGCGGACCGCGCGGTCCAGGCGGTCCCCGCCGGCCAGCACCTCCGGCAGACCGCGCCGCAGCGCGGGCAGCTCCAGCGCCCGGCGTACCGTGACCTCGGGTTCGATCTTCGCTTCCTGCCCCATGGCGAGGACGGTACCCGTAGTCCGCTATCCGGAGCTTCGCGGTCCGGATCACCGTCCCGTGTGGCGCCAGGAGGGCGCGCGCCTCCCGGCGCCCGCGCCCGTCACCCCGACTCCCGCACCACCAGCCGCGCCTCCGTGATCACCGGGGCGAGCGCCACCGCGTCCGCCTCCGCCGCCTTGCCCGGATCCAGCAGCCGCAGCAGCAGCCGCGCCATCAGCCGCCCCATCTCCTCCACGTCCTGCCGCACCGTGGTCAGCGGCGGATCCGCCCAGGCCGCCGGTTCCAGATCGTCATAGCCGACCACCGCCACCTCCTCCGGCACCCGCCGCCCCCGTGCCCGCAGGGTGCGCAGCGCACCGCTCGCCATCAGGTCGGAGCAGACGAAGACGGCGTCCAGGTCCGGGACGGCGTCCAGGAGTTGGGCCATGGCCCGCTCGCCGCCGGCGGCCGTGAACCCGCCGTCCGCGATCAGCCGCGGGTCCGGTTCGGCCGTGCCCAGCGCCTCGCGGTAGCCGTCGAGACGGTCCACCGCGGAGGTCTGGTCGAGCGGTCCGGTGATCACGGCGATCCGGCGGCGGCCGCGGCCGAGGAGATGGCGTACGGCCTGCCGCGCGCCCCCGCGGTTGTCGGTGTCGACATACAGCGGCCGCGGGCCCCGGCCGGCGTCCGCCCAGCCGGGCCGGCCGCCGTAGACGGTGGGCAGCCGGGCGCGCTCGGCCATGGCGGGCAGCGGGTCGTCGCGGTGCAGCGAGAACATCAGCGCGCCGTCGACATGCCCGGCCGACAGATACCGGCCGATCCGGTCGTAGTCGTCGCGGTGCTCGACGAGCATCAACAGCAGCTGGGTGTCGGCGGCGGCCAGTTCCCGGCTGATGCCGCGCAGTTGGCGTCCGAAGAACGGATCGCTGAAGACCCGGGTCTCCGGCTCCGCGATGACCACGGCGACCGCGCCGGTGCGGCGGGTGACCAGGGAGCGGGCCGCGCTGTTCGGGACGTAGCCCAGCTCGGTGACCGCCTGGCGCACCCGCTCCTGGACCGCGGCCCGGACGCCCGCACCGCCGTTGACCACACGGGACACCGTGGCGCGGGAGACCCCGGCGCGGGCCGCGACCGCCTCCAGCGTCGGCCGCGGACCCTTCGGATCGGACACCATGCAACTCCTTTTTCCACGCGGTGACTTGACGGCCTGCCATCGAGTCGGCAGGGTGCACAGCGCACGATATGAGAGCGCTCTCAGTCCGGAAAACCCCTGGAACTCCTCACGACCCCCCCACTGTGCCGAGGAGAGAATGTCATGTGCATGAGAGTCGGGCCCGGATGCCGGACGGCCGCCGTCCCGCAGCCCGCCGGGGCCGGTACCAGCCGCGTCACCCCCACCGATCGGCACACCGCCCCGCAAGGAGCCACCTCGTGATCACTCGCCGCACTCTGCTCGGCGGTCTCGCCGCCGGCGCCGCCGCCTCCGGAATCGCCCTGGCCGGCCGTGCGAACGGCGCGCCCGCCCCGGCCGCCGCACCCCGCGGGCCCGCCCGGTCCGCCGCCGGAATGCCCCTGCACCTCGTCAACAACTCCGGTGCCTACGCCAACTCCTCGGTCTGGATCTACATCGTCGGCAACGACGGGACCCAGCAGGTGCACGTCACCCCCGACGGCGAACTCAAGCCCGTGGCACTGGCCGACAACGGGCCGGACGGCTTCACCGACTACGCCATACCGCTCGCGGCGAGCGGCACCACGACCCTCCAGCTGCCCCGGATGTCCGGCCGGATCTACACCGCGCTGGGCAGCAAGCTCAAGTTCAAGGCGGTCGAGGACGGCAACGGCAAGGCCGCGCTCGCGTACCCGGCGGGCTGGGTCGCCGGCGACCCGAACTACGACGTGCTGCACGACTGCGCCGAGTTCACGTACAACGCCGGCGGGATGTACTGCAACACCACCATGGTCGACATGTTCAGCGTGCCGCTGGCGATCAAGCTCACCGGGGCCAGGGACCAGACCACGGGCACGCTCAAGGACGGCGCCCGCGCCAGGGTCTTCGCCGACGTCCGGGCCGCCGAGGGCTTCGACCGGCTGGTCATCGGCGACCGGCGGGTGATCGCCCCCGGCCACGGCCTGGACGGCGGACTGTTCGCCCCCGACCACCTCGCCCCCGCCATCGACGAGGCATGGTCCGCCTACGCGGCCAAGGACCTGTCCGTCACCACGAACGCGGGCACCTTCACCGGCCGGGTCCGCGACGGCAAGCTCACCTTCACGGGCCCAGGGACGGTCTCCTTCAACAAGCCGTCCACCCGCGACGTCCTCTTCTGCGACGGCACCCTCGCCGCGCCCAACGACGGCACCCTCGGTCCGGTCGCGGCCATCCTGGGCGCCGCCCTCAACCGCTCCACCCTCACCGCGCACGCCGCCCAGCCCACCACCGACCCGGCCACCTTCTACCGGGAGCGGCTGACCAACCACTACGCCAAGGCCATGCACACCGCGACCCGGGACGGCCGGGCCTACGGCTTCGCCTTCGACGACGTCGCCGGCTTCGCCTCCTACATCGAGGACCCCGCCCCGAAGGAGATCACCCTCACCCTGACCCCGTTCTGACAAAGAAAGGTGCCGTCCGAAAGCCGGTGTAGGTTCCCTTCACTGTTGGCCACCGGCTGCGCCCGTGACCTGCAGGTTCAGATGCGGGCCCCAGCTGGCTGTCCACGGTTCTGTTCCATGATCGTGTCCATTTCCTCAGGGCTGCTCCGTTCCCTGTCAAGTGCATGTAGGGAGGCCCTGGCGCCGATCCGGCTCCGGGGCCGGGGCAGCTAGGGACGGCTGACGAGGCTCGAGAGTCGAGCGAGCTCGGAAGTCAGTCCACGAACCTGGCTCTCGCCTAGACGACATCACCCGGAGATGTTGGGGTACGGCACTCAGCTGCGCTGTGGGGGAGTGTGGTGATCGTCGTCCTTGGCCAGCATCTCAATCTCACTCTTGACGACACGACATCGCTCGTCTTCAGGCCCGCCTGCGCAGCCTTTCCTCGGACCTCTGCGTGCTCCGGCGCTGGAGTCATGCTGAGCCGCGGAGCGGTCCACATTGGAAATGTGCTCGGGGCGGATCCGACCGGCATGCCACCTGACGCAGCGACAGGATCAGACGTACCGGGCCAGTTGAGTTGGGATGACACGGCCGAACTGGTGTGCGATGATGTGCATGGTTTCAGAAATGCGACCTCGGCTGAGGTATCATTTCTGAAACCGACTAAGCCTGGAGGACCTGACCTTGGCCGAGCTCGACCCCCAGCAGCACGCTCAGCAACTCGCCGAACTTGATGTGTCCGCAGATCTGTTCACCCTGGTGCTGAGCATGGCGCTGGAGGACGTGCGAGGGTGTACCGACTTCGATGCCCCGGCGGCACGCGGGTTCCTGTTCTGGAGCCGGGCCAACCGCTACCTGGCGGAGGTGCTGGTGCCCGACGGGTGGGGACGTACCTCGCGGGACAGCATCCTGCGGGTGATTCACCCCGACCGGACGCACGCCATCACGGCCATCAGCGCGGAGGGTGGTGTCGCCGACCTGAACCGCCGCGTTCGGTCGAAGAATCCCAAGGGTCCCGCCATGGCGCGGATGGTGGAGAAGAACGGCCAGCTGGCCTTCCTCTCCCGTGACGAGGTGGAGTACGGGGTGGAGCTGGACCAGCTCCCTACCTGGTGTCTGCTGTACAAGCGGGAGGAGGGCATCATGCAGGCGGAGCTCTCGCTGCCGGTGAAGATGAACGGCAAGTTCGTCGACGAGTGGCTGACCCGCATACCCATCAGCCTCCCGCCGATGGATGACCCCGGCTTCGATATCTCGCTCGACGAGCCCGGGGACGACCAGGGCCCAGAGGTCGTCGTGGAGCTTCTGGGGGAGAATTAGCTGGTCAGGGTAAGACATGGGAGTTGAGGCAAGGTGTTCACGCCAGAGCGGCTGGTTCTCGCGCGCAAGCGTCGTCGTATGACCCAGGCCGCTTTGGCGGCCGCTTCCGGCCTGTCCGCGCAGAGCATCAACGCATTCGAGAAGCACCGCAAAGCTCCGTCTGCGGACACGCTGGCCGCGCTCGCCGAGATTCTTCGCTTCCCTGTGGCGTTCTTCCAGGCCCCGCCCGCGCCGGAGATGCAACTGGACGCGGTCAGCTTCCGGGCACCGACCAAGATGAGCGCCTTGGAGCGCGACGCCACGCTCAGCTCCGGTGCCGTGGCCTCTACCCTCAACGCCTGGATGGAGGAGCGCTTCCGCCTGCCGGCCCCCAACGTGCCTACCTACCCACACCTCACCCCGGAACAGGCCGCTGAGCAGGTCCGAGCTGCTTGGGGGCTGGGCGAGGCCCCAGTCCCCAACCTGGTCCACCTGTTGGAGGCCAACGGCGTACGTGTGTTCTCGTTGGCTCCGGACTGCCTGGACGCGGACGCCTTCTCCACCGTCCACTCAGGCACGCCGTACATCTTCCTCAACACCCGCAAGACCGGCGAGCGTGGCAGGTTCGACGCCGCCCACGAACTCGGTCACCTGGTCCTGCACTCAGAGCACCGCATTCCGGGTGGCCGGGAGGGCGAGCCGGAGGCCAACTCCTTCGCCTCTGCCTTCCTCATGCCCCGGGCCGGCATCATCGCTCAACGCCTCAACGACGCGTCCGTCGAGCGAATCCTCAGCGCCAAGCGCCGCTGGGGCGTTTCTGCCATGGCCCTTGCCTACCGCCTCCGCGACCTCGGCCTACTTTCCGAGTGGCGCCACACCCAGACCGTCAAGAAACTCGCCCAGATGGGCTACCGCAACGGTGAGCCCGGGTCCCTGTTGGCCAGGGAGAGCAGCCAACTGTTGGCCAAGGTCTTCGACGCCCTGCGCGCCAAGAGCATGGCCCACGCTGACATCGCGGCCCACATGGGCATTCACCTCGACGATCTCAACGACTACGTTTTCGGGCTTGTCCCGGTCAGCGTCCCGGGCGGCGGCAGAAAATCGCCAGCGCCACGCCCCGAACTACGCTTGGTCCACACCACCCCGGCCAGTCCATCACGACCTGGTGTCGTACCTATGGGACACTCAGCCTCCTCGGCTGACACCGAGTCGACGACGCCTCCCCTCGATGAGTCGATCGATGAGGGTATTGGGCGCCCCACACCACTGCGACGCCCCAGCCGATCGAGGATGTCCGGTCCACAGACCCCCCGACGTAGGTGACTTTCTCGGCGGTGGGCTCGCCGGGCGACGAGAGCGCAGGTGTTTGCTTCGGCGTCGCACATGCCGGGTGCCTGACGCTCGGTTCATGCGTTTCCCGACATGGCGTCAGTGAGCCCCGCTAGCGTCCTCGCATGGCACTTGAACCGGTTTGGATAGCGCTGGTCGACGCTCCATCCTTGTCCCCAGCCCAGCAGCGCACGGTGGCTGAAATCGTGGCCCATCGCGGTGACCCCGCGACCGCTGCTCGTTTCTTCGCTCGACCCGATGTGACAGCGGAGACCCGCGCACTCCTGATCCGAGAGGCTTATGACAGGCAGCTGATCAAGGCTGTGCTGGCTACGCCGGTGGTAACCACCGAAGCCTTGCTGATCGCCGCAGAGAAGCTCGGCGCCGAAACTGTTCTGACCGAAGTTGCTCGCACCCGCTGGGATCTGCAGGAAGCCCAGCTTCTGCTCGTAAAAAGACTGGATCACGCCGCGGCCCGGCGTGTGGCCGAAGCATGGACATACTTCGGCCCAGAGCTACGCATCGCCTTGATCGACGCAGCGGTACGGGACAAACCGCAGGATTTGGAGCATGGCGTAGCGTCCGATAGCGGGCGCAAGGCCGAACGAGACGCGTGGATGGCCAAGGTGGAGTCCTGGCACAACGACGTTTGGGCTCTGCTGTCCGCCCAGCCTGCCGAGAGTCTCTGGCCGGAACTCATCGCTCGTAGCCCGGGTCACGACAGCGACCAGCTCATCGTCAACATGATCCTGGCCAGAGCCGAGGAACTGCCTGATCGGACGCTGCTGGCCTGCCTGAAACAGGCGTTTCCCAAGGCTGACCCCGAACCTGATCCCGACCTTCGGGGATGGGCGGCACGTTTGGAGCTCGAGAGACTGGCGGACATCGTCTCCCGTCACCCTCGTGCTCTCGCGTTGCACGGACCCGTCTTGCGCCCACTCACGCGTTCCTTGGCCGTGGCAGGCGTGGCCGAGTGGCGGAAGAAGGGCATCTCAAAGTGGGAGTGGTCCACCTTCGAGTCCCTGGCTGCCGTGTGCACAGATCCGGAGGTCTTGAGTGACGCCGCTGAGGGCCTGGCGACTGCTACTTTGCCATCTTGGCAACGCGATAGACGGCCGGACCCCGACTGGGGCATCGGCCGCAGCAAAGCCGCTGATGCCCTTGCGGGGAACCCATTGCTCCCTTCCGACGCGTTGACGCTGATAGCACCTTGGCTCGGCCCGGCAACTGCTGCTCGGTTCACCCAGCATCCGAACGAACAGGTGCGGGAGGCCGTGGAGCGCACTGTTGCGCAGGCAGTCAGCAAGACGGAACCAGTTCAGCGTGATGTGAGGCCCCCGTCCAAGGAGGCGAAGCGTCCAACGCTCCCGTCCGACGGTGCCCTGGCCGAAAGCGGCGATCCGCGGAGCGAGCTGGCCTCGTACCTTCCCCTGAAGGGCCCTGCAGCGCACAAGCGGCAGATAGCCCAGGCGATCATCGAATCACGGTTCGCGGATGCTGATCTCCTCCGGGAACTCCCGGCTGCCCTTGTGCTGACGAGTGCATCCCACGCGCCTGGGGTCGCCACCCTCTTGCAGGAGGAACTGGGCGACAACCCACAGATGTGGGACACCTTCGCGGGCAAGGTCTCCCGCATGGCTCCCAACGCCACCAAGAGCCTGACTGCCCTCATTGAGGAAGCGCGCGCCAGCAGTACCTCCGACTGACGGAAACAGGGGACCACCTGCACGGTGGGAAACGATCTTGAGGTCGGCGGGATAGCACCTTGGCGCCTTCGATCTTCCCGCTGATCAGCACATTTCGGCGGTTCCCTTGGAGGGATTGGAAGCACCGCAGCTTGCGGCCGCCCGTGTCCCGTCTCATCTGTCCCTTCGCAGCGAAGGCTGAGCGTTCTCACCGAAGGTTGGGCGAAGGGCTTTTTCCCACCGAAGGTTGAGCGCTTGCCATCGCGGCCTGCGCCGAGGCCGTAGCCTGCTCGCTCACCGGCAAGGGACTGTAGGGGTCCGGGGAGCGCCGGAACCAGTTTAGGAGGTAGGGCTCAGCGCTCTCAGAAGGGGGCAATGCAGCCCGCGCAAGGCGTCGGAATTCCGCACCGGCGGGGTCAACGCCCGCACTACGATGCGCGGATGAACGAGCTGATGCCGTCCATACTACGCACCCTGTACAAGCGCGGGCCGCTGCGCCGCGCGCTGCTGGACACCTCCGTGCTGACCACGGACATCATCGCGGCCACCCGTCGGCGGGACCCGTCGTCGTTCGTCGCCGGGGCGCGGGCGGGGACGGTGCGGTGTCTGATCCCTGTTCACGTGTGGGAGGAAGTGCCGCGGGTGCTGGCCGACCGGCACCAGGAGGGCGGGCGGTTCGACCTGGGGCGGGCACTGGCGCTGTGGCAGTCCCGGTACGCGCCCGTCCTGTACGTCGTGGACACCGCCGGCCTGCCGATGACCCCGCAGGCTCAGGTTCTCGCCGGACGGGATGCCTCCGATGTGCCGATGCTGCTGTTGGCCGGGGTGATCGCCCCGGTGGTCATCATCGGAACCGATGCGGACCTGGTCGACAGCGGGCTCGCGGTCAAGGAGTGGCGGGAGCTGCGTTCGGCCCTGGGCGACGTGGGGGTGACGGAGGGCAAGATGATCGACCTGGAACGGCAGGCCAGCGTCTTCCTGAATATCACGGAGCACCTGGTGAAAGGGGTGATCCGGCAGAGCAGCCCGAAGCATCTGGCGGCCGCGGCGGTGGTGGCCGGGGCGGTGGGTGGGGCGCTGTACTGGCGGCAGCAGAAGCACCCACGAGTCCCCCCGCAGCGGCAGCCGGTGTGGCCGGTGATCCTGGAGCACGCCTCGACGCGGATGGCCGCCCACGCCGAGCGGCACACCCGCGGTGAAGACCGGTGGCGGCAGGCGGAGCTGGGGGCGCCCGGCGACACGCTGCTGCATCGGGTCGCACGGACATTGGTCAGGTCGCGGGAGCCTCTGACCCGTACGGCAATCGTGGAGCGGCTGGGGGAGGCTGTCCCCGGTGCCGGGCACACCGAGCGGATGGCGGCTGTCCAGGACGTGCTGACCTCCCACGCGATGTTCGTGGACGTCACAGGCCGGGGGCACTGGCAGGTCGGCCGCCTCGGCAGCCGGTAGCCGGAGAGCTCACCTGCACCGTGCCCTCACTCACCCTTTGATGAGAATCGCTCAACCTTTGACGCTACAGGTCATCACCGAAGGTTGAGCCTTCTCACCGAGCTTTGACTGCCTCGGTCGGGTCTGCCCGCTCTCGGCACGTGGCTGAACCAGAACCAGCCGCATGACCGCCCGGTCACGCGGCTGGTGAGAACAGGAGGCGGGCTCCTCAACTGCCTTGAAAAGCCCGCCGGCACATGCCGGTCTCGGGTTCTACCGCGCCGGTCAGACCCGAAGGATCAGCGCTTCCACCTGTTCGAGCGTCGTCACGCTGGCCTGGGCTGCGGCCCGGACCTTCGTCAGCTTCTCCATCCACTCGATCCGCTGCTCGGCTGGGAGCGCGTCCTCTCCGAGCTGGACTCGCAGGCGGTGCGCCTCCTCGAAATCCGTCATCAGGGTGTGGGCGGAGTCCACGGCCTGCTGGTAGCCGCTCTCGACGAGTTCCACACGAGCGGGCAGCTCCCGGCGCAGCGTGGCCAGCTGGTCGTGCGGGTCGGCCGGCGGAGCGCCGTTCACGGCGGCAGTGGGATCCGTGCTGGTTCCGGCCCCGGGAGACGTGGTGGTGCATCCGGGGCTGCCCGGGGCCGGGCGGCTGAGCTCCACGGGGAACGTCTCGTCGAACCAAGCCTTGTCGGCGACATAGTGGGTGGGCTGGCCCTCGGTGTCAGGAGCGATCACCATCCCCGCGGTGATCGGCGTCCGGCCCTTCACCCAGTGCCGCTCCCCATAGCAGACCAGAGGCTCACCGTCTTCCGCCTCGGGCGGCTGCGTCGCGTCCGGGTGCTCCAGGACGGCCTTAGCGAACGCCAGGAGGAGTGCCCGGCTGATGTTCGGGGCGTTGGGTGCCGTGTACGCCAGGGTGAGGGCGGCGAGGGCGCTCTTGGGGGTGCGCCGCACACCTTTGCGTCCTTCGCCTGCCTCGCTGCCCTGGCCAGCGGTGATGAACGGCTGCGGAGCGTGGATCAGCGCCGGTGCCATGCGCTGGACGAGGGCGGCCCAGGCGGTCGCGTCGCCGGCCTCTGACCTGAGGAGGAGCACCTTTAGTGACCGCGGGTCCTGCCCGGCGCCCTTGGCGGTCTCCGGGACGCCGAAGAGGCCGAGGGCGGAGAGAATGTTGCCCCGGTGCAGGAACAGTTGGGCGATGGCGGCGGACCACAGGCGGGTGCGTGCCTCTGCTGTCTTCGCCTTGGTCTGGCTCCACGCCGGCTCCTGCAGCGTGCCCCTGACGATCGGCCAGAAGCGCCCCGTGTCTCGGACGGTGCGTGCGTTTGTCCGCTTCGGAGCCTCGGGCGGGATCTCGGGGAACACGAGCGCGGTGATGGCGCGCACCGCGATGTCACGGAGCACGCTGGGGGAGATGTCGTCGCCCGCGGGCACGAGCGGCTCGAGCGGGTCGAGAGGTCCGTTGGCGGTCAGTGCGTCGCGTACCCCGACCAGGTCGAGAAGATCCGCGCCGCGCGCGTCGGGAAACGCCTCGGCGAGCGCGTCCGCGAGGAGCGACTCCCTGGCGTAGGCGTCGACGAGCGTTGCGAACAGGGCGATCAGGCGTGCGTCCTCGTCGTAGGGCTGGATGCCGCGCAGGTGGTCGTTGACGTTCAGCGTCCGCAGGACGTGTTCCAGCGCCGCCGGCTTGGTGCAGCCGATCACGATCTCAGCGGAGACCGTGGCGATCTTCTGGGCCCGGACCGAAGGATCGGTCGCCTCCGGCTCCGGCTTGGCGGCGGCCTCGTTGAGCCGGTCGGAGAGCCGGTTCAGGATCTCCCGCTGGCTCAGCAGCAACAGCTCGGGATCGGCCTTCTTGCCCTTCGGCATGGGCAGGAGCGACTGGGGCATCCCCGTGACCAGGTGTTCCGGACGCACACGGAAGATGTTGAGACGGGCCAGCGCACGGTTGTTCCCGGTCACGGCGGCCAGCCGCCACAGCTTCGACACCGTACCGTCGGGGCGGGTGATCTGCCACTGCTGCAGGACGTTCATGCCCTTGGAGAGCTGACCCGCGTCCACGAGGGACTCGGCCAGGTCGTAGCCGCGGGTCTTGCCGGCACGCTCCAGATTCTCGGCGGCGTACCGCTGCATGTGGACGGCCACCTCGTACGGCTGCTCGGCGAGAGTGAGCGCCGCCTTCGGTTCCCCGTCCTCCTCCGCGGCCCGGACCACAGGACGTGGCCGCCGGCCGCCGAGGGCGGTGAGGAGGGCCTGGCGCTCGCCTTCGAGTTGCCTCACGCGGCGCTCGGCGTCCTCGTGCTTCTGCGTGGCCGCCGCCAGGGCCTGTGCGGCGTACGTGTCGTCGCCGGCCGCGCGGCGGCAGCTCTCCCGCTCCTTCTCCGCAGTCCTCTCGGCCTTCCTGGCCTCGTGCAGCGCCAGCTCGGCGGCGATGAGGTCCTTGACGCGCTGGCTGGCCTCAGCGACGGGCGGCGACCAGCAGTTGACGGTGCGGTCGTTGAGGTCCCACGGGACTACCGCAGCGCCATGGACGTCACACATCAGCAGGAGTACCTGCTCGTCGCCAGCCTGCACGAGACGGTAGGCCGAGGGCTTGAGCACCTTCTTGTTGTTCCGGCTGGCGATCAGGCCCTTGATCTCCGTGTCCGGGAGAGCGGTGGCCAGTCCCTCGGTGATCGCCTGCCGAGGAGGGGGCACGACCCCGTGTTCCGCGCAGGTGTTCTCGATGGCTTCCGCAAGGCGGCCACCGTAGGCGTCGGTGCCGATGCGCGGGAAAATGCCGTCAGGTCGTTTCGCGACCATGGTGTTTGTCCTTCCACCCGGGCGTGCCGGGCGAACACAGAAGCTCCCGTCTCTCGGGAGCGTGTCACGCGCCCGAGCGCCGAAGCCTCGTGCCGACGAGAAACAGGCAGACACCCCTTGCAGGAGGGTGTGCGGCGGTCCTCGCCCCGTACAGCCCATCTGCCAACGTCCGAAGAACGATCAGCCCCAACAGCGCCTCGGTGGCGCCTGGACATCTCGCAGCTTGCTCCTGCTCCGCCGACGGCGGCATGAGGCGGACGCCGGTAATGAGCCACCGACGTGCACCACGGAATCTGCCACCCGCTCCCGCGCAATGCCGAACCAGGACGGCGGAGTTCAGTAGATCAGGTGAACAAGCAATCAACCGGGCCGCCCACAGGCTGATTTAAGGTATAAGCGCTACACGATCCTGGGCGCCCCGCGCCGCCTCGACCGCGCCTGCAGCTCGTCCAGCAGTTCGTCCAGCCGCAGCTTGGGCAGGTGCTGCTCGGATCGCCCGGGCCGTTCCCCGCTCATCGTCACCTCCGACCGGCTCACGCGGACGCACCCGGATCAGGCGCCTTCCTTCCCTCACGATAGTGCGTGGTGACCTGGTAGGACGGGCTTCCGCCTCGCCTTTGCAACGGCTGCTCGAAGGCGCCCGCCCCAGCGGGGGGGCCTTCCTGGCGACCTGCAACAACCACTAGGACCGAAGGTCCCCCGCACTGGACCAACCAGCCCAGGCAGGGCCTCGGGAAGCCGCCTAGGGTCGCTGGTGGGACAGGCCTCCAGCAGCAGGAGGAAGCGACGTGGAGATCATCGCGTACGGAGTACTCGCCGACGAGAAGCCGCTCCTGCAGGAAGCCATCGACCAGGCATTCGGCAGTAGCCACGAGCTGCGCTGCCTGGAGCTGTTCCTTAACCGGGACACCGCCCCCACCGCGGCCGGCCACGAGGTGGTGCTCAGCAGCGTGAACGACACCCTCAACGCCGATGTGCTGCACCACTTGGCCAAGGGCGGGACGCGGATGATCGCCCAGCGGGCCACCGGCTATAACAACATCGACCTGGCCGCGGCACAGGAACATGGGCTGACTGTGGCCCGGGTGTCGTATTACTCGCCCCACTCGGTCGCCAAATTCGCCGGGGCCCTCGCCCTGGCCGTCAACCGGCGCATCGTCCGGGCCGCGCACCGCACCCGCGAGTTCGACTTCCGTCTCGATGGCCTGATGGGCCGCGACCTGCATTGCCGCACTGCGGGCGTGGCGGGCACCGGCAAGATCGGGACGGTGTTCGCACGCATCGCCCCTGATGGCCTGCTTATCCATACTTGGATGCGACGAACGCGATCCCTGATGATCAAGGTTCTCGAAGCCTTTGATCACGAACAGGTTCGCCTTCGCGCGCCATCCTCCCTGATCGACGTTCTCCAGCGCCACCGCGAGGACGCCGACCTGCTGCACCTGCCTGCCGGGCTGTCCGAACTCGCGGCGCTGTCGGAGGTGTTGGACCGGCTTCCCGATCCACTACGGGTGCAGGGACGTCGCTACCAGCTGGGGTCACTGCTCGCCCTGTGCCTGCTCGCGGTGCTCGGCGGCGCCACCACGCTGGGCCGCTTGCTGTCCCGTCTGGACGGCGACGCCCTCGATGACGCCGTGGGCGCCTGGCTGGCCCGGCACGCGAGTGATCCGGCCGACGAAGGCACCGTGGAGCTGGTGGGGGTGGCCGTCGACGGCAAGGCCGTACGCGGCAGCCGCACCGGCGAGAAGACGGCCGTCCACCTCCTCGCCGCCGTCCTGCACGAGGGCCAGGCCGTCATCTCCCAGCGGCAGATCGCCGCGTAGAGCAATGAAATCCCTGCCTTCGCCCCACTGCTGAAACGGCTCGACCTGCGCGGATGCGTCATCACCGCCGACGCGATGCACACCCAGACCGGCCATGCCGAGCACGTCGTCGCCCGGGGCGGGCACTACATTCTGGTCGTCAAGGGCAACCAGAAGAAGCTCCGCCGACAGCTGCGGCATCTGCCCTGGCGCGCGGTCCCACTGCAGCACCGCACCCGCGAACAGGGCCATGGCCGACGCGAGATCCGCCGGCTCAAGGTCTGCACCGTCCAGCCCGGCCTTCTCTTCCCGCACGCCGTGCAGGCCATCGAGGTCAAGCGCCGCCGCACCAGCCGCACGACGGACAAGACCACCATCAAGACGGTCTACGCGGCCACCAGCCTCACTCCCGAGCAGGCCACCCCGGAACGGATCGCCGAACTGATCCGCGGGCACTGGCAGGTCCAGGCCCTGCACCACGTGAGAGATGTGACCTGCACCACGTGAGAGATGTGACCTTCGCCGAGGACGCTTCCCGCGTCCGTACCGGCACCGCACCCCGCGCGATGGCAACACTCCGCCACTTCACCATCGGCCTCATCCGCCAGGCCGGCTGGAGGAACATCACCGCCGCGACCGACCACTCCCGGTGCCGAATCGACCACGCCCTCCACTACTCGATCTTGAAGCCTGAGAACGCATCAACCTTGGGCCGCTGATTGATCATGGCCGCCGGTATTACAGCCGATGCTATCCGGAACCGCAAGAATCTCATCGCTCAGCTCAAGCGCTAGTCGCGCAGCGCGCGTACCGTTCCCCAGTCCGCTCCGGACCCAATCTGTGTTGGATGCAGAAAACTCGCGCCCGTAGAAAAGGTGTTGATGACGGTCTTTGCGCGTGCCTCGGTCAAGCCCTCGTGGTTGAGAACCTCTTCGTTCTGCTTGTCTTCAGTCAGTTCGCCCTCGGCGATCGGGTAGCCGTCCATATGCGCATACCCGAGAGTTCCCACCCCTGCATTGCTGTGTGAGAAAATGAAGTGCTGATAGTTGCCGGGGTTTCCGAGATAGTAGGACTCGGCGTACAGGAAGTTGTTCGCGCCAACGCGAACGATTCGACCGGTCGCGACGCCCGGGAGATCCCGGAAAGTGCTCTTGCCCAGTTTTACTGGTAGGCCATCCCAGGTTAGGTGTTTCGTGCTGTAGCGGAACCTCTTACGCGCTACGGTGATAGAGAATGCCTCGACACCTTTCGCGGCAGTGTGCTGTACCTGAACCCAGGCATATGCCGTCTTATAGACATAGGTGCTGGTGTCCGTGCCTGCTTTCCGCTCAAAGACCGGCGCGCCAAACAAGCTTTCAACATGAGCTAGTGTGCTGCCAACAGCCAGTTGGTTCAGCTGCTCCCTGACTCTTCGTCTCTTGCCGAGCGTCGCTGTATAGCGGCTCTTGCAGAATTTTCCGGTGGCAACCAGGAAGCCCCATACGCCGGCAGCTGAAGCCCCGAGCTTGATGGCATCCGCGGTGCCAATGCCGTGCCAGTTCAAAATTGTTCCTTCCGCACCAAATCTATGGAGCGATTCCTAAGTCACGCCGCATGACAATTCGCATCTCAGATATGACCTCCCATGTGTCTCTACGTACCTCTGCGGCTGCTTCGATGGTTTCACCTTGTTCAGGCTCATCGATATCGATTCGTCGCAAGATTCCGTACAGGTTGCCGAGATGGCCGTTCACGGTTCCGGCTGCAACTAACACAGTGTCGGGAACGAGCATCTGAGCTTCTGCGTGACGAGCTCTGTGGTCTCGTCGCATTTCGTCCACGTCGGCGCGTATCTCATCGGTCACGGCGCCGGAGCGAATGGCGACAAGGTAGTTAGTGAGCGCTGTCTGGTACAAGCGGGCGGCGATATTCAGCCCGACGTAGCAGGCACGCCGACTCTCAATAGTTGCTTGCTCGGTTTGGTACGCACGCTCTTCTCGCCGTTGTTGGTCGGCCCGCTCAAGTTCTCGCATCTTGTTGTTGTTGGCGCTGCGTTGGGTGAGGAGTGCCGAAGCGAGCGTTCCTACGATGCCAACGAGGGCAATAACTAAGGCGCTTGTGGACGGACTCACATTCCCCCGATACTCCAGTGGCTACGCGAACGGGTCGTTGTCGGCTGGCGGCAACGGCTCGTACTCTCGCTTAATCCTGAACGTGCTTAGCGATGCTGGGTCAATCTTCAAGTGGAGCTTGTCATCTGCGAAGCGCTCGATTTCGTCGTCCCGATCGATGCACCGCTTGTTGGGCACGTCGAGTACGACACAGGTCTTACCCGTCACAGCAGAGGTATAGATCAAGCCGTCGACACTGCCCCCACCCTTCGGGTGGTGCACTTTAAGGAGGTACTCCATCAAGATCTGAGTCGGTACGTACTCGATCTGCTCGAAAGTTGGCCGGACCTCTCTGGTTAGATCTTTCGTGAAGTCTTTGAGGAACAAGATGCCGTACCGTTCAGTAAGCCGTTCGACATCGAATTCAGAAGGGGGCTCGGGGAGCCTGCTTCCAGTCAGGTCGACTACCGTGAAGCGTTGCGTTCCCCGGAAGGCGGCAACACTGACATGGGTGTCTGAGGTTCGTACGAGGCTTTCCCGCACGGCTGTGTCTGCGTCTTCGGCACCGTAGAACATGGGTATGCCGGCGGGGCTCATGCGGTTCGCTTGTTTCGCGTGTTCCCGTCCTGCCGTTCCCAGGTCCTTTGCGCCCCAGGAAGCTTCAGTCTCCGTACGTGTGCGGGCTCGCCAAAATGTGTCGCTTACTTCAACGGTGCGGTACAGGTTGTGTTCGTCGATGTGCTCGCTCAGTGATTGCATGATTCTGGCAGGGTGAACGCCGTCTGCGTCGTATTCCTGGTCTTGCCAGTCCTTGCGCTGCCAGAACACATAGCGAGACTCGTACATGACGGCTTCACGGAATCGTTCCCAACCGGTAGAGATGGCCTCGCTTGGTGAGGTGTACCAGCTATGCAAGTCAGTCCAGATTTTGTCATTAATCGCGTCGACCACTGCTTCCTGAAATAGTGGCTCGCGGAAGATATGACAGTACTCTCCGACCATTTCGTCAGTGTCTAGGGTGTAGCCGATGTAGACACCGTCCTCACTGTCGTATGGCAGTGTCCCTTCCGCATCTCCGTACCGGGCAAACACCCCTTGAGTGAAGGCGTCGACGAAGATGTCTAGCTCGGCAGCCGGACTTTCGCCACAGTAACTACATTCCTCACCCTCGCGGGCTGCGTCCTTGACTATTGCTGCGAGGAAAGGTTCGTTGACACACTGCTCGCAGACCCATACGTCATCCGTTGGAGCCCAGCCTTGTTCCTCGATTTGGATGGCTCGGTTTTTCCAGTACCCCACGTTGTCCCCCGATTGTTTATCGCGACTCGCTATTTCGTTGTGTCTGCGGGTTCGGTCTCCGGAGCCGTCAGCCCGTGCACCAGCTCGGCCGGATAGAGCGGCAAGGCGTCGGCAATCTTGAGGATGTTGTGCAGCGAGACGTTGCGCTGCACACGCTCCACCTGCCCGATGAACGTCCAGTGCAAGCCGCTGTCATCGGCTAGACCCTCTTGGCTCCTGCCGAGTTCGTTCCGCCGGCTACGGACACGTGCGTAAGGTTGCTGCTGCGTCTAAGATGGGTTGCTTTGGCATGTCATGCCCTAGCTCATACGTCCCAAGCTTCGGTATCCAGAGATGATGTATCCCAACTCTCCACGTCCCATGACTGTATGTCCTATAGACGGCCGTGCACTACCCCGACTGGCGGAGGCGGTGGAGAGCTATGTACGCACGCAAGAGCGGTGGCGGCGGGACCAAGAGGTGACGTCGGCAAGCAGAGCAGCAGGGAAGCGCTTCGAGAACCTTGATCATCAGGGGTCGCGTTCGTCGCATCCAAGTATGGACAAGCAGGCCGTCAGGGCACGTCCACGCACGAGTCACTCATCTCGCCGCGTGAGAACGCACGCGCCCTGCCCACGAGGCGGACAATCGAGTGTCAGGGATGGACAGTCCCCGCAGCGAACCAGTCACGAGCGGTTGATTCTCCTCCTTCGGGCAGGTCGTTTAGGAAGACCACTGCCAGGCCGCGCTTGGCTCGTGAGCAGCAGACGTAAAACAGGTTTCGTGACCGTTCGGTGCGGTCGGGCTTGTCGGTGCCGGCGAGCATCTTGCCGATGCTGTACATCGTCCACGCGGAGTCGTCGACGACCACGACAACGTTCCCGAACTCATCTCCCTTCACGCCGTGCTGCGTGGAGAAGGGGGTGAGTTCGTCGATGAACCGGGTGACGCTGATGACCTCACGATAGGGAATTCCGCGTAGGTTGCTGGAAAAGTCGGCCTTTCGCTGTTGGCGCTCGTCCAGGCCGGTCGCAGTTCTACGGCGTTCGAGATCCCGCACCCTTCCTGGAACGGCCAGGAGGTGACCATCGGCCATGAGGTCCAGTACGTCACCGATGGTCCCAGTCGTGCGCACGGTGTCGAGTCTGCGGATGGCCTCGTTGATGGTCCGCTTGTCAGCATGCTTGGCGATGGGCCGCCTACCTTGGTTCAGCAAGCTATTCAGCTCCACGAAGTCCCTGGTCTGGTAGGCCCTGCACAGCGCCTCGATCCTCGTGAGGTATTGGATGTACGGCTCGTTGCGCGCCATGAGGTCATCGGGGCCGTGGCTGCCAAGCTGCCGGTACTGCTCCAGCAAGCTGGCGTACTCCAGCGTGCCGGCGATGCCGCGGTGGGTGAGCAGGAGGTACTTGGTGTTCTCGCGTAACCAGCCTTTGCTTGCGAGAGTGGCTTCTGCGGCAGCAAGCCGGGGTGGGCCGGGAGACGCGTGGGTGTTGAGGAACAGGTGCACCTCGCCCTCTTGCTGTTCTCCGGAGGCCCGCTGGATGAGCTGGGGACGAATTTTGTTGAGAACGTCGATAACCGGGCGCGAGCACCGGTAGTTCTCGTGTTTGGTGATCGGCGTAAGTTTTGCATGCTGAACCGCGCCGACGCCGGACCGGTAGATCTTCTGCATCGAGTCGCCGAAGAGGCCGATCACACAGGGGACCTGACCTGCGCCTGCTAGATGGTCCAGCAACAGCTCGATCGTCTTGGGTGAGGTGTCCTGGTATTCGTCGACGAAGATGACGGGATACTTGCTGGTGATGATGCGTATGAGCTTTGGATGGGCGGCAATGAGGCGGAGGGACAGTGCAATGACATCGTCGTGGGAGATGCGCCCCTCGCTCAGTTTCCGCCCCCGGTCCGAGTACTCGATGACTGGGGGAGTGGCTACCTCGTCGATGTCTTCGGGCTTGGACAGCTCCTTGTTGTAGTCGAGGACCTGCTGCCAGAGCTCACGCGGATAGGCCTGGATAACGCTCCAGAGAAATTCGTGGATGGTGCCGACAGCGACAAGCGGGTCCGCCGAAATGCGTTCAAGAATCTTCTTCTTGGCCACGTTCGTGTACGTGATGCAGGCGATTCGTCGGCCGCTTGCCTCAAGCTCTGTGCGCCGGTGGCTGAGGAGGTGCTGCAAGGCGCGGACGAGAGTCGTCGTCTTGCCGGCACCTGCTCCGGCTTCCAAGAGGAAGCTGCGCCGGGCCTCCAGCTCTTCAATAACGGCCGCGAGGGTGTCTAGGCGAGCCACTGAAGTCCTTCGGCGATGTAGCGGGGGACCGCCCAGCCCTCAAGGAGCATGACGTCGAACGCGAAGTCAGTCTTGTGCTTGGAAAGCCGTTTGGCGATGGCGAACGCGCCGGCCTCGATCTCCGCCGTGGTGGGGTCCGCCCCGACTTCCTGCAGGAAGGCTCTCTTCAGCGCCAGATGTCTGAGGTCTCGGGCGAGGATCTCTGCGTTGGCGATGATGAAGGCGTCCTCAAAGCTTCGGGCGCAGACGCCTCCGTTTTTTTCAGGGACCTGGTAGGCCACGCGCACGTGGCCGTGCTCCTTGGCAGCAGGGTCGGCGGCAAGGAGTTTGGGGATGCTGGATTCCTTTGGAAGCCAGTTCTTCAGCGTCGAGTTCGAGGTGATCGCCTGATCGGTGTCCGGCGGGCAGGCCTTCTGATCTTTGGGACTGATGGAGTCAATGTCGGTGATGACGACGGTCTTCACGCTGAGGAACTCCAGCAGTTCCCTGAAGCGGACGGCGTAGGCGTCACCGACCTCGATGACCGACACGTACTGGTGCAGGAGCCCTTCGGCGCACCTGCGGACCATCTCGGGCAGCAGCAGCCGTTCCGCGGTGCCCTCGATCAGGATCACCTTGTCGGCGAAGAACATGTCACACCGGTGCAGCACCATGTACTGATGCAGAAACCGTAGGGTCTCGTCGCCGTGCGGGGTCGCCTTGACCTTGGCCTGGAAGGTGGAGAGGTCCTTGACCTTGCCATCGGCTTCGGAGCGGTCGAAGTACCGCACCGCGTGGAAGCCGCCGCTTGCGACGATGTGGGAGGAGTGCGTGGTGACGACGACCTGCACCGTCCATGGGGCTTTGCGCTTGATGAAGTCCTGGATGTTTTTGATGAAGACCTCCTGCATCTGGGGGTGCAGGTGGGCCTCCGGCTCCTCGATGAACAGCACCTGCAGCGCCGGCTTCGGGGCGGCGCGCTCATAGGCCTGGTGGAAACTGATCATCTGCAGGATGGTGAAGATCAGCTTGCTGTAGCCCAGCCCGTTGTGGCCTTCGGGAAGGTGGAAGCCGCCGTCTCCAGACGGATACTGAAGCCGCGTACTGCCCCGCAAGATGCCCGAGCCCTCCATGAGGGACACGATGCGGGGCTTTTCGACGGGCGTGATGGTTCCCACCCCGAAGCTGCGCAGGTCCTCAAAAACGGGGTCGAAAAGCGACTCGTAGCTGCTGTCGAGCGCCAGCGACGCGGCAGTCAGGGCGTCCTCGATTTGCTCGACGCTCTGGTGACGGCCGTCCGGGCCGCTCTTGACCTTGTAGTAGGTCTCGAACGTCTTGGACAGCGTGCGGGCCTTGTCTCCCGGGGTGTCGTCCACCTTTGTTTGCGCGTAGACGAAATTGACCGAGATGATCGCCTGTGCGGCGCTGCGCTTGATCTCCTTCGTGACCTTCTCGTCCACCGGGCTGACCGCGCGATAGACGGGGGAGAAGTAGTCCGTGAAGTTCTTGCGCAGCCACTTGATGGGGTCGAACTTCTGCCTCTGACTCGCTGTCCAGAAGTCCTTGAGGAACTCCTGCGGCCTCGCTGCCTCCAGCACCGCTTCGATCTTGACCGTGAAGCAGGAGTCGTCGAGGTCCAGGATCACGTCCGCCAGAGGAGCGAGGTCATCGTCCTCGCCGTACTCGATCGTGAGCTCCAACCGGATGGCTGGGACGAGGTCGTACGCCTTGGCCAGCAGGCTCTCGCTCGTCTCCTGATCGCCCGCGGCTGCGTGTCCCTGCGCCTCGGCGAAGATCTGCAGTGCCTGCTCGATGTCGGGGATGCGACAGGTGGAGAAATCCTCCAGCACGAACCGTGTGTCGTCCTCGCCAAAGAACTTCTCGAAGAGGTTGACGAACGACGTCTTGCCGCTGTTGTTGCGTCCCACGATGAGAGTGGTCTTCGGATCAATCCGTACCTCCGCCTTGTCCAGGGCACGGAAGTTGATCACTTTGGCGTAGGTCAGCTGCATCGCACTCCCGACAATCGTTCCCGACCCCTGCTCCCGTGGCGGCATATACCAGCAGCTTCGAAGAGCCAGAGCAGTATCCGACACGGAAGGGGTAGGAGTTCCTCCTTGGCTCAAAGTGGTTGGCGATGCGTCAGATTGCGTCTGGCTCGATCAGTTCCGATCGCGTGCTCGACTGCACCCGTGTCACCGCGGTGACTCTTGTGTCAGCGCTGGTGTTCGGAAGCATTGGCCGGATCGGCGGCAGGTGGTCGAGCCTGAGCTCACGCACCGATCGCGCAGATACGGTCATCCCGCGCTGCAAGCAGGTCCGCTCGGCCAGCACGGTCACCGATCTCTTCATGGGGTAAGGCGGAGCAGCGAGGCAGCGGAGTGTGGCAGCCGCCGGATTGCCTCAGCCCTCCGAAGCCACAACCTTTTCGGATTGGTCGGTAGCCCGCTGAGGCAGATCGCACCCAGGTAGCAGTTGCCAGTACAAATCTCCTGAACCGGGTGCAACTCGCCAGGAGATGAAAGATGTCGCCAACTGGTCGAGCGCAGGGAACAGAACCGCAGGAACAAGTCCGCCCTCACGTGCGATCAAGTCCACTTCGACGCACCCTCGACCGGCAGAGGAGTCTGTGTGCGCCGCAAGGCAGAGGGCGGTCAGCCGCATGGGCGGGTCGCTGGCGCCCGCACGGCCGCCCCTCGCCATGCGTAGGGCCCAGTCAGCAGCACTCTGACGATCCGGGCGTGCGGGACACTGAGCAAACAACACCCCATCGAGGATCTGGGCGACCACCGCGCCGTCGGTAGCCCCAGGGGCAGTCGGTGTTCTGCAGAGCCATCGTGCCTGCTCCAACTCACTCCAGGGGAGCGGGTCACGGCCGATACGAAGACTGCGCAGCACCCCGGCCGGCAACCGGACCTTCCCTTCCGAGTCCATGCGCAGTGCGCACTGCACTGCGAGCAGTCGGGCCGCAGCCGCAGTGCGGCTCGGCAGGGTGGCGGCCAGGTAACTGAGCATCTCCCGCACTCGAATCTGGTCACCCGGCCCCTTGGGTCGTCGTTTGCGACGCCGCGAGGCCTTGCCCGACGACGTCATGACCACACGCATGAAAACCTCCGGAACCACGGCGGCCTGCTCCGTCACCGACGCGCAGGCCGTACATGCATCGGCAAGTCGCCAGAGCCGTCCGCCGCGTTCGCGGGCGAGAAGCAAACGGACAGGGCCGGCGCAACCGCGGTGGCGGGGGTGCCAGCGGCAGCCTCGCTCATGGCACTGGCAGGTCCGCATGTATGGCGGCAGCACATCACGCCTGGCATGTCCCGCCAGATGCTCGAGCGCTGCTGAGCGCCCGGACACGGCAGTGAGCAACACACCCTGATGATCACACTGTGCGGAGCTCGGGCACCGCTATGTGAGTCGACTGAACGGCCCACGCCAGCCGGCCTGGAAGACTGGGCAGGCCCTCGGTATCACCCGGCCCGTCCGCATCGGTGATCACGACATCAGCCACAAGACGCTCTCTCACACGGCGCTACGAACCGTGACACGCTTCTGCTACTCCGCCGATCGAGCGCTGGCTCGCCACCACGTGCCGCGCCTTCGCCGACTGAGAGCGAACGACGAACACGCCGAGCTAACGGACTTCGTCATGCCGTTCGCGGCCAAGGTCCTGGGCCGATCTACAGGATCCGGAGCGGGGCGTGGTCCGCTTCGAACACGACCACTACCTGAAGATGTGGGCCCTGACTGAGCCCAAGATGGATGCAGACTTCCTCTTCCTTGACGAGGCCCAGGACACCAACCCGGTGCTTGAGCAGGTCTTCAATGCCCAGCGCGATCACGCCCAGCTCGTCATGGTCGGCGACTCTGCCCAGGCCATCTACGGCTGGCGCGGTGCGCGCGACGTGATGACCGACTTCGACGCCACAGCGCTCACGCTCACCCGCTCCTTCCGCTTCGGTCCTCGTCTCGCCGAGCATGCCAACCACTGGCTCGAACTTGCCGAGGCACCTATCCGTCTCACCGGCAGTGACTCGATCCCCACCGAAGTCGGCGACGTCACACACCCGGACGCGGTGCTGTGCCGCACCAACATCGGCGCCATGGCCGAGGTCATGCGTCTCCTCTCCGCAGGCCGCCGGGTCGCCCTGGCCCGCGGTGGCCACACGCTTGCCGCACTTGCGCTGGCGGCTCGTGACCTCAAGGAAGGCCGCCGTACCAACCATTCGGAGCTCGTCCTTTTCGCCTCTTGGGGGGAGGTGCAGGACTATGCGGCTTACGATCCTGCCGGCGGAGACCTCCAGCCCTTCGTCGACCTCGTCGACACGCACGGTCCGGACGCCATTCTCACTGCGGTCGACGAGCTCACTGACGAGGACCATGCCGACGTCATCGTGTCCACTGCCCACAAGGCCAAGGGCCGTGAATGGCCGACCGTCCGCATTGGTGAGGACTTTCCGCCACCTAAGGACACTGACCAACAGGACGCAGAGGGCCGCCCAATCCCGGAACCCGTCAAGGACACTGACGCCCGCCTCGCATACGTGGCCGTAACACGTGCACGCCGCCGACTCGACCTAGGGGGGCTGTCATGGGCCGTTGTGCCATCTGCGGCTTCGAGCATCTGACGATTCGCGAACCGTGCACTACTGAAGCGCTTTGCTCGCTTGCGACGACGCCAATAAAGGTACTGCGCGGCAGTAAGTCATTCGTGTAACTCCCGATCAGAAGCATGCACCGGTGAGAGCGTGACCGAGCTCAGGACCGCGGAGGCAGCAGAGGTCGCACCGGTGAAGTCTGTGGATGACCAGTTGATCGACGAGCTGGTGGGGCGGGCCCAGGCCGACGACCCACAGTTGACCGGCGACGGCGGGCTGCTGCAGCAGCTGACCAAGCGACTGCTGGAATCCGCCCTCAAGGGCGAGATCACCGACCGCCTCGGCTATGACAAGCACGTCCGGCGGGCAAGATGGCGGCAACTCCCGCAACGGAAAGGAGGCGAGACCGTGCTCAGAAGCGTCAGAAGAATGTGACGACTGGCAAGATCCTCGGATCTCGTCTCGGCGGCTCCCCTGCCCGCCTCGACCTGCTAAAGAGTTCGTATGTGCTGACTGGCGGCCTGCCGTGCTGAGGAGGTCAACGTGTAGTACGTGCGGCGTCGTCTGGATCCTTGTCGTTCATGCGCGGTTTCAAGACGACCCACGAGCCAGCCGGCTTCTTCGAGGCGTTTGAGCTGCTTGAAGATCGTGGTCATCGGTATGCAGGTGGTGGCGTGGATCTGTGCTAGGTAACTCTCCTGATCTCTGCGAGCGAGGAGATGCCTCAGGAGCGGCAACATGGGGGGAGGGATGCGGAGTCGGTCGCCGTACTGGGAGCGGCTGTGAAGGTTGGTCAGCGCGCCGCGCTCACCGTCGACTGTGGCGATTGCGGAATTGATCGCGTCTTGGTCGGGGATTTTCTCGATGTTCGATCCGAGCGCGGCATGCATAAGTTTTCGGACGTCATCGCGGTCGAGATCACGCAGGAGACGCGCTCCTCGTTTAGTTGGGCTCTGCGGCGCGTGTCGGACCGACCGGCGGAACAATTCGGCTCCAACAGCGCACTCCAACTGGTCGAGCTGCGTGGTGAGCGTGCCCGGCATGAGGCCGAGGTAGCTGGCGCTAGTTGTAAGAGTGGGAAAGAACATGCTGATCTCGAAACGGCGTAGGCGTCGCCAGCCGTTAAGTGTCTCTTCCGCTGCTGCTCGAATGTCGGGCGGAATTGATGCATCGAGCTTCGTAATGAGAGCGGGGATACTGCGGCCAGATGGCCTGCGCTGGATTCCGAGTTGTTCGAGCCGGCGTCGGACGGTCTCGCAGTTGGTGCCGACTTCCTCGGCAATGTCACGGCCGGTCCGTTTATGCGTGACGTATTGCTCGCGAAGCCAGTCGTCGTTGAATACCGGCGGGCGAGTTCCTCCTCTGTGGATGGAGACACCGAGGTTTTTGGTGTGGCGGACCACGTGCGCGATGGGCATGCCCACTTCTCTGGCAATGGTGGCCAAGCTTTTCCCGCCCTCGGTGTACTCGCGCTGTAGGAATTCGGGCGTCAGGATCCGGACACGGCGTTCATGGAAGCGCCAGCCGCCCAACGGCGACTGTGAGTCGGTGGCGTCCGTGAACGCGGTTTCCCAGGCGGAACGGCAGGTGGCGCTCATCTTCCGCAGGTCGGACGGCCCCAGGACCCCGGCGAGCCCGGAGAACAGGCGGTCCACCTCGACGAAGACGGCGTCAGCGGAGCTGAACGGATGGAGGGCGATGCCGTTGATCTCGGTTTGGGATTGGACGATCGGATGGTTGTGACCGAGGTTGAGCCGCGGCGCGCTGCTCAGGTCGGCGCCGCAGACGTTCCTTCTGCCGGTCCGGCGCATGCAGCGTCCCGGCGAGTGCAAGTGCACGGCCCTGGGCAGGAAGTAACGCGGTTCGCGACCACAGCTCGGACAGACGCGGTGGAGAAGGGCATGGTGCTTGGTGCAGGCGAAAGCCCACGGCAGCCACCAAAGCGTCGGCCAGCGGCCCTCGCCGTCGTGCAGGCACTGCGGGCAGAACTGCCAGCCGGGCGCCCGGCGGCCGAAGATCTCGGCGGGCAGGACGGCATCGTCAAGGCAGCCGGGAGACAGCGTCACCTGCCGTTCCAGCCGTCGAAGTGCCCCCTCCGACGGTGAGGTGACGAGACGGCTCGTTCGCTCCCGGGCCGGCACGTCGGGCAGGCCCAAGGCGTCCAGCAGAGCCGAGAGCGAGGTCCAGGAGCGCCGGGCGAGGGCCTCCAGCCAACTATCGAGGCTTTCCCCGGGGCGTGGCAGGACGCGGATCGCCAGGGTGCGCGGTTCGCTCATGCCGCCTCCTTTCTCGGTCGGCTGACCAGCCGGCCGGAGGCGAGGGCGTGCTGGAGTTCCTCGCGTGCCTGCTCGGACGCGGCGTCGTTCTTCACCTGGTCCAGCAGTTCCTTGTCCAGGCGTTCGGCACCGGTGCGTACTGCTCTCTGGCAGCCGCGGTTGATCAGTGTCATGAGCGAGCCGATGTGTCCGGTGCTGCGGGCGAAGAGCTCATCGGATAGATCGTCCGCGATCATTCCGGGGTACTTGTCCGCGAGAACGACGCGTTCCTCGATCCCGAGGAGGGTGTCGCGCCAGTCCTTCCGTCCCATCTCGGAGGAGATGGTGAACGGGTCCATGTTGAGCCGGGTGGTGCGGCGTCCGGTCTGCGCGAGAACTGCGTCCTCGTAACTTGACCCTTCGCTGAAGAGGCCCCGCTTTTCCAGACCGACGCCGATCATGAGCAAGGTGACCGGGAATTCGTTGGCAATGTATTTGAAGTGGTTGCTGACTTCGATCCCGTTCTTGTTCCGCCACTTCAGGAAGTGTAGGTCGTCAACGATCAAAAGTTTTGTTTCCGCCGACAGGACCGAATCGAGTGCGCGGTAACCGAACTCAGCGGCGGTCCCACGGAAACGGCCGGGGTGGCCGTAGTACTCAAGAATCGCCCGGTTGAAGTCGCGCATTCCGGTGTTGCTGGTCAAGCCGACACGGCAGATAGGCCATCGTTCGTGTCCCTCGTCGGTGTACTTTCCCTCCTCTTCGATGATGCGACGGTGGACCTTTTTGGCGAAGGCGAGCACGGCTGTGGTCTTTCCCAGCCCGGGGAAGGCGTCGAGGGCGATGCCGCCTTTAACCTTGTCGCTGTCCTGGTCGTTGCTGTCGAAGATGTCCCAGAGGTCTTCGTGCAGGGATTTCATTTGCGGCGTTCCCAGCGGGCCGAGGTTCGCGTGCCACTTGCGGCGGTCGCGGTTGTATTCGGTAAGCGCCTCCTTGCCCAGCTTCTTCAGCTGGCGGCGGGACAGAAGCTCCGGTCGCTTCCTGCGCGGCGCGTCGGCCAGGCGTCCGAAGCCTTCCTTGCGGGACAGCGTGAGGTGATCCAGCCGGGAACGCAGATCGGCTTCCTCGGCCTGGACCCGGGTCGGCTTATTCGTCGTCATCGATGTCCTTCAAGGCTGTGGCGTAGAAGTCGAGTTCCTCTTCCAACTCCTCCAGGCCGTCGGCGTCGTCATCACCGGCCTCCGGCTTCCGGTCCTGGACGGCCTCGATCACCGGAGGCGCCGGCTGCTCGAAAAGGGACAGCACGCGGGCGACCGACGGCAGCGAACTGACGTCGTCGACCGGCTGCTCGGGAAGATCCAGAGCCACTTGTTCGCGGGAGAGTCGCAGCGCCATCCGCCGTTCGACCAGGGAAGTGCCCAGCCCCAGGTTCCAACGCTTCAGCAGTAGGGCGATGGCGAGCCGGTCATCGGGATAGGTGTACTCCTTCGCCGCCAGACGCCGGGCGAACTGCAGCGCCTCCTCGCTCAGCGGCATGGCCAGGCTGGGCGCGTGCTCCCATTTAAGGGTGTGCCAGACGCGTTCGCGGTCCCTGAAGTGGATCCGGGTGACGTCGTCGGGGTCTGCGAAGAACGGCAGCCGTCGTTTGTCCAGGTCGATGTCGGAGCCGGCCATGTCCCGCAGCCCGTCGAGGCAGTCGCCGTTGTAGCGGCGGCTGTTGATTTCGACCCCGTAGTGTTGGACGGTGCGCATCGTGACGTCGAGGAACTCGTAGGCCAGGTGCGGGTCGCGGGGCACCTCGATGTAACCCGCCCGCGCGAGCCCATGCTCGAACATTGCCGCAGGAGACAAGTCAACCTTCGGCAGGTGCGGATCGAGGAGGCCCTCGTGTGGCCTGCGGTGATACGTCACCGCGGTCCACTCGCGGATGATCGCCTCCAGCTCGTGGTGGAAGAAGAAGGCGTCCTTTTCCGGGTTCAGGCCGCGCGAATGGATGTCGGGTCCCTTGTAGCCGGGCAGCCGCTGCAGCAGGTCTTCCCGAAGCGTGCGGAAATACCGCTCCACCGGCCCCTTGTCCCGGCCCGTGCGCAGCCTCGCCGGCTGCACCGAGATCCCCATCCGGCGGCAGACGCTGGTCAAATGCGCCGACAGGTAGATCTTGCCGTGGTCGACGATCAACGTCTCCGGAGCCACCTTCGGGCCCCAGACCCCGGTGAGGGGTCCGTGGACGGCCTCGGCCTCCAGCAGCACCCCGCGCGGAATGCCGTGCTCGGGCCAGGCCGCTTCCCTCGGCCAGCTCTCAGGAACCGGCTGGGGGCGGTATGCCTGGTAGAGGACGGCTGCTGCGTCGATGGCCTTCGTCGACACGGGAGTCACCCGCAGACCGATGATGCAGCGGGTGTACCAGTCCATTGCGACGGTCAGCTCCGCCTGCATCCACCGCAGCGTCACCGGGTCGAGTGCGAACACGTCCAGTCGCGTGGTGTCCATCAGCACGTACTCGCCCGGACGCGTGGGCCGCAGCTTCCCGTAGACGCCCCGCGGGCGGTCGGCGATGTCCCGGTTTCGCTGGGTACTCAGCCGGAACGTCGGATGGCGCCGCTCCAGCTCCTGCATCCACCGGTAGGCCGTTGTCTGAGGCGGCACCGGCACCTTGACCAGCTTGAATTTGGTCTTGACGCGTGCCTCGACTTCTTCCAGCACCACCTTCACCGAGGGCCGTGACTCCTCCTCGTACTCGTTCAGCACCTCCTCCGCGGCCTCGACCCAGCGCGGATCGGCGTTGCTCAGCCCGCCGTCCGCCCTCGCCGTCCTCGGCACCAGGCCAGCCTCGCCGTGTTCACGGAAGGCCTGTGCCCACCGGCGCGTCGACCGGGCGGACACCCCCAGTTCCGCCGCCTTGGCCTCATACCGAACCTTCAGCGGCAGTCCAGGGGCATACTGAGGCCGTGGCTCGTCGGGCCGGGGAAGGTCCTCGCTGCCGGAGCGGTAGCCCGTCAGCATCTCCCGGACATGCTCGGCCCGCTCCAAGACCTCCTTCTTCTCGTCCTTGGTCAGCCGGTTCAGCACGACGGCCGCGAGGTCTTCGTCGTCGGTGGAGGACGGGCCCGATGTGTGGTGGATCAGCTCAGCGCGATCGGAGGTCAGCAGCTCACGCAGCGACACCCGGGCCAGTCGGTCACGGCCGTCCTTGAGGACGACCTCCATGCCCGTGGCCAGGCTGGCGAACTCCACGACCTCGACCGTCTCGCCGTCCAGCCGGAAGCGCGTCCCGACCCCCAGCTTCGTCCCCGCACCGCTCATGCGGCCCTCCGCAGCACGTGCCCCGCGCTCAGCGGCCGGTCCAGCGCGGTCGTCACATGCCCGGACCACAGCAGGTGCAGCACCGCCGACTTCACCAGCGGCCGGGGACACTCCGGTAGCAGCCGGAAGGCATCGCCCAGAGGCATCCCGTCCAGATCAGCGGCCCGCAAAGCGGCCACCAGGTCAGGGTCGAACAGCCAGGCGCGGCGATAGCCGGCCAGGAACCGGACGTTCTCCAACACGTGCGGATCCGGCTCGCTCCACACCTCGTACCGCCACCCGCGCGACGTGACCGCTTCACGCGTCCAGGCGAAGGCGCAGGCGACCTCCGGCTTCTCAAGCCGGTGCCGCGTTTTGACGTCCACGACCACCGGACCGTCGTCCGTGAGCAGCAGATAGTCCGGGATGTGCTTGCGGACCTTGCCATCGATATCGGCCTTGAGCAGGAACGGCTGGGCGACGATGTGCCGCACTTCCGGGGCGAAGTCGGCGAACATCAGCCGCCCCAGCTCCAGGCGCGACTCGTAGATCACGTGATCGCCCACGGTGGCCGACCAGTAGGTGCCCGAGTAGTGCTGCTGCCCCTTGAACCAGCGGAACGTCCGCCACGGCCGGGCCTCCCGCAGCAGCCCGAGCGGCACCGACGGCCACTCCAGGTCCTCTACCACGGCCCCGTCGCCACGCCGGACACTCAGCCGTACCGGCGCGGCCACCGCTGTACCCATCGGACCACCAACCCCCGGGATTTCCGAGGCGGCCCCACTGGCCGCCGCCGAACGCTGGGGTTCTGCCCCGGCCGGCAGTGGAGACGCCGACCGGGGAGGTCCTGTACACGAAGAGGGGAACTACTCGTCCACGGAGCATGATTTCCATCTCCGTGGCCTATTGGCCACGCGGTGGCCATCGTTAATGGAAAGTGGCCACGGGATCTGGAAACCTACAGGGCGCTAACCTCCGTAAGCCCCACTGGCCGTCAGCCGCAGCGCGGTGTCGATCAGCGGAACATGGCTGAATGCCTGCGGGAAGTTGCCCACCTGCCGCTTGGCCTTGGGGTCCCACTCCTCCGCGAGCAGGCCCAGGTCGTTGCGGAGCGAGAGCAGCTTCTCGAAGAGCTTGCGGGCCTCGTCCACCCGGCCGATCATCGCGAGGTCGTCCGCGAGCCAGAACGAGCAGGCCAGGAAGGCACCTTCCTCGCCTTCGAGGCCGTCCACCCCGAGATCGTGCGCACCCGACGTCGGGTAGCGCAGCACGAAGCCGTCCTCGGTGGACAGTTCCCGCTGGATGGCCTCGATGGTGCCGATGACGCGCTTGTCGTCCGGCGGCAGGAAGCCCATCTGGGGGATCAGCAGCAGCGAGGCGTCCAGCTCCTGCGAGCCGTAGGACTGGGTGAAGGTGTTGCGTTCCTTGTCGTAGCCGTTCTCGCAGACGTCCCGGTGGATCGTCTCGCGCAGATCCTTCCAGCGCTCCAGCGGTCCGTCGACGTCCCCGGACTCGATCAGCTTGACCGTGCGGTCGACCGCGACCCAGGTCATGACCTTGGAGTGGACGAAGTGCCGGCGCGGGCCGCGGACCTCCCAGATGCCCTCGTCCGGCTCGTCCCAGTGCTTCTCCACCCACTGGATCAGCTTGAGCTGGAGCAGCGAGGCGTAGTCGTTACGGGCCAGCCCCGTCATGTGCGCCAGGTGCAGCGCCTCGGTGACCTCGCCGTAGACATCGAGCTGGAGCTGTCCCGCGGCGCCGTTGCCGACCCGTACGGGGCGGGAGTTCTCGTACCCGGGAAGCCAGGTGAGCTCGTTCTCGCCCAACTCCCGTTCGCCCGCGATGCCGTACATGATCTGGAGGTTGTCCGGGTCGCCGGCCACCGCCCGCAGCAGCCACTCCCGCCAGGCCCGCGCCTCTTCGCGGTAGCCGGTGCGCAGCAGGGAGGACAGGGTGATCGCCGCGTCGCGGAGCCAGGTGAAGCGGTAGTCCCAGTTACGGACCCCGCCCAGGCACTCCGGCAGTGAGGTCGTCGGCGCCGCCACGATTCCGCCGGTCGGCGCGTAGGTCAGCGCCTTCAGCGTGATCAGCGAGCGCACCACCGCGTCCCGGTAGGGGCCGTGGTACGTGCAGTGCTCGACCCACTCGCGCCAGAACTCCTCGGTGGCCTCCAGCGACCCCTCCGGGTCGGCGACGGCCGGCGGCTGCTTGTGCGAGGGCTCCCAGCTGATCGTGAACGCGACCCGCTCACCCGGGGAAACGGTGAAGTCGGAGAACGTCGTCAGGTCCTTGCCGTAGGTCTCCGCCTCGGTGTCCAGCCACACCGAATCGGGCCCGGCCACCGCCACCGTCCGGTCGTCGATCTTGTGCACCCACGGCACGACCCAGCCGTAGGAGAACCGCATCCGCAGCTCCGAGCGCATCGGGACGCGCCCGCTGACGCCCTCCACGATGCGGATCAGCTGCGGCGCCCCGTCACGGGGCGGCATGAAGTCGATCACGCGGACGGTGCCGCGCGGGGTGTCCCACTCCGATTCCAGGACGAGCGAATCGCCCCGGTAGCGCCGGCGGTCGGCCGGTGCGGGCCGCCCTCCGGGGCCGTTGACCGGCCCCAGCCGCCAGAATCCGTGCTCCTCCGTGCCCAGCAGCCCCGCAAAGACCGCCGGCGAGTCGAAGCGGGGCAGGCACAGCCAGTCCACCGTGCCGTCCCGGCACACTAGAGCGGCGGTTTGCATATCGCCGATAAGTGCGTAGTCCTCGATGCGCCCGGCCACGTGCGTCTCCCGTCGAACTGGAGTCACGCCCCCCATGGGACGTATGTATTGGTCCGTCCTGCCCATGAAACGTCGCCGAGCAGCTGGACCGGAAATCGGGCGGGGGTGGTGCCTTCCCGGACGGCTCGTAGCGCGTGTCCGAGCAGGATACGACGCAGGTGGGTGATCCGCGTGACGCTCGCAAGGACTGAAGTGCTCCGAACGGGTGGCCTCCGTCACGTGACACCGTCACCTCGGCCGTGACCGCACGGTCGCCGTGTGTGGCCGGACACGACCATGCCCGGTCGCTGATAGCCTGGTACCCCGTGGACCGGTGGTCACGAGAACCCCCGAACCGCAGCGACGGCACCCCTGAAAACCGGGACGGCGCCGCTTCGCACCTCTCCACCTCGCGACCACGGGAGCCCCCTCTTGGCCATGCCGCCCAAATCCACGACGACCAAGCACCTCTTCGTCACTGGGGGCGTCGCCTCCTCTCTCGGCAAGGGGCTCACCGCCTCCAGCCTGGGTGCTCTCCTCAAGGCGCGCGGCCTGCGGGTCACGATGCAGAAGCTCGACCCGTATCTGAACGTCGACCCCGGAACGATGAACCCGTTCCAGCACGGTGAGGTCTTCGTCACCAACGACGGTGCCGAGACCGACCTGGACATCGGTCACTACGAGCGCTTCCTGGACGTCGACCTCGACGGCTCCGCGAACGTCACCACCGGCCAGGTCTACAACACCGTGATCGCCAAGGAGCGGCGCGGCGAGTACCTCGGTGACACCGTGCAGGTCATCCCGCACATCACCAACGAGATCAAGCACCGCATCCGGCGGATGGCGACCGAGGACGTCGACGTCGTCATCACCGAGGTCGGCGGCACCGTCGGCGACATCGAGTCGCTGCCGTTCCTGGAGACCGTCCGCCAGGTCCGCCACGAGGTCGGCCGGGACAACGTCTTCGTCGTGCACATCTCGCTGCTCCCCTACATCGGCCCGTCCGGTGAGCTGAAGACCAAGCCGACCCAGCACTCCGTCGCCGCGCTGCGCAACATCGGTATCCAGCCCGACGCGATCGTGCTGCGCGCCGACCGCGAGGTGCCGACCGCCATCAAGCGCAAGATCTCGCTGATGTGCGACGTCGACGAGGCCGCGGTGGTCGCCGCGATCGACGCCCCGTCGATCTACGACATCCCCAAGGTCCTGCACACCGAGGGCCTGGACGCCTATGTCGTGCGCAAGCTGGACCTGCCCTTCCGGGACGTGAACTGGACCCAGTGGGAGGACCTGCTGGACCGCGTCCACAACCCCGACCACGAGGTCAGGGTCGCGCTGGTCGGCAAGTACATCGACCTCCCCGACGCCTACCTCTCGGTCACCGAGGCGCTGCGGGCCGGCGGCTTCGCGAACAAGGCCCGGGTGAAGGTGAAGTGGGTCACCTCCGACGACTGCAAGACCCCGGCCGGCGCCGCCGAGCAGCTCGCGGACTGTGACGCGGTCTGCATCCCCGGCGGCTTCGGCGACCGGGGCGTGGACGGCAAGGTCGGCGCGATCACCTACGCCCGGGAGAACAAGCTCCCGCTGCTCGGCCTGTGCCTGGGCCTCCAGTGCGTGGTCATCGAGGCGGCCCGCAACCTGGCCGGCATCCAGGGCGCGAACTCCACCGAGTTCGACCCGGCCGCGGCCGACCCGGTCATCTCCACGATGGCCGAGCAGATGGACATCGTCGCAGGTGAGGGCGATATGGGCGGCACGATGCGGCTGGGTATGTACCCCGCCAAGCTCGCCGAGGGCTCGATCGTCCGCGAGGTCTACGACGACCAGCCCTACGTCGAGGAGCGCCACCGCCACCGCTACGAGGTCAACAACGCCTACCGCGGTGAGCTGGAGAAGAAGGCCGGGCTGCTGTTCTCCGGCACCTCCCCGGACAACAAGCTCGTCGAGTACGTCGAGTACCCGCGCGAGATCCACCCCTACCTGGTCGCCACCCAGGCGCACCCGGAGCTGCGCTCCCGCCCGACCCGTCCGCACCCGCTCTTCGCCGGGCTGGTGAAGGCCGCGGTCGCGCGCAAGACGGGCGCCGCGAAGTAGCGGACACCACGGCGGATACGGTTGCCGGGGTACGGCCTCCCGCAGGTCGTGCCCCGGTTTCTGCGTTGGTACAGGCACACACAGGAGGACGCGCCATGGCGATCAAGGACACCCCGGAGGAGTGGACGGTCACCGCGACCACGACGCCGTTCACCGGAAACAAGACCAGCGTGCGCACCGACACGGTCGTCATGCCGGACGGCGGCACCGTCACCCGCGACTACCAGGTCCACCCCGGCTCCGTGGCCGTCCTCGCACTCGACGAGGAGGGCCGGGTGCTGGTGCTGCGCCAGTACCGCCACCCCGTACGCCAGAAGCTGTGGGAGATCCCCGCCGGGCTGCTCGACATCCCCGGGGAGAACCCGCTGCACGCCGCGCAGCGCGAGCTGTACGAGGAGGCGCACGTCAAGGCCGAGGACTGGCGGGTGCTGACCGATGTCTACACCACGCCCGGCGGCTGCGACGAGGCCGTGCGGATCTTCCTCGCCCGCGATCTGTCCGAGGCCGAGGGCGAGCGCTTCGAGGTCTCCGAGGAGGAGGCCGACATGGAGCTGGCGCGGGTGCCGCAGGACGAGCTGGTCCGTGGCGCGCTCGCCGGTGAGCTGCACAACAACTGCCTCGTCGTGGGGGTGCTGGCCCTCACCGCGGCCCGGGCCGGTGCGGGTCTGGACGCGCTGCGCCCGGCCGACGCACCGTGGCCGGCCCGCCCCTTCGAGAACTGACCGACGGGCCCGCCCCCGCCGTACGACGCGCCCGTCGGATGATCCGCCGATCCGATCGGGTGACGTAACCGCCCTGCGCTGCACGAGACGTGACGTGCCGTGAACTACGCTCGGCAGCGTCCGCCCCAGCGGCGGATTCGTACGCGCAGGTGGACGGGAGCGTGAGCCGGTGACGGACCAGGCGGTGGGCGGGGGGCACGTCCCGCCGGAGGCGGCGAGAGCGGCTGCCACGACAGCGCCCGGACCGCGCGGCGCGGCGCCCCGCCAGGACGGTGCCGCCGCCCGCCCCGCCCTTCCCGCGACCGCCGTCGCCCCTGCCCCCGGTGGCTTCACCGGGCGGCGCCGCGAGCTCAAGGCGCTGCACGCCGATATCGCCCGCGCCGGCCTGGACACCCTCTCCGGCCGTAAGGGCGCCCGCAGCCGGGTGCTGCTGATCGCCGGGCGCCCCGGTTCCGGCCGTACGGCCCTGGCGGAGGAGCTGCTGCGGGAACTGGCCGGCGACCATCCCGACGGGGTGCTGCGGGCCACCCTGACCGGTCCGGACGGCGCACCGGCCGACACCGGCCACACCGCACGGGAGCTGCTGGCCGCGCTCGGCACCGGCGCCCCGCCCGGCGCCCCCGAGGACGAGCTGACCGAGCGGCTGCGCGAGGCGCTCGCCGGGCGCCGGGCACTGCTCTTCCTGGACGACGCACCGGGCGCCGACCAGGTCGAACCGCTGCTCCCGGACGCCCCGGACTGCCTGGTCGTGGTGGTCTCGCAGGGGCCGCTGACCGGCATTCCCGACGTCCGGCCGTGCGCCCTGGGCGGCCTGGACAGCGCGGCCGGGGTCGCCGTTCTCAGCCGCTACGCCGGGCCGACCCGGATCACCGTCGACCCGCGGACCGCCGACCGCGTGGTGGAGGAGTGCGGCGGCCAGCCGGCCGCCCTGGTGCTGGCCGGCGCCTGGCTCGCCGCCCGCCCGATGTCCTCGGTCGCCGATCTGTACCAGGCGCTGCACGCCGTCGCGCTGCCGCCGGACCTGCCCACCGGGGCCCGGCCGCTGTTCCGCGCCTTCCGCCTCGCCCATGACGCGCTGCCGGCGCCCGCAGCCCGGATGCTGCGGCTGATCACCCTGGCCCCGGGCGGCCTGGTGGACGCGCACATCGCCTCCGCGCTGGCCGGCTGCTCGGTGGCGGTGGCCACCACGACGCTGGGTGAATTCGCCGCGCTCGGGCTGCTGCGGCCGGTCACCGCCGAGGACGACGAGGTCCCCGGCGCCCGGGCGCCCGACGCCGCCCTGTATCTCCCGTACCGCCTTCCCGGCTGTCTTGGCCCGCTGGTGCGCGATCTGCTGACGGAGCACGAGCGCCCGGCCGACGTCCAGCTGGCCCGCGCCCGGATGCTGGAGCGGACCGTAAGGCTGCTTCAGTCCTGCCGGGCGATGGGCGAGCCGGCCGATTCGCCCTCCCGGCAGAAGACCGCGGGGCTGCCGCGTGCGCTGCGCTTCGGCTCCCGGGCCGCCGCCGCGCACTGGCTGCGCAGCCGCCGCGGCGCCCTGCTCGACGCCGCCCGGATCGCCGTCGCGGACGGTGAACTCGACACCCTGGACCGGCGGTTGATGGCCGCGCTGACCCGGACGCTGCTGGCCCACCAGGGCGCCGAGGCCGCCGCGCCGGACCTCTACGCGCTGCACGGGCTCGTCCTCCGGGTCGCCGAGCGGCGCGGGCTGCCGCGGGAGCGGGCCGCCGCCCTCCTGAACCTCGGGGACCTGGACGGCCAGGCGGGCCGGACCGCACAGGCGGCCACCCGCTACCGGGGTGCGCTGGAGGCGGCCCGCTCGGTGAAGGACCCGATGGCCACCGGCCGGGCGCTGGAGTCGCTGGGCGGCGCGTACGCCGAGCTGGGCGACGGGCAGCGGGCCGCCGACTGGTACGGCCGGGCCCTGGAGCTGCGGCTCGCCCGGGGCGAGGCCGCGGACGCGGCGCGGCTGCACGGCCGGATCGGCGGCGCGCTCAGCCAGGCGGGCCGGTGGAGTGAGGCGCTCAAGGCGTGGCGGGCCGCCGTCGGGGCCTGCCGCAGGCTCGGCGACGTGGCCGGCCAGGCGCGGGCGACCGGTGAGCTGGCCCGGGTGCAGGAGTACGCGGGACGGCCCGAGGACGCCCTGCGGACCTGCCTCGAAGCCCTGGAGACCGCCCGGAAAGCGGGCGACGGACGACTGGAGGCGGCCCTTCAGCTGCGGATTGCGGACACCCTCGACCGGCTCGGAGATCCGGCCGCGGCACGGCTCCATCGTGCCGCTGGAGAGCGACTCCTCGGAGATCATCCCGAGTGACCTACGAAATCGGTAGTGCTTCTCGTGAGAATTAATGCTTTGCAAGGCTAGACAAGAAGAGCTCCTTCAATAGACTGGCTGGGCCGCGTTCGGCGCGGTCAGTTCCGTCATGCAACGCATGAGGGGATAATTCCTCCTGCACCCTCTCTTTCAAGGACCGTGATCGACGTGAAGGTCGGTATCCCCCGCGAGGTCAAGAACAACGAGTTCCGTGTGGCCATCACGCCCGCCGGAGTCCACGAGCTCGTCCGCCACGGCCACCAGGTCTTCATCGAGAAGGACGCCGGTCTCGGCTCGTCCATCACGAATGAGGAGTACGTCTCCGCCGGTGCCTCCATCCTGGACACCGCCGATGAGGTCTGGGGCACCGCTGACCTGCTGCTGAAGGTCAAGGAGCCGATCGCGGAGGAGTACCACCGCCTCCGTAAGGACCAGACGCTCTTCACCTACCTGCACCTGGCCGCGTCCAAGGAGTGCACGGACGCCCTGCTGGAGTCCGGCACCACCGCCATCGCCTACGAGACCGTCGAGACGGCCGGCCGCCAGCTGCCGCTGCTCGCCCCGATGTCCGAGGTCGCGGGCCGTATCGCCCCGCAGGTCGGCGCCTACCACCTGATGCGCCAGGCCGGCGGTCGCGGCGTGCTGCCCGGTGGCGTCCCCGGTGTCCACGCGGGCAAGGCCGTCATCATCGGCGGTGGCGTCTCCGGCTGGAACGCGCTTCAGATCGCCGTGGGCCTCGGCTTCCACGTCACCCTGCTCGACAAGGACATCAACAAGCTCCGCGAGGCCGACAAGATCTTCGGCACCAAGGTGCAGACGATCGTCTCCAACGCCTACGAGCTGGAGAAGGCCGTCGTCGACGCCGACCTCGTCGTCGGTGCGGTCCTGATCCCCGGCGCCAAGGCGCCGAAGCTGGTCACCAACGAGCTCGTCGCCAAGATGAAGCCCGGAAGTGTTCTTGTCGACATCGCGATCGACCAGGGCGGCTGCTTCGAGGACTCCCGTCCCACCACGCACGCCGAGCCGACCTTCCCGGTCCACAACTCGGTCTTCTACTGCGTCGCCAACATGCCCGGCGCGGTGCCGAACACCTCCACCCACGCGCTCACCAACGCCACGCTGCCCTACATCGTGGAGCTGGCGAACCGCGGCTGGGTCGAGGCGCTGCGCCGTGACCCGGCGCTGGCCAAGGGCCTGAACACGCACGACGGCAAGGTCGTCTACGGCCCCGTCGCCGAGGCGCACGGCCTGGAGCACGTCGAACTGCGCACCCTCCTCGGCTGAGACGTCAACCGCGGACGTCAACGCCGCACCACCGGCCGGGCCTTGTCGACAAGGCCCGGCCGGTCGCGTGTGCGACCCGCGGCGCGCCGCCCTCCGGGCCGCCGGCACTCAACTCGCCGCGAACGTAACCCTTTAACCGATTCGCGCACCCCTGAAACATCGGTCCGATACCGCTTGCGCCCTTGACATCGGGGGGTCCGGTTACCGACACATCGTGCCGGGTCCGGTGGATTGTGTTGCTGCGGACGCCCGACACGCCATAGAGTCGCCAACCGTCGGCATGGTGCCACGCTGACCTATCGATAAAGTTTCCTGGTCACGTCCAAGGAGGTAAGACGACTTGTGAATGAGTCGACATTTACTCCCGGAGGCGGTCAACCAGGAGTGGTTGCACGGGACCAGGATCCTTCGGGGCGCGAGGCTGTCGGCTCCGTTGCGGTCCATACCTTCGCAGCCCATCAGAGTATTTCCACGACAGCCCACCAGAGCATGGACGGCCATCACGTGAACGCCATGGCCGGCGACCGGGGCAGTGGAGAACCCGCCCGTCTCGCCGACTACGACGACCTGCCCGAGGGGCACTTCTACGATCCGGACGCGGAGTACGAGCCGGACCCCGAATACGCCGCGACGCTCGCGCCGGACGCCGCGCGCCAGCGTCGCGAACGCGTCGGCCCGACCGGACGCCCGCTCCCTTATTTCCCCATCCCGGGACCGCTGTCGGACCACGGCCCCGCCAAAATCATCGCGATGTGCAACCAGAAGGGCGGGGTCGGCAAGACCACCTCGACCATCAACCTGGGCGCCGCGCTCGCCGAATACGGACGACGGGTGCTGCTCGTCGACTTCGACCCGCAGGGCGCCCTGTCGGTCGGACTCGGCGTCAACCCGATGGAGCTCGACCTGACGGTCTACAACCTGCTCATGGAGCGGGGCATGTCGGCCGACGAGGTGCTGCTGAAGACCGCGGTCCCCAACATGGACCTGCTGCCCAGCAATATCGATTTGTCAGCGGCAGAGGTGCAGTTGGTCAGCGAGGTCGCGCGCGAGTCGACGCTCCAGCGTGCGCTGAAGCCGCTGCTGGCCGACTACGACTACATCGTCATCGACTGCCAGCCCTCCCTCGGCCTGCTCACCGTCAACGCCCTGACGGCGGCTCACAAGGTCATCGTGCCGCTGGAGTGCGAGTTCTTCGCGCTGCGCGGTGTCGCGCTGCTCACCGAGACCATCGAGAAGGTCCAGGAGCGGCTCAACCCCGAGCTGGAGCTGGACGGCATCCTGGCGACGATGTACGACTCCCGCACCGTGCACAGCCGTGAGGTCCTGGCGCGGGTCGTCGAGGCATTCGACGATCACGTCTACCACACCGTCATCGGCCGTACGGTCCGCTTCCCGGAGACCACCGTCGCGGGTGAGCCGATCACCACGTACGCCTCCAACTCCGTGGGTGCCGCCGCCTATCGTCAGCTCGCCAGGGAGGTGCTCGCCCGGTGTCACGCCGAGTGAGTCTGCCGGGAGCCGACGAACTGTTCCGTACCACCGGGGGAGTGGGGCTACAGCCCTCCAGCCCCCGTCGATCGGCGAACGGCTCCCCGGCCGGCGGCGAGGCGCCCCGGGTGCCCGCACCGGCCGGCGAGCCCGATCCGGCGGCGGACGGGCCGGAGGCGGCCACCGCGGTACGGCAGCGTCGGCCCGGGGCCGGCGGCTCGGACACCCCGGCGGCGACGGCCGGTGACGGCGGGCCGGCCACCCCGCCCCGGGTGCCCGCCGTCGGCCCCCCGGCCGAGCACGGCGGCCGCGAGACGGACGGCGAGACCGCCCAGGGTCACCGGGCCAAGGCGGCCAAGGGCGGCCAGGCCGGTTCCGAGCCGGCCGCCGCGACCGGGCAGACCGGTGGCCAGGGCCGCCGCCGCGGCTCCCGCGGCGCCAACCGCCGCCCCAGCGGCCGGGAACGGCACGACGAGAAGATCACCGTCTATGTCTCCGCCGAGGAGCTCATGGACCTCGAACATGCGCGGCTGGTGCTGCGCGGCGAACACGGCCTCGCCGTCGACCGCGGCCGGATCGTCCGCGAGGCGGTCGCCGTCGTCCTCGCCGACCTGGAGTCGCGTGGCGACGCCAGCATCCTGGTGCGGCGGCTGCGGGGCCGCTGACGCCCGCTGCGCACGGTCCGTGTGCGCGTGCCGTCGTGGTCATCCGTAGATCACGGCCGGGAATTTCCTGCGTCGGCCGCCGCGGTGCGGAAACGTCACGCCGGGTGGGCCGGGATAGCCTGCCTCCTCGGCGGGGTCTCCCGCCCGTGACCAGCCCGTCGCCCCCGGCACGGGACCGCAGCACCATGGACCGCGATGCCGACGACCAACGACGAATCCCCCGCGCCCCGCACCCGCAGACCTCTCGGCCGCGGGGCGGGCGCGGGGCGGGTGTCACCGGGGGCGGCCGTGGCGCCGGAGGGGCCCGGGGTGCCGGACGGACCCCAGGCGCCCGCGTCGCCTTCGGCGAAGGAGGTGGCCGGGCAGGCCGGGGCCTCCGAGGGGCCGGAGGAGGCCGGGACGGCCGAGGTGTCGGACGGGTCCGCGCCGACCGAGATGCCGGAGGCTTCCGCTGCGGCGGAGGCGTCCGTCGCCGGGGAGGAACCCGCGAGCGTCCCCGGCACCGCTCCCACCGAGACCGCGCCCGAGAGTGGCGAGAGCGGCGACAACGGCGGGACGGGCGAGGGTGCCGAGCACGCCAACGGCAGCGAGAGCGCCGAGCACCTCGGGAACCCCGAGCACCTCGGGAACCCCGAGCACCTCGGGAACCCCGAGCACCCCGATCACCCCGAGAACGCCGAAAGCACCGACGGTCGCTTCACCCTCCACCTCGACAACTTCGAGGGCCCCTTCGATCTCCTCCTCCAGTTGATCTCGAAGCACAAGCTGGACGTCACCGAGGTCGCGCTGTCGAAGGTGACCGACGAGTTCATGGCGCACATCCGGGCCATGGGGCCGGACTGGGACCTGGACCAGACCACGGAGTTCCTGGTCGTGGCCGCGACGCTGCTGGATCTGAAGGCGGCCCGGCTGCTGCCCGCGGCCGAAGTGGAGGACGAGGCGGACCTCGCGCTCCTGGAGGCCCGTGATCTGCTCTTCGCCCGGCTGCTCCAGTACCGCGCCTACAAGCGGATCGCGGACATCTTCAGCGGCCGGCTGGCGGACGAGGCCCGGTGCCATCCGCGTACGGTCGGCCTGGAGCCGCGGCTGGCCGAGCTGCTGCCCGAGGTCGTGATCAGCACCGGGGCGGAGGGCTTCGCCAAGCTCGCGGTGAAGGCGATGCAGCCCAGGGCGCGGCCGCAGGTCTACGTCGATCACATCCATGCGCCGCTGGTGAGCGTGCGGGAGCAGGCCGAGGTGGTGATGGCGCGGCTGCGGGAGGCGGGCGAGAGCAGCTTCCAGGAGCTGTGCGCGGACGCACCGGACACCCTCACCGTCGTGGCGCGCTTCCTGGCCCTGCTGGAGCTCTACCGCGAGCGGGTGGTGGTCCTGGACCAGGACGAGGCCCTGGGGGCGCTGACGGTCCGCTGGACGGGCGCGGAGGGGGCCGAGCCGGTGGTCACCGACGAGTTCGACCAGGAACCGGCACAGCGCGTCGCTGAGGCGGCGCGGGCAGAGCGAGCAGGAGAGGAGCGGGCATGAGCGGCGCGGCCGGTGGCGAGGCGTACGACATCACGGAGACCGGTACGGGCGGCACCCCCGGGGAGCGGCCCGGGGCGCCGGCCGGGACGCCGGTCGTCGCCGAGCTGGAGCTGAAGCCCGCGCTGGAGGCCGTCCTCATGGTCGTCGACGAGCCCGCGACCGAGGAACACCTGGCCAGGGTGCTGGAGCGGCCCCGCCGTGCGGTCGCGCTGGCGCTGCGCGAACTGTCCGACGACTACACCCGCCAGGGGCGCGGTTTCGATCTGCGCCTGGTGGCCGGCGGCTGGCGCTTCTACTCCCGTGCCGCCTACGCGGACGCGGTGGAGAGCTTCGTCCTAGACGGGCAGCAGGCCCGGCTCACCCAGGCAGCTTTGGAGACTCTGGCCGTGGTCGCGTACCGTCAGCCGGTCAGCCGTTCCCGAGTCTCGGCCGTACGCGGCGTGAACTGTGACGGTGTGATGCGCACGCTTCTCCAGCGCGGCCTGGTGGAGGAGGCGGGGACGGAACCTGAAACAGGTGCGATCCTGTACAGGACGACGAATTACTTTCTGGAGCGGATGGGCCTGCGCGGCCTCGACGAGCTCCCTGAGCTCGCACCGTTCCTCCCGGAGGCGGACGCGGTCGAGGGCGATTCCCCGGAAGGTATCCCGTCGTTCGACGTAGACGACAGCGGCGACTCTCAGACGGATCATTGATGCGAAGCAGCGGCAGGAACAACGACAGCGGGCGGGGCAACTACCGCGGCGCGGGTGGGGGCACCTCCCAGCCGAAGGCCGGGGGGAAGAGGGACGACAAGCAGCAGCGGGCCGGCCGTCCCCGTCCCGAGGAGCGCCGCTACGACGTGGGCGGAACCGGCGGCCCGGGCGGCAAGGACGAGCGCGGCGGCGCCAAGAGCGGTGGCTCCAAGAGCACCGGCAGCCGGGGCGCGGCGGCCCGTGGCGGCGCCAAGGGCGGGCCCCGTACCGGAGCCAAGTCCGGCCCCGGTGCCAAGGGCGGCCCCAAGGGCGGCCCGCAGCGCGGCCGTGGCCAGGCGCCCGCGCGGCCCCGTGAGTACGACGCCCAGGTGGAGGAGCGCAACCGCGCCCGCCACAACAAGCCGCAGATCAAGACCCCCAAGACGTTCGGCGACCAGGACGGCGAGCGGCTCCAGAAGGTGCTGGCCAGGGCCGGGATGGGCTCGCGCCGGGCCTGCGAGGAGCTGATCGACCAGGCGCGGGTCGAGGTCAACGGCCAGATCGTCATGGAGCAGGGCGTCCGGGTCGACCCGGAGAAGGACGAGATCAAGGTCGACGGCCTGACGGTCGCCACCCAGTCGTACCTCTTCTTCGCGCTGAACAAGCCGGCCGGCGTCGTCTCCACGATGGAGGACCCGGACGGCCGCCAGTGCCTGGGCGACTACGTCACCAACCGCGAGACGCGGCTGTTCCACGTCGGCCGTCTCGACACCGAGACCGAGGGCATCATCCTGCTCACCAACCACGGTGAGCTGGCCCACCGCCTGACGCACCCGCGCTACGGCGTCAAGAAGACCTACCTGGCCGCGATCCAGGGCCCGCTCCCGCGCGACCTGGGCAAGCAGCTCAAGGACGGCATCCAGCTGGAGGACGGCTACGCCCGCGCCGACCACTTCCGGGTCGTGGAGAACACCGGCAAGAACTACCTCGTCGAGGTCACCCTCCACGAAGGCCGCAAGCACATCGTGCGCCGGATGCTCTCCGAGGCCGGCTTCCCGGTCGACAAGCTCGTCCGCACGAGCTTCGGCCCCATCGCCCTCGGCGACCAGAAGTCAGGCTGGCTCCGCCGGATGACGAACACGGAGGTCGGCATGCTGATGCGAGAGGTCGAGCTTTAGCCCACGTTGTTTTCTTTCCCGCCGTGGTGGTTTCTCGCCGTTGCGCCTGCGGCGGGCCGGGTGGGTGTCGGGTGCGGTGACGGGCCTCCGGGGTAGGGGTGTGGGACTGCTTCGCTTTACGTCCCACACCCCTACCC
>NZ_JBHXFI010000042.1:0-72661 GCF_042724075.1 Streptomyces sp. NPDC127097 | reverse complement strand
ATAGGCCGGGGCCGCCCGGTGACGGGTCAGGGGGGGGCGCGGGCGTGCGTCCGGCGGCGGTGGTGTCACCGCGGGGCGGGCTCCCTCAGAAGCCGAAATCTTGAGTCCACCACGGGCCGCCCGCCCCGAAGTGGGCGCCGACGCCGAGGGTCTTGTACTCGCAGTTGAGGATGTTGGCACGGTGGCCGGGGCTGTTCATCCAGGAGTCCATGACGGACTGGGCGTTGGCCTGGCCGCGGGCTATGTTCTCGCCGCCGAGGTCGTCGATGCCCGCGTCCTCGGCGCGGTCCCAGGGCGTGTCGCCGTCCGGGTCGGTGTGGTCGAAGAAGCCCCGCCGGGCCATGTCGTCACTGAAATCCTGGGCGAGACCAGCCAATTCCCGGTCCGCCGTCACGGGCGAGCAGCCGGCCTGGGCGCGCTCCTGATTGACCAGCGACAGGACCTGGGCCTCCGCGGACGACTGGGCGTCGGGGGTCTTCGACGCCGCCACGGAGCGCTCGGGCGCCGGGGCGTCGGGCCGTTCGGTGGGCTCGGCGGACCGGTGCGAACCGGTCGCCCCGGTGGGCGATTTGGCGGGCTGGTGCGGGGCGGGGGACACCGGGCGGGTGGCGCTGCGGGAGGGGCGCACGCTCTCGGGGACCTTGGTACGGGCTCCGCCGCGGCTCGCCTCCTGGGTGGCGCGGTCGGTCGGCGAGGCCGAGACGCCGCCCATCGGCTCGGTGGCCTCCGGCAGCGCACCGGCCCGGACCCGGTCGCCCTGCTCGCCGTCCGCACCCCCGTCGAACTGGCCGTGACCGGGGATCAGTCCGGAGGCGACCGCCACGGCTCCCATCGCCACCACCGCGGAGGCGCCGAGCAGTCCGGTGCGGACGGGTGCCCTGCCGCTGCCGCGTGCCGCGCGATGTCCGCGGTGCCGCGTCGTGGCCGGTGCGCCCGGCCGTTCGGTCGTCGGTGCGTCAACAGGCCCCGCAGCGGCGGAGTCGGGGGCAGGGGGAGCAGAGCGTCGATGACGGCCCATCCGCTGTCTTCCTTCCACCGGTGCCAACACCGGCTCCACTGGAGCGGCTACCGCCGCACGGCCTTCCTGGCGTCAAGATGACTCACCCATAAGAGTGAGCCTCGCTGTCGGGGGACTGTACGCCATGGCGCAAGAGGCAGAAGTGACCACGGAGCAATTGGCCGGTTAGCGTGCACACATGAATGAAGCTGTCCGAGTGACCGCGTGGGTACGTGGTCAGGTCCAGGGCGTCGGGTTCCGCTGGTTCACCCGGGCCAACGCCCTTCGCATCGGCGAACTCGCGGGATTTGCCGTCAATCTGGGTGACGGCCGCGTCCAGGTGGTCGCCGAGGGCCCGAAGGAGCACTGCGATCAGTTGCTCGACTGGCTCCGCACCGGGGACACGCCCGGGCGGGTCGACGGAGTCACTGAGATCTGGGACACGCCCCGCGGCGGTTACGACGGCTTCGAGATCCGCTGATCCGGCCCGCCGGAACCATCCGTACGGCCGTCATGGGCGATCTTGCGGATGCGTCTTTGTGAGCTGCTTACGGGAGATAAGCCCTGGTGGTTGCCAACTCGGCCGACCCGTGCAAGGCTGCCGCTGTACGGATGATCTCCACGCCCCGGCGGGACCTTTCTGGGGAGTCGGCGCAGTGCCTTCACGGCCGCGCACTCTCAGGTGCCCGAGGATACGGGGTGTGATCGTGTTGACCGTCAAACCGTTTGGTGAGACTCTGGAATCCCCGCGCACCTTAGCTGTTTGGCATTGAGTACACCAGAGAATGACAAGCACCGCGGGTGCGAATCCCTCACGACCCACACCGCTTCGGTCGGTCACTCATTGTGGAGGACCATCCATCATGGCAAAGGCGCTTCTCGGTTACGTCGGCGGCTCCGACCCCCGAGTCCTCTCCGAGATGCGACGGCTTCAGCAGCGCGTCCAAGACCTTGAATCCGAACTCATTCGGATGCAGGCCGAAAACGACATGCTGTCCGCTGCCGCACGTCGCGACGACTCGATGCTCGACATCGACGTACCCCAGGCGGAGCCCGCGCTCACCTGACCCCGACCCCAGGGCCGGTAGGGCTGCTCGCCAGCCGCTTGAGGCACCGCTTTCTTCAAGATCTGCAAGGGACGCTTCGGCGTCCCTTCGTCGTTTCCGGCTTTTCCGTACTGCGGCTTTTCCTGCGAACCACCTGGTCACTTCAGCCTTGACGGCCCTCCCTTACCGCATGATGTGCCCTGCGCTTTCGGCAGTGAAACCGAAAATGAACGGCGCGGTATACCCGGGGGCCGTACAGGGCCCGCGGGCGGCCCGGAATGTTGGGGTCAGCCGCCGAGGAGCGGCCGGTAGAGTCCCACGGCGTGCATCTCAAGAGTCTGACCCTGCGAGGTTTCAAGTCCTTCGCCTCCGCAACGACGCTGCGCTTCGAGCCGGGCATCACCTGCGTCGTGGGCCCCAACGGCTCCGGCAAGTCCAATGTCGTGGACGCGCTGTCCTGGGTCATGGGCGAGCAGGGCGCCAAGTCGCTGCGCGGCGGGAAGATGGAGGACGTGATCTTCGCCGGGACGACCGGGCGGCTGCCGCTCGGCCGCGCCGAGGTCTCGCTCACCATCGACAATTCCGACGGTGCACTGCCGATCGAGTACGCCGAAGTCACCCTCACCCGGATCATGTTCCGCAACGGCGGCAGCGAGTACCAGATCAACGGTGACACCTGCCGGCTGCTGGACATCCAGGAATTGCTCTCCGATTCCGGTATCGGCCGGGAGATGCATGTCATCGTCGGGCAGGGCCAGCTCGACTCCGTGCTGCACGCCGACCCGATGGGGCGCCGGGCCTTCATCGAGGAAGCGGCCGGGGTCCTCAAGCACCGCAAGCGCAAGGAGAAGGCGCTGCGGAAGCTGGAGGCGATGAAGGCCAATCTCGCCCGGGTCCAGGACCTGACCGATGAGCTGCGGCGCCAGCTCAAGCCGCTGGGGCGGCAGGCCGCGGTCGCCCGGCGCGCCGCCGTCATCCAGGCGGATCTGCGCGATGCCCGGCTGCGGCTGCTCGCCGACGACCTCGTCACCCTGCGCCGGGCCCTGCGCGCCGAGATCGCGGACGAGGCGGCGCTCAGGGAACGCAAGCAGACCGCCGAGGACCGGCTGCGCACCGCCCAGCAGCGGGAGGCGGCGCTGGAGGAGGAGGTCCGTACGCTGACGCCGCGGGTGCAGCGTGCGCAGCAGACCTGGTACGAGCTGTCGCAGCTCGCGGAGCGGGTGCGCGGCACGATCTCGCTGGCCGAGGCGCGGGTGAAGAGCGCCACGGCGGCGCCGCCGGAGGAGCGGCACGGGCGGGACCCCGAGGACATGGAGCGGGAAGCGGCCCGGATCCGCGAGCAGGAGGCGGAGTTGACCGCCGCGCTGGAGGCGGCGAGCCGGGCCCTGGAGGACACCGTCGAACACCGTGCCGGACTGGAGCGGCAGTTGGCGGACGAGGAGCGGCGGCTGCGGGACGTGGCCCGTGCCCTCGCCGACCGCCGGGAGGGCCTGGCCCGGCTGAGCGGGCAGGTCACCGCCGCCCGGGGCCGGGCCGCCTCGGCGCAGGCGGAGATCGGCCGGCTCGCCGAGGCCAGGGACGCCGCCCGGCGCCGGGCGGAAACCGCCCAGGAGGAGTACGAGCAGCTCAAGGCCGAGGTCGACGGGCTGGACGCGGACGACGAGGAGATCGCGGAGCGGCACGAGGCGGCCCGCCGGGAGCTGGCGGAGACGGAGTCCGCGCTGACCGCCGCGCGGGAGGCGCTGACCGCAACCGAGCGCGAGCGGGCCGCGACCGCCGCCCGCCACGACGCGCTGGCGCTCGGGCTGCGCCGTAAGGACGGCACCGGAGCGCTGCTGGCCGCCGGGGACCGGCTGACCGGACTGCTCGGCCCCGCGGCGGAACTGCTGACCGTCACCCCCGGCTTCGAGATCCCGGTGGCGGCGGCGCTCGGCGTGGCCGCGGACGCCGTCGCCGTCTCCGGCCCGGCCACCGCCGCCGAGGCCATCCGGCTGCTGCGCACGCAGGACGCGGGGCGGGCGGCGATGGTGCTGGGGGGAACCGGGGGACGGAGCGGGACGGGACGGGTGCCCGCGCCCGCGCGGGCGGTGGAGGCCACGGAGGGCGGGGGAGCCGCGGGGGCCGCGGGGGCTGTTGAGGGCGCTGAGGGGGCGGCGTGGGATGGGGGCGCGGATGTCGCGGCTGCCTCCGGTGCTGCCGGGGCTCATGGGGCTGGGCCGGTTCGTGGGGCCGAGGGCTTCGCCGGAGCGGCCGAGGGGGCCGTGGTCCGTGCGGGTACGGCCGGGGCGCCGGGTGTGTCCGAGGCGGCCGTGCCCCGTGTCCCCGGGCCCCGCTCCGAGCCCGTACCGGCGGCGGAACTGGTCCGGGGGCCCGCGGAATTGACCGCCGCGGTGGCCCGTTTGCTGCGGGATGTCGTGGTGGTCGGGACGCTGGAGGACGCCGAGGACCTGGTGGCCGCGCGGCCGGAGCTGATGGCCGTGACCGGTGAGGGCGATCTGCTCGGGGCGCATTTCGCCCAGGGCGGGTCCGCCGGTGCGCCGAGTCTGCTGGAGGTGCAGGCGTCCGTCGACGAGGCGGCCGCCGAGCTGGAGGAACTGGCGGCGCGCTGCGAGGAGCTGGCGGAGGCCCAGCGGGCCGCGGCGGAGCGCCGTACGGCGGGTGCCGCGCTGGTCGAGGAGCTGGCCGGGCGGTGGCGGGCGGCGGACCGGGAGAAGTCGAAGGTCGCCGGGGACCTGGGCCGGCTCGGCGGGCAGGCCCGCGCGGCCGCGGGCGAGGCCGAGCGCTGCGAGGCGGCGGCGGCCAAGGCCGAGGAGGCGCTGCTGCGGGCCACCGAGGAGGCCGAGGAGCTGGCCGAGCGGCTCGCGGTGGCCGAGGAGGACCCGGGCGTCGGCGACGAGGAGCCGGACACCTCCGTACGGGACCGGCTGGCCGCCGACGGAGCCAACGCGCGGCAGACCGAGATGGAGGCCCGGCTCCAGGCGCGCACGCACGAGGAGCGGGTGAAGGCGCTCGCCGGGCGGGCGGACGCGCTGGACCGGGGAGCGCGGGCCGAGCGCGAGGCGCGGGCGCGGGCCGAGCGGCGGCGCGCCCGGCTGCGGCACGAGGCGGCGGTGGCCGGGGCGGTCGCCGCCGGTGCCCGGCAGCTGCTGGCGCATATCGAGGTGTCGGCCGTACGGGCCGAGGAGGAGCGGGGGGCCGCGGACCGGGCCAAGGCCGAGCGGGAACAGGCGCTGGTGGCCGAGCGCACTCAGGGCCGGGAGCTGAAGTCCGAGCTGGACAAGCTGACGGACTCGATGCACCGCGGTGAGGTGCTCGGCGCGGAGAAGCGGCTGCGGATCGAGCAGCTGGAGACCAAGGCGCTGGAGGAGCTGGGGGTGGAGCCGGCCGGGCTGATGTCCGAGTACGGCCCCGAGCAGCCGGTACCGCCCTCGCCGCCGGCTGAGGGCGAGGTGCTCCCGGACGATCCGGAGCACCCCCGGCACCAGCCGGTGCCCTATGTACGGGCCGAGCAGGAGAAGCGGCTCAAGGCCGCCGAGCGGGCGTATCAGCAGCTCGGGAAGGTGAACCCGCTGGCGCTGGAGGAGTTCGCGGCGCTGGAGGAGCGGCACAAGTTCCTGAGCGAACAGCTTGAAGACTTGAAGAAGACCCGGGCCGACCTGATGCAGGTGGTCAAGGAGGTCGACGAGCGGGTGGAGCAGGTCTTCACCGAGGCGTACCACGACACCGCGCGGGAGTTCGAGGGTGTCTTCGCGCGGCTCTTCCCCGGCGGGGAGGGGCGGCTGGTGCTCACCGATCCGGACGACATGCTGTCGACGGGGGTGGATGTGGAGGCGCGGCCGCCCGGGAAGAAGGTCAAGCGGCTGTCGCTGCTGTCGGGCGGTGAACGCTCGCTGACCGCGGTGGCGCTGCTGGTGTCGATCTTCAAGGCGCGGCCCAGCCCGTTCTATGTGATGGACGAGGTGGAGGCCGCGCTGGACGACACCAATCTCCAGCGGCTGATCCGGATCATGGAGGAACTCCAGGAGAGCTCCCAGCTGATTGTGATCACGCATCAGAAGCGCACGATGGAGGTCGCGGACGCGCTCTACGGGGTATCGATGCAAGGTGACGGCGTATCGAAGGTCATCAGTCAGCGGCTGCACTGACCGGGGGGCGCGCGGGCGGCCGGTGCGGCGGCCGCGGGCCGGTGCCGGCAGGCGGGACGGCCGCCGCCGGCGCCGTTGATGATCGCCCGGAGTATCCGACTACCCATCAGTTCAGAACTTGAACGAATGACGGTCAGGACGTCCGAGAAACAAATTCGTCACGCCCTATTGACTTCGAAACTTGAAGGCATAGTCTCTGCAACGTTGCTTTTACCTTCAAGTGGTGGGTACCCCCAACCTATGCACCACTAGAAGGGCCAGCCCCCTACGCCCGGCAGCGCAGCCGGGCCACTGGAGTTCACGTTGACCAGCACCGCGCAGCCGACGGTTCCGGAAGGCCGCAAGGCCCATCCCGACCACCTCGGCCATGTCATCTTCATCACCGCGGCTGCCGCGATGGGCGGCTTTCTCTTCGGCTATGACAGTTCCGTCATCAATGGTGCCGTCGAGGCGATCCGCAGTCGTTACGACGTCGGATCCGCGGTCCTCGCCCAGGTGATCGCCGTCGCCCTGATCGGCTGCGCCATCGGCGCCGCCACCGCCGGCCGGATCGCGGACCGCATAGGCCGTATCCGGGTGATGCAGATCGCCTCGGTGCTGTTCACCATCAGCGCCGTCGGCTCCGCTCTGCCGTTCTCCCTCTGGGACCTCGCCTTCTGGCGGATCATCGGCGGCTTCGCCATCGGTATGGCCTCGGTCATCGGCCCGGCCTACATCGCCGAGGTCTCGCCGTCCGCCTACCGCGGCCGCCTCGGCTCGTTCCAGCAGGCCGCGATCGTCGTCGGTATCGCCGTCTCCCAGCTCGTCAACTGGGGCATCCTCAACCTCGCCGACGGCAACCAGCGCGGCACCCTCGCCGGCCTGGAAGCCTGGCAGTGGATGCTCGGCGTGATGGTCGTCCCGGCCGTCCTCTACGGTCTGCTCTCCTTCGCGATCCCCGAGTCGCCGCGCTACCTGATCTCCGTCGGCAAGGTCTCCCGCGCCAAGGAGGTGCTCTCCGAGGTCGAGGGCCACACCGTGAACCTCGACACCCGGGTCGCCGAGATCCAGGACGCGATGCGCCGCGAGCACAAGTCGTCGTTCAAGGACCTGCTCGGCAGCAAGATGGGCTTCCTGCCGATCGTCTGGGTCGGTATCGGTCTCTCGGTCTTCCAGCAGCTGGTCGGCATCAACGTCGCGTTCTACTACTCCTCGGCGCTGTGGCAGTCCGTCGGCATCGACCCGAGCGCCTCGTTCTTCTACAGCTTCACGACGTCGATCATCAACATCATCGGCACCGTGATCGCGATGGTCTTCGTCGACAAGATCGGCCGCCGTCCGCTGGCGCTGATCGGCTCGGCCGGTATGGCCGTCTCGCTCGCCCTGGAGGCATGGGCCTTCTCCGCCAAGACCGCGGCCGGCACGCTGCCGCACACCGAAGGCACCGTGGCCCTGATCGCCGCCCATGTCTTCGTGCTCTTCTTCGCCCTCTCCTGGGGCGTCGTGGTCTGGGTCTTCCTCGGCGAGATGTTCCCGAACAAGATCCGTGCCGCCGCGCTGGGCGTCGCCGCCTCCGCGCAGTGGATCGCCAACTGGGCCATCACGGCCAGCTTCCCGAGTCTGTCCGACTGGAACCTCTCGGGTACGTACATCATCTACGCGGTCTTCGCTTTGCTCTCGATCCCCTTCGTGCTCAAGTTCGTGAAGGAGACGAAGGGCAAGGCGTTGGAGGAGATGGGCTAACCCCCCGCCAGTCCGTCTCCTCAGCACTGGGTACTGCCCCGGGTCATCAGGGACCCCGGGCAGTACCCCTTTTTTGTGCCCGGGTTTTTTGTGCCGGGGTTTCTTTGCGCCGGGGTTCTTGTGCCCGGGCTACCCGGAAGGCTGAACCGGCCGCCGGCGGTCAGTCCGTGAGGCGGGGCAGCACCCGCTCGGCGAAGAGATGGAGCGAGCGCCAGCCCTCGTCGACGGGCATCCCGCCGCACAGCGGATGGAGGATCAGCGAGCCCCCGGCGCCCGTCCGCCGGGCGAGCCGGAGGCAGTCGTCGGGGGTGACGACGCGGTAGACGCCCTCCTCGCGCAGCGCCCCGACGTCCGGTGCGGACGAGCGCACCGCGGAGCGGCTCCCGGCGGACTGCCAGGACGCGTACATCCGGGCCTCGTGCAGCAGATGGCCGCCGTACTCGGCCCAGGTGCGGTCCGGGTCCTCGGAGAGATGGAGGAGCGCGGTCCGCTCGGGCGGCTGCATCACCCACCCGTCGGTGCCGTGGGCGGCGCGCTGCTGGTGGTAGTAGGTCTCCAGCTCGGGGAGGTGGGCGCTGGGGAAGAAGGGGAGCCCCAGGCGGGCCGCGCGCCGGGCCGCGGCCCGTGAGCTGCCGCCGATCAGCAGCAGCGGATGCGGCTGGGTGTACGGGCGCGGGGTGACCCGGACCGTACGCCCCTGATAGGTGAACGGTTCCCCGGTCCAGGCGGACAGCAGGGTCGCCAGCACCTCGTCCTGGAGCGGGCCCCGGGCCGGCCAGTCCTTGCCGTGCGCCGCGTACTCCTCGGGCCGGTAGCCGAGGCCGGCGACGGTGATCAGCCGGCCGCCGCTGAGCAGATCGAGCGAGGCGAGGTCCTCGGCCAGCCGCAGCGGATCGTGCAGCGGGGTGATCAGCGCGGAGACGGTGACGCCGATCCGGCGGGTGGCACCGAAGACGGCGCCCGCGAAGGTGAGCGGGGAGGGCATCCAGCCGTTGGTGGTGGCGTGGTGCTCCTCGGTCTGGACCATGGTGAAGCCGCGGTCGTCGGCGAAGGCGGCCATCTCGACGGCGGCCCGGTAGCGCGCGGACAGGGTGTCGGGCGTGGGTGCGGGGTCGACGAGGTTGATCCGCAGGACCGTGACAGGCAGAGCGGGCATCGCAAACGTCCCCTTCGCCGGGGTGGTTGGCGAAGGGGACGTTAGCTGACGCTGCGTCAGATCACTAGAGGGGGAGTCCGGTCCACGGGCCCGGGTCAGCCCACCTCGACTGTCTGCCGGGCCCCGGCCGCCTCGTCCGGGCCGGCCGCCGGGGTGGTCTCCTTCGGCGCCGGCAGTACGGCGAAGACCAGCGCGGCGATCGCGATCGTGGCCGCCCAGCCCAGGCCGTTCTCGCCGATCCAGGTGGTGGCCAACGGGCCGGTGAACCACTGGACCTTGGTGAAGCACAGGCCCGCCACGAGCGCCACGCCCCAGGCGGTCATGGCCTGCCAGCAGAAGCCGCCGACGTACCAGTAGCGGCTGGTGCGGCCGGTGTTCATCAGGCTGTCGGCGTCATAGCGCACCGCCAGCTTGCGCCGCCGGGCCATGTCGATGCCGTAGACGCCGATCCAGGCGGAGAAGGAGACCGCGAGCAGCGTCAGGAAGGCGATGAACTGGCCGATGAAGTCCTTGGCCACCAGCATCATGAACAGGCCGCCGACCAGGCTGATGACGGCGTTGATGCTGACCGCGAGGGCACGGGGCAGCTTGACGCCCATCGTCTGGGCGGTGAAGCCCGCGGAGTACATCGACAGGCTGTTGATCAGCACCATCCCGACCAGCGCGGTGATCAGGTACGGCACCGCGAGCCAGGACGGCAGGATGCTGCCGAGGAACGACATCGGGTCGGTGTTCTGGCCGGCCAGCTTCGGGCTGGAGACGGCCATCACGCCGCCCATCAGCACCATCGGCAGCAGCACCAGGGCCGCGCCGGAGACGGTGGCGCCGACGATCTTCTTGCCGGACGCGGAGTGCGGCAGGTACCGCGCGAAGTCGGGGCCGGTGGGCACCCAGCTGATCCCGCCGGCCGCGATGGTGCCGATGCCCGCGATCACCATGGCCGTGGTGCCGGCCTTCTTGGCGAAGACGGCGTCCCAGTCCATCGTGGCGACCAGATAGACCAGCACCATGATGCTGAACAGGCCGAACAGATACGTCGAGTACTTGTTGCAGACGTTCAGCGCCTTGCGGCCCAGACCGCTCACCAGATACGTGACGGCCACGAAGGCGAGCAGGGTGACAACGACGAGGACGTTGTTGCTCTCGATGCCGAGCAGCAGATGCAGCACGGTCAGCACCGCGTAGGCGCCGGTGACCGCGTTGATCGTCTCCCAGCCGAAGCGGGCGACCCACAGGATCGCGCCGGGGAAGTAGTTGCCGCGGACGCCGAAGGCGGCCCGGGAGAGCATCGCGCCGGGGGCGCCGCCCCACTTGCCCGAGACCGACAGCACGCCCACCATGCCGAAGGCGACGGCCGCGGCGGTCGCGGCGACCAGCAGGACCTGCCAGAAGTTCAGCCCGTTGCTCACCACGAGCGAGGCGCCCATGGTGAGCAACAACACGCTGATGTTGGCGGCGACCCAGGTCGGGAAGAGCTCGCGGACGCGGCCCTGGCGTTCGTTGTCGGGGACGGGCTCGATGCCGCGGGTCTCGACGGCGCCCTCGGGTGCGGGAGCGGAAGTGGAGGACGTGGTGCCCATTGGTGCAGGTATCTCCGTGCGGGGATCTGGACGCACCCCCCGGGGGAGGAGGTGCAGGCAGCGGCTGTGATGCCTGGCCAGAATTGATTGCCCAGGACTCTACGCGCGTTGCGCGGCCGTCGACCATCGTACTTTGATCCAACTTGTGCCGGTACGCGCTGTTGGACCCCACGACGAGGACGAGTGTCGCCGAAGGCCGTCGAAGGGTCCAGTCGGGCTGGTCCGGAGCTGGTCCGGAGCTGGTCCGGAGGGGCGGGTGTCAGGGCGTTCGCCCGGCTCCCCGGCGACCACCCGGCCGTACGGCCCGGCCCCGTGCTGCCGTCCCGGAGAGGCGCCCGGTGCGCACCCGGGCAGCGGGCTACGAGCCCGGGACGCCGCTTTCCGGACACCGCCCCTCCAGGTTCGGCGCGTGCAGTCCCCACGGGCGGAGCGTGGCTGATACTGGAGGGGTTATGGACATCGTCATCCTTGCTGTAGTCATCGCCGTGGTCGTGCTCGGCGCGATCAGCGGGCTCGTCGTCAGCGGCCGCAAGAAGAAGCAGCTGCCGCCGTCCCCGCCGGCCGCCCCGAAGCCCTCCGTCACCGCGCCCCCTGCCGAACCGCATGTCGGCGAGGAGGCCGAGCCCCCCCGCGACGAAGAGCGTCGCACCATCGAAGAAGTCACGCTGCCCACCGCCGAGGCCCCTGCGGCCGAGGCACCGGCCGCCGAGCCCGAGGCGCCCGCGGCGCCCGCCATCGAGGTCCCCGAGCCCACCGCCGGCCGGCTGGTCCGGCTGCGCGCCCGGCTCTCCCGCTCCCAGAACACCCTGGGCAAGGGCCTGCTGACCCTGCTCTCCCGCGAACACCTCGACGAGGAGACCTGGGAGGAGATCGAGGACACCCTGCTGACCGCCGACGTCGGCGTCACGCCCACCCAGGAGCTGGTCGAGCGGCTGCGGGAGCGGGTCAAGGTGCTCGGCACCCGCACCCCCGAGGGGCTGCGCGAGCTGCTGCGCGAGGAGCTCCTCGGCTTCATCGGCACGGACGCCGACCGCACCGTGCACACCGCCAACGGCATCGGCAACGGCGGCGACGAGATCCCCGGCGTCGTGATGGTCGTCGGCGTCAACGGCACCGGCAAGACCACCACCACCGGCAAGCTCGCCCGGGTCCTGGTCGCCGACGGCAAGTCGGTGGTCCTCGGCGCCGCCGACACCTTCCGCGCCGCGGCCGCCGACCAGCTCCAGACCTGGGGCGAGCGGGTCGGTGCCCGTACGGTCCGCGGACCCGAGGGCGGCGACCCCGCCTCCATCGCCTTCGACGCGGTGAAGGAAGGCATCGCCGAGGCCGCCGATGTCGTCCTGATCGACACCGCGGGCCGGCTGCACACCAAGACCGGTCTGATGGACGAGCTCGGCAAGGTCAAGCGGGTCGTCGAGAAGCACGGCCCGGTCGGCGAGGTGCTGCTCGTCCTGGACGCCACCACCGGCCAGAACGGCCTGGTCCAGGCGCGGGTCTTCGCCGAGGTCGTGGACATCACCGGCGTGGTGCTCACCAAGCTCGACGGCACCGCCAAGGGCGGCATCATCGTCGCCGTCCAGCGTGAACTGGGCGTCCCGGTCAAGCTCGTCGGCCTGGGCGAGGGAGCGGACGACCTGGCGCCCTTCGAGCCGGAGGCATTCGTCGACGCCCTGATCGACTGACGCCGCCACCAGGGCACCCCGCCCGGACCGTCACCGGCCCCCGGACCCGCAGACCGCGGGTACCGGGGGCTGACGCTTGTCCGCACGGGGTTCGCTCTGCCGGACCGGCCGTAGCGCAGACCGACCGCCCAAAGACCTCGGACCGACCGCCGGAGACCCCGGACCGCCCCGGCCCGCGCGCTCAGACCGCCGAGCGGTTGCAGGCGTACGCCAGGGTGCCCACCATCAGCCGCGCCTGTGGCGGCCGGCCGGCGGTGTCCAGGGCCGGCGGGCGCAGCCAGCGCACCGGGCCGTGGCCGCCGAGGTCGGAGGGGGGTGCGGTGAGGTGGTCGCCGGGGCCCAGGGAACGCAGGTCGAGCGAGGCGTCGTCCCAGCCCATCCGGTAGAGCAGATCGGGGAGCTGCCCGGCCGCGCCGGGGGCGACGAAGAACAGCGCCCGGCCGGTCGGTGCCAGCGCGACCGGGCCCAGCGGCAGCCCCATCCGCTCCAGCCGCGCCAGCGCGTTGCGGCCCGCGGCCTCCGGCACGTCGAGGAGGTCGAACGACCGGCCCACCGGCAGGAGGATGGCGGCGCCCGGTGTCTCGGCCCACGCCGCGGCCGCCTTCTCCCAGCCGGCACCGGCCGTCAGCTCCGCACCGAAGGCCAGCGGATGCGCACCGGGGGAGGGGCAGTCGGCGGCCCCGCACGAGCAGTCCGTACGGCCGCTGCCCGCACGGACCGCCCGCGCGCCGGGGACCACGTCCCAGCCCCACAGCCCGGTGTACTCCGCCACCGCCGAGATCTCGTTCGAGCGGGCGCGGCGCCGGGAGCTGGAGCGCCTCTCTCGGATGCCGCCGATCGTGAAGCCCATGCCCCCTCCAACGGGTGGTGCGTGCCAGTGGTTACGAGTCGGCGGGTTGACGGTCCGGCCCCGCCGGGGTCCCGTCGGCGCCCGTGGTGCGGTGGTGTGCCGGGTGGTGTGGTGCGCCGTGTGAGCCCTTGTGTGCTTCGTTCCGCCCGGCGTTCTTCGGCCTGTGTCAAGTCAATCGCGAGAGCTGGGCGGGGAGTTCATTCGAAGGGGTGGCGAATGGTGGCGTTTCCGCGATCGCCCTCGCGGCGGGCGTGATCGTAGGATTACTTTCGGTGCGCGAACCCCGGAGAGGCACCCTTCGCACGGGTATGCCGGTGGCAACGCACAGGTCGAGCACAGGCCAAAAGGTGTGGCCGGAAACCGTGATCGGGTAGATGTACCCCGGACAGGCGTCGTAACGGACGGCGACCTGTGGGCAGTTCGCGGCACGCACCAGGCACCAGGCACCAACGCAGCTATCGGGATGGGGGCTTCCAGTGGGCGGCAACGGCGGCACGGGCGGCACCGACGCCGTCAAGCAACCCAACGCACAGTTGGGTTCATGGTTCATGCGCAGCGGCTGGTCCAAGGGCGAACTGGCCCGGCAGGTCAACCGCCGGGCCCGCCAGATGGGCGCCCACCACATCAGCACCGACACCTCGCGGGTGCGCCGCTGGCTCGACGGTGAGCAGCCGCGCGAGCCCATCCCGCGGATCCTGTCCGAGCTGTTCTCCGAACGCTTCGGCTGTGTGGTCGGCATCGAGGAGCTGGGCCTGCGCTCCGCGCACCAGTCCCCGTCCGTCTCCGGCGTGGACCTGCCCTGGGCCGGGGCCCAGACGGTCGGCCTCATCAGCGAGTTCTCCCGCAGCGACCTGATGCTGGCGCGCCGCGGCTTCCTCGGCACCTCCCTCGCGCTCGCCGCCGGCCCCAGCCTCATCGAGCCGATGCAGCGCTGGCTGGTCCCGGTGCCCGCTGGCCAGGGCGGCGCGGAGGAACCCGACCGCGCCCGCCGCCCCGCGCGGCTGTCCGGGCCGGAGCTGGATCTGCTGGAGTCGACGACCGCGATGTTCCGCCAGTGGGACGCGCAGTGCGGCGGCGGGCTGCGGCGCAAGGCGGTGGTCGGCCAGCTTCACGAGGTCACCGACCTCCTCCAGGAGCCGCAGCCGGAGCACGTGGCCAAGCGGCTGTTCAAGGTCGCCGCCGAACTCGCCGAACTCGCCGGCTGGATGAGCTACGACATCGGCCTCCAGCCCACCGCGCAGAAGTACTTCGTGCTCGCGCTGCACGCCTCCAAGGAGGCCGGTGACCGGCCGCTGGGCTCGTACATCCTTTCCGGCATGAGCCGGCAGATGATCCACCTCGGCCGGCCCGACGACGCACTGGAGCTGATCCACCTCGCCCAGTACGGCAGCCGGGAGACCGCCACCCCGCGCACCCAGGCCATGTTGTATGCGATGGAGGCCCGCGCCTACGCCGGGATGGGCCAGCCCAGCAAGGTCAAGCGGGCCGTCCGGATGGCCGAGGACACCTTCTCCGACGTCCTGCCCGGCGAGCCCGAGCCGGACTGGATCCGCTTCTTCTCCGAGGCCGAGCTGAACGCCGAGAACGCCCACTCCTACCGCGATCTCGCCTATGTCGCCGGCCGCAGCCCCACCTACGCCTCGCTCGCCGAGCCCGTCATGCGGCGCGCCGTTGAGCTCTTCGGCAAGGACCCCGAGCACCAGCGGTCGTATGCCCTCAACCTGATCGGGATGGCCACCGTGCATCTGCTCCAGAAGGAGCCCGAGGCATGCGCCGCGATGGCGCAGCAGGCGATCCCGTTCGCCCGGCAGGTCCGCTCCGAACGGGTCAACACCCGGCTGCGCAAGACCGTCGACAACGCGGCGCGGGAATTCGGCGGCGTCGCCGAGGTGATCCGGCTCAGCGACGAGCTCACCCGCCAGCTGCCCGAAACCGCGGAGGCCGTCTGACGGCAAACCCACCCCTGAACTCCGGCCGCGGCCACCGCCCCGTACAGCCCGACTCGGCTCCCCCATGCCAGGTCACGCGGGCGGCAGCCGCGGCCGGGCTGTGTTTTGCGCCTAAACCGGCGCCGCTCTCGCGGAGGTGGTTGGGTGCCGTGGGGGTTGCTCAATTGGTGGTTTCGGGGGGTTGAACGGGTGATGCTGGGCTGATCTGGCAGTTCACCAGGGCGTAACACGGTGGGCGTCTTCGTCACGGGGGTGAAACACCCGCAAGGTTTGGCCGAAACCACGCTGCGACAACCTCATCGCGAAGTCGGCCCACCAGAAACACGCCCGCACGGGCCGCATCGACGACGAGGAGACGCCGATGCCCCCAGGCATCCTGACGCTCGCAGCAGACAAAGCGACACTCAGCCCGGCCAACACCGGGTTCATGCTGATCTGCTCCGCATTGGTGATGGTCATGACCCCCGGTCTCGCCTTCTTCTACGGCGGCATGGTCCGGGTCAAGAGCGTGCTCAACATGCTGATGATGAGCTTCATCAGCCTGGGCATCGTGACGATTCTGTGGGTCCTCTACGGCTTCGGGCTCGCCTTCGGCACCGACCAGGGCGGCTTCATCGGCTGGGACGGGAACTTCGCCGGGCTCAGCGGCATCGGCCTGACGGAGCTGTGGGGCGCCACCACCATCCCGGTCTATGTCTTCGCGGTCTTCCAGCTGATGTTCGCGATCATCACGCCCGCGCTGATCAGCGGTGCACTCGCCGACCGGGTGAAATTCACCGCCTGGGCGCTGTTCATCGCGCTGTGGGTCACCGTCGTCTACTTCCCCGTCGCCCACTGGGTCTGGGGCGAGGGCGGCTGGCTGTTCGAGCTGAAGGTCATCGACTTCGCGGGCGGTACGGCCGTCCACATCAACGCCGGTGCCGCGGCGCTCGGCGTGCTCCTCGTCGTCGGCAAGCGCATCGGCTTCAAGAAGGACCCGATGCGGCCGCACAGCCTCCCCCTGGTGATGCTCGGCGCCGGTCTGCTCTGGTTCGGCTGGTTCGGCTTCAACGCCGGCTCCTGGCTCGGCAACGACGACGGCATCGGCGCGGTCGCCTTCGTCAACACCCAGGTCGCCACCGCCGCCGCGATGCTCGGCTGGCTGGCGTACGAAAAGCTCCGGCACGGCTCGTTCACCACGCTCGGCGCGGCCTCCGGCGCGGTCGCCGGACTCGTCGCGATCACCCCGGCCTGCGGCGCGGTCAGCCCGCTGGGCGCCATCGCGGTCGGTGTGATCGCCGGTGTGCTGTGCGCCATGGCGGTCAACCTGAAGTACAAGTTCGGCTACGACGACTCCCTCGACGTCATCGGTGTCCACCTCGTCGGCGGTGTCGCCGGATCGCTGCTGGTCGGCCTGTTCGCCACCGGCGGGGTGCAGAGCGAGGCCAAGGGCCTGTTCTACGGCGGCGGCTTCGAACAGCTCGGCCGGCAGGCCGTCGGTGTGTTCAGCGTGCTGCTCTACTCCCTGATCGTCTCCTACGTCCTTGCCAAGGCGATCGACCTGGTGATGGGCTTCCGGATCGGTGAGGACGAGGAGGTCGCCGGCATCGACCAGGCCGCGCACGCGGAGACCGCATACGACTTCACCGGTGCGGGCGGTGGCACGGTCGGCCGACTCGGCGAGGCCCTGACAAAGAAGGTGAACGCGTGAAGCTCATCACGGCAGTAATCAAGCCGCACCGGCTGGACGAGGTGAAGGACGCCCTCCAGGCATTCGGTGTGCACGGCCTGACGATCACCGAGGCCAGCGGATACGGCAGACAGCGCGGGCACACCGAGGTGTACCGCGGCGCCGAGTACACCGTCGACCTGGTCCCGAAGATCCGTATCGAGGTGCTGGTCGAGGACGCCGACGCCGAGGAACTGACCGACGTCATCGTCAAGGCGGCCCGCACCGGCAAGATCGGCGACGGGAAGGTGTGGAGCGTCCCCGTCGACGACGCGGTACGGGTGCGGACCGGGGAGCGGGGGCCGGACGCACTGTGAGACCACGGCCGGGCTCCGGCGCCGGCCCCGGGCGGCTCTCCGCCGTCGGGGACCGCGGCCGGGCCCGGCCGCCCCGGCGGCGGCTGGCCGACCGGTCCGCGGCAGCACAGACTGATCGTGCGGGCCCGGCCGGCACGGGGGCGGCCGCACGGGATACGGGGACGGCGGGGGACCACCACGACCAAGGAGCGCGCGCGTTGACGGACAGCGTCGAGGACACGGCAGGACCGGCCGGAACGCAGAGCCCGGGGAACGAACCCGCGACCGCCCCGGAAGGGGGTTATCCCGCGGCCCGGCTGCGCCTCCTCCAGGACGAGACCACCACCGGACCCGACCGCCGCGCCGCCCTCGCCCGGCTCACCGACGACTGGCTGGCCGGCCTGCTGGCCCGGCACGGCAGCGCCGCCGGCCTGTCCGGCACCGCCCTGGTCGCCGTCGGCGGCTACGGCCGCGGCGAGCTCTCCCCGCGCAGCGACCTCGACCTGGTCCTGCTGCACGACGGCCGCGCCGACGCCGGCGCCCTCGCCGCGCTCGCCGACCGGCTCTGGTACCCCGTCTGGGACCTCGGCCTCGCCCTCGACCACTCGGTACGCACCCCCGCCCAGGCCCGTAAAGCGGCCCGTGAGGACCTCAAGGTGCAGCTGGGCCTGCTCGACGCCCGCCACCTGGCCGGCGACCCCGACCTGACCGCCGAGGTGCGCACCGCCGCCTACGCCGACTGGCGCGAGAGCGCCCCCAAGCGGCTCCCGGAACTCCGCGACCTGTGCCAGGAGCGCGCCGAGCGGCAGGGCGAACTCCAGTACCTCCTCGAACCCGACCTCAAGGAGGCCCGGGGCGGGCTGCGGGACGCCACCGCGCTCCGGGCCGTCGCCGCCTCCTGGCTCGCCGACGCCCCGCGCGGCGGCCTGGAAGCCGCCCGCACCCGTCTCCTCGACGCCCGCGACGCGCTCCACCTGACCACCGGCCGCGCCACCGACCGGCTCTCCCTCCAGGACCAGGACCAGGTCGCCACCGCCCTCGGCATGCTGGACGCGGACGCCCTGCTGCGGCAGACCTACGAATCCGCCCGCACCATCTCCTACGCGGCCGATGTCACCTGGCGCGAGGTCGGCCGGGTCCTGCGCGCCCGCTCCCTCAAGCCCACCCTGCGCGGGCTGCTGCACGGACGCAGCGCGGGCAAGGGCGAGCGCTCCCCGCTCGCCGAGGGCGTCGTCGAACTCGACGGCGAGGCGGTGCTGGCCCGCACCGCGCGCCCCGAGCGGGACCCGGTGCTGGTGCTGCGCGCCGCGGCCGCCGCCGCCCAGGCCGGGCTGCCGCTGGCCACCCACTCGATCCGCCGCTGCGCCACCGCCGGCCCGCCGCTGCCGGTGCCCTGGCCCGCCGAGGCCCGCGAGCAGCTGGTCACCCTCCTGGGTGCGGGCACTCCCACCGTGCCCGTATGGGAGGCCCTGGAGGCCGAAGGCATCATCCCGCGGCTGCTGCCCGACTGGGAGCGCGTCCGCTGCCGCCCCCAGCGCAACCCCGTCCACACCTGGACCGTCGACCGCCACCTGGTCGAGACCGCCGTACGGGCCGCCGCCCTGACCCGCCGGGTGCACCGCCCCGACCTGCTGCTGGTCGCCGCCCTGCTGCACGACATCGGCAAGGGCTGGCCCGGCGACCACTCGGTGGCCGGCGAGACCATCGCCCGCGATGTGGCGGCCCGGCTCGGCTTCGACGCCCGGGACACCACGGTGATCGCCACCCTCGTACGGCACCATCTGCTGCTCATCGAGACCGCCACCCGGCGCGATCTCGACGACCCGGCGACCATCGGCGCGGTCGCGGAGGCGGTCGGCAGCACCCGCACCCTGGAGCTGCTGCACGCCCTGACCGAGGCCGACGCGCTGGCCACCGGGCCCGCCGCCTGGAGCGCCTGGCGCGGCGGCCTCGTCGCCGACCTGGTCAAACGGGTCGCCGCGCGGCTCGCGGGGGAGCCCGACCCGGATCTGCGCGGCGCCGGCGAGCCGACCGCGGAACAGGAGCGGCTGGCGATCGAGGCCCGGCGCACCGGCGGCCCGGTCCTGGCCCTCCACCGGCGCGCCGAGGCCCCCACCGAGGCCGCCGGCGGAGCCCCCACCGAGGCCGGCACCGGACCGGAGACCCCGGCACCCGCCCAGGAACCGGTCGGGGTGGAACTGCTCATCGCCGTCCCCGCCCACCCGGCGCCCGGCCGCCGCCCCTCGACGAGCCCCGCGGGAGCCCCTCCGAGGGGCGTGCTGCCCGCCGCGGCCGGGGTGCTGGCCCTGCACCGGCTCACCGTCCGCGCCGCCGACCTGCTCCTCCTCGACCCCATCGACGAAGGCCCCGTCCTGGTACTGAGCTGGCGGGTGGCCGCCGAATACGGCTCGCTGCCGCAGGCCGACCGGCTGCGCGCCGATCTGCTCCGCGCCCTGGACGGCACCCTCGACATCCCCGCCCGCCTCGCCGAGCGCGAGCGCGCCTACGCCCGCCGTTCCCGGGCCGTGCTCTCCCCGCCACCCCGGGTCACCGTCGCCCCCGGCAGCTCCGACACGGCGACCGTGATCGAGGTCCGGGCCCAGGACGCCCACGGCCTGCTGCACCGCATCGGGCGCGCCCTGGAGGCGGCCGGCGTGGCCGTCCGCAGCGCCCACATCAGCACCCTGGGCGCCAATGCCGTGGATGCGTTCTACGTCACCGGGGCGGACGGGGCGCCGCTCGCGGACGCCGCGGCCCACGAGGTGGCGGCGGCCGTGGAGCGCGCCCTTCAGTAGCGGCCGGGAATACAGGGCCGGAACGGTTTGCTTGCGGAGGCCGATACCCTAGAACCCGACTGCACCCCGCCCCCGACCCCGAGGATCGACGACCGCCGTGTTCGATACGCTTTCCGACCGCTTGGCGAGTACTTTCAAAAACCTCCGGGGCAAGGGCCGCCTGAGCGAGGCGGACATCGACGCCACGGCGCGTGAGATCCGTATCGCGCTGCTGGAAGCCGATGTCGCCCTGCCCGTCGTCCGGGCCTTCATCAAGCAGGTCAAGGAGCGGGCCACCGGCTCCGAGGTCTCCCAGGCGCTGAACCCCGCCCAGCAGGTCATCAAGATCGTCAACGAGGAGCTCATCGGCATCCTCGGCGGCGAGACCCGCCGGCTGCGGTTCGCCAAGACCGCGCCGACCGTGATCATGCTGGCCGGTCTCCAGGGTGCCGGTAAGACCACCCTCGCCGGAAAGCTCGGCCGTTGGCTCAAGGGCCAGGGCCACGCCCCGATGCTGGTCGCCTGTGACCTCCAGCGCCCCAACGCCGTCAACCAGCTCTCCGTCGTCGCCGAGCGCGCCGGCGTGGCGATCTTCGCGCCGGAGCCGGGCAACGGCGTCGGCGACCCGGTCCAGGTCGCGAAGGACTCGATCGAGTACGCCCGCGGCAAGCAGCACGACGTCGTCATCGTCGACACCGCCGGCCGGCTGGGCATCGACCAGGAGCTGATGCAGCAGGCCGCGGACATCCGCGACGCGGTCAGCCCCGACGAGGTCCTCTTCGTCGTCGACGCGATGATCGGTCAGGACGCGGTCAACACCGCCGAGGCGTTCCGCGACGGCGTCGGCTTCGACGGTGTGGTGCTCTCCAAGCTCGACGGTGACGCCCGCGGTGGTGCCGCGCTGTCCATCGCGCACGTCACCGGCAAGCAGATCATGTTCGCCTCCAACGGCGAGAAGCTGGACGACTTCGATGCGTTCCACCCGGACCGCATGGCGTCCCGCATCCTCGGCATGGGCGACATGCTCTCGCTCATCGAGAAGGCCGAGCAGACCTTCAGCCAGGCCGAGGCCGAGAAGATGGCGGCCAAGCTGGCGAAGGGCCCCAAGGAGTTCACCCTCGACGACTTCCTGGCCCAGATGGAGCAGGTCCGCAAGATGGGCTCCATCTCCAAGCTGCTCGGCATGCTGCCCGGCATGGGGCAGATGAAGGACCAGATCAACAACCTCGACGAGCGCGAGGTCGACCGCACCGCCGCCATCATCAAGTCCATGACCCCGGCCGAGCGCCAGGAGCCGACGATCATCAACGGCTCGCGCCGGGCCCGTATCGCCAAGGGTTCCGGTGTCGACGTCAGCGCGGTCAAGGGCCTGGTCGAGCGGTTCTTCGACGCCCGCAAGATGATGTCGAAGATGGCCCAGGGCGGCGGCATGCCCGGGATGCCCGGCATGCCGGGGATGCCTGGCATGGGTGGCGGCGCACGCAAGAAGAAGCAGGTCAAGCAAGCCAAGGGCAAGCGCAAGAGCGGCAACCCGATGAAGCGCAAGGCCGAGGAAGAGGCGGCGGCCGCGCGCCGCGAGGCCGCCCAGGCCGGCAACCCGCTGGGCCTGCCGCAGGGCGGCGGCCAGGACCCGCAGAACTTCGAACTCCCCGAGGAATTCAAGAAGTTCATGGGCTGACCCGGTTCCCGGGTTGCCCCCGGCTCCACCGCATGAGCCCCTGGCCCTCCTTGTGGAGGCAGCCGGGGGCTCATGCTTTGGGCTACGGCGTAGGGCTCATGCTTATGGCCACCGCGTAGGGCTTACGCCGATGGTCACCGCCTAGGGGTCACGCCCATGGTCACCGCGTAGGGTCACGCCCATGGTCACCGCGTAGGGCTCACGGCTACCGAAACCGAGCCTCTACACCCGCCCACCCCCCGAAGGGGGGTGGGCGGCGGGGAAAATCCAGGGCCTTGGGGGCCGTGCGAAGTCAGGGCCCCCGGGGCCGCAGGGCAAGCCGAGAGCCCCGCTCCCTACCGCGTCCGCGCGATCAGGTACCGGAACACATTCGGCATCCACACGGTGCCGTCCGCCCGCTGATACGGATGCAGCGCCTCCGCGAGTTCCTTCTCCACCTGACGCTGCTCCGTCACCTCCAGGGCCGCGTCGAACAGCCCCGTCGACAACAGCCCCCGTACCGCACTCGCCGGATCCGCGTACCCGAACGGGCAGGCCACCCGCCCCGAGCCGTCCGGCCGCAGCCCGGCCCGGTCCGCCAGCTCCTCCAGGTCGTCCCGTTCACTGGGCCGCCACCCACGGGAGCCGATGACGTGGCCGCCGGGGGGATCGGCCAGCCGCTGCGCCACCCGTAGCACCCCGGCGGTGGCGCACCGCTCCACCGGGCCCCAGCCGCCGAGCACCACCGGGCTGCCGCGCTCCGCCATCCCGGCCGCCGCCGTGAGCGACGCCGTCAGCCCCTCGACCGTGCTCACACAGCCCACCGGGTGGAACGCCGTGACGACGTTGAACGCGGCGTCCCCGGGCGCCGCGGCCTCCAGACCGCCGCTGACCAGCCGGGTGTGCTCCGGCATGCCGTCCGGGGTGAGCCGCTCACGCGCCAGCTCCAGCCGGGACTCGTCCGCGTCCACCCCGCTGACCTGCGCGCCGCGTGCCGCCGCGAGCAGCAGCGCCAGACCGGACCCGCAGCCCAGCCCGAGCAGCCGGGTACCGGGACCGATTCCCAGACGGTCGTACGCGGCTTCGTACAGCGGCACCAGCATCCGCTCCTGGATCTCGGCCCAGTCGCGGGTGCGCGCCCGCGACCGGGCCGGAGCGGGCGGGTCGTCGCAGCGCATGGATCCGGAGTGCGGAAGCTGGTGCCGCACGAGCGTCGGTGACATCGATAGCGCCCCTATTCGCCGAGAACCCGAAGCTGTTCCGTACCGATCGCCCCCGTGTTCGCGCGTGGTGCGCCCCCGCGATCCAGACAACTGCGCATTCGTCCAAGCGTCCAGGGGGTGCGCCGGGGTTGTCTCCCGCGCGCCCCCGTGTGCGCCGGGCCTGCTCCCTGGAGCGCCGTTCCAGCGTGCCCCGGCCGGCGCCGTTCCGCCACGGCAGCGCCCGCCGCCCGGTTCCCCGGACGCCCGGGTCCGACGGGCCTACGGTGGGATTCGAGCCGGTGCGGCCGGGCACAGGAACGCCCCGTACCATCGCCGCCATGATCGTTGCCCCGGGATACGACCGGATACGGTCGGCTACGCCATGCGGCGTACGCGGGGATACGTACCGGCTTGCGGGCCGCTGGGCGCCTTCTGCGCAGATCTGCGCACCCGCCCTCGGCACGACTCATGACCGGAAACTGACTGGTACGTGCAAATTATTTGAGATGCCCCGGAATCGGAACACTCGGCGACCCCGGCTCGTTGTCACGACGTGAGCACGACACCGCCTGTCCTCGCCGCCGAACTGGCGCTCGCCTGGGCCGATATTCAACGGCACCACCCCGAGCTGCCGGATCTGGCCGCGCCCGAGTCCCTGATCGGGGAGTCCTCGTCCGCCTGTGGCGCGGAACTCTCCTTCGAACGGCTGCTCCATGAGGCAGTCCATGGCATCGCCGCCGCCCGCGGCGTCCGTGACACCTCCCGCGCAGGCCGCTACCACAACCGCCGATTCCTGGCGATCGCCGAGGAGTTGGGCCTGGACCATATCGACGAGCCGCACCCCAGCAGCGGCTTCTCCCTGGTCACGCTCAACCCCGAAGCCAGAAGGCGCTACCGCTCCACCATCGAACGCCTCGGCAGAGCCCTCAAGGCGCACACCGCCGCCACCGCCACCGACACCACCCGCAGCTTCCGGGGCCCGGCCGCCCGGCACGGCTCCTCCGGAGGCGGCGTCCGCGTCAAGGCCGTCTGTGACTGCGGACGCAATGTCCGCGTCGTGCCGTCCGTGCTCGCCCAGGCGCCGATCGTCTGCGGCGGCTGCGGGAAGCCTTTCCGGATCCCCGAGGTGGCCGCGGTCGGCTGACCCGAGGGCGTGTGGCACAATGGCTAGCTGTACTCGACAGTCGCACAGGACCCCTCTCTCCTCCGGCTGACGCGTCCATCGGGCACCCCGAGTACCGCAACCCCACGTGGCATCCCGTTGTGCCCCACCACGTCAAGACCAGGAGACACCACTCCCGTGGCAGTCAAGATCAAGCTGAAGCGTCTGGGCAAGATCCGTTCGCCTCACTACCGCATCGTCATCGCCGACTCCCGTACCCGCCGTGACGGCCGGGCCATCGAGGAGATCGGCCTGTACCACCCGGTGCAGAACCCCTCGCGCATCGAGGTCGACTCCGAGCGTGTCCAGTACTGGCTGGGTGTCGGCGCGCAGCCGACCGAGCCCGTCATGGCCATCCTCAAGGTCACCGGCGACTGGCAGAAGTTCAAGGGCCTGCCCGCCCCGGCGCCCATGAAGGTCGCCGAGCCGAAGGCCGACAAGCGCGCCCTCTTCGAGGCCGCCGCCAAGGCTTCCGGCGACGAGCCGAAGGGTGAGGCCATCACCCCGAAGGCGAAGAAGGCTGACAAGAAGGCGGACGAGGCTGCGGCCGAGTCCACCTCCGAGTCGACCGAGGCCTGAGCATGCTCGAGGAAGCCCTCGAGCACCTCGTCAAGGGCATCGTCGACAACCCCGATGATGTGCAGGTAGCCTCGCGCACCCTGCGCCGCGGGCGCGTGCTGGAGGTCCGGGTCCACCCCGACGACCTCGGCAAGGTGATCGGCCGTAATGGCCGGACCGCCCGCGCGCTGCGGACCGTCGTGGGCGCCATCGGCGGCCGTGGCATCCGCGTCGACCTCGTCGACGTGGACCAGGTCCGCTGACAAGTTGAACACCGGCTCGGGCCGGGGAGGGCCCTCGGGTCGTCCCCGGCCCGAGTTCGTTGGTGAGCGTGGACCCACCCTCGTCACCCTCCATCGAGAAACCACGACGGCCCCCGCCGCCTCCGCGCAAGCGGCGGCGGTTCCGCCGCAAAAACGGGAGAGAACAGCGTGCAGTTGGTAGTGGCGCGAATCGGCCGCGCCCACGGCATCAAGGGCGAGGTCACGGTAGAGGTGCGCACCGACGAGCCCGAACTGCGGCTCGGCCCGGGCGCAGTCCTCGCCACCGAACCCTCCTCCGTCGGACCGCTGACCATCGCGACCGGCCGGGTGCACAGCGGCCGGCTGCTGCTGCGCTTCGAGGGCGTCACGGACCGCACGGCCGCCGAGGCGCTGCGCAACACCCTGCTGATCGCGGAGGTCGACCCCGAGGAAGTCCCCGAGGACCCCGAGGAGTTCTACGACCACCAGCTGATCGACCTCGATGTCGTCACCCGTGACGGCACCGCCGTCGGCCGCATCTCCGAGGTCTCCCACCTGCCCTATCAGGACCTGCTGATCGTCCAGCGGCCGGACGGCAGCGAGGTCATGATCCCGTTCGTCGCCGAAATCGTCCCGGAGATCGACCTGGAGGAGCAGCGCGCGGTCATCGACCCACCGCCCGGCCTCCTCGACGACAGCCAGGCCGAGATCGCCAGCAGCCGCGAGGACAGCTGATGCGGCTCGACATCGTCACGATCTTCCCCGAGTACCTGGAGCCGCTGAACGTCTCCCTCGTCGGCAAGGCCCGGGCCCGCGGACAGCTCGATGTGCGCATCCACGACCTGCGTGAATGGGCCCACGACAAGCACAACACCGTCGACGACACGCCCTACGGCGGCGGCCCCGGCATGGTCATGAAGCCCGAACCGTGGGGCGAGGCGCTCGACGAGATCCTCGCGTCCGGTGACGGGGAACCGGTGATCGTCGTCCCCACCCCCAGCGGCGCCCCCTTCACCCAGCAGCTCGCCGTCGAACTCTCCGCCAAGCCCTGGCTGGTGTTCACCCCGGCCCGCTACGAAGGCATCGACCGCCGCGTCATCGAGGAGTACGGCGACCGCGTCGACGTCCGTGAGGTCTCCATCGGCGACTACGTTCTGGCCGGCGGCGAGGCACCGGTCCTGGTCATGGTCGAGGCGGTGGCCCGGCTGCTGCCCGGTGTCCTCGGCAACGCCGCCTCCCACCAGGACGACTCGTTCGCCCCCGGTGCGATGGCCGACCTCCTGGAAGGGCCCGTCTACACCAAGCCCCCCGAGTGGCGCGGCCGCGGTATCCCCGACGTCCTGCTCAGCGGCCACCACGGCAAGATCGCGCGCTGGCGCCGGGACGAGGCATTCCGCCGGACCGACCTCAACCGCCCCGATCTGATCGAACGCGCCGACCCCGCCGCATTCGACAAACACGACCGCGCGATACTCGCCGCCCTCGGCTGGTCGGAGGACGACGAGGGCCGATTTGGGCGGACGAGCGGGGCCGTGGAAGAATAGGCCGCTGCTGTGTGCGTCCGGCGCGCGCCCCTGCCACAGGGGGAACGACGCCCGCCCGACGGAACGGCATCCGAAACATCCTTCCCATATCCCGTTGATGACCTGTGGCATCAGCGAAGAAAGCAGTAGGTCATGCACCTTCTCGACTCCGTCGACGCCGCGTCGAAGCGCAGCGACATCCCGGCCTTCCGCCCGGGTGACACCGTCAACGTCCACGTCCGCGTCATCGAGGGCAACCGCTCCCGTGTGCAGCAGTTCAAGGGCGTTGTCATCCGCCGTCAGGGCGCCGGCGTCCGCGAGACCTTCACGGTCCGCAAGGTCAGCTTCTCCGTCGGCGTCGAGCGCACCTTCCCGGTGCACACCCCGATCGTCGAGAAGATCGAGGTCGTGACCCGCGGTGACGTCCGTCGCGCCAAGCTGTACTTCCTGCGTGAGCTCCGCGGCAAGGCCGCGAAGATCAAGGAGAAGCGCGACAACTGAGCCGGGCCGCCCCGGAGCACGATTTTTTGCGCCGGGGCAACGCAAACCGACGCTCACGTACGGCGTCCGGATCCGGCCGGATAGGCTCAGGGCCCGATGGACACCGACGCACAGCTCACGCAGCGCGACCCCTCTCCCGCCCCCGACCAGGGGCCGGAGCAGGGGTCGCGCTTCGCGCGTTTCCGCGCCCGTGCGGCCGGTCTGCGCCACCGGCCGGTCACCCTGCTCGCGCTCTGCCTGGCCTTCGCGCTGCTGCTCAGCACGTTCATCGCCCAGCCCTTTCTGATCCCCAGCTCCTCCATGGAGAACACCCTGCGGATCGGGGACCGAGTGCTGGTCAACAAGCTGGCGTACCGTTTCGGCAGCCCACCGGCGCGGGGCGATGTGGTGGTCTTCGACGGCACCGGATCCTTCGTTCACAGGGAACAGGGGGAGAATCCCGTCACGGGACTGCTGCGCGGAGCCGGCGCGGCGCTCGGCCTGGCCCGCCCCGCCGAGACCGACTACGTCAAGCGTGTGATCGGCGTCGGCGGCGACCATGTGACCTGCTGCGACAAACGGGGACGGATCAAAGTGAACGGTGAGCCCGTGAGCGAGGCGTATCTCCACCCCGGGGACGCGCCGTCCTCGGTGGATTTCGACATCGTGGTGCCGGACGGCAGGCTGTGGGTCATGGGGGACCACCGCGCCAGATCCAGTGATTCCCGCGACCACCTCGGCCAGCCGGGCGGCGGCACGGTCCCCGTGGACAAGGTCATCGGCCGTGCGGACCTGATCACCTGGCCGATGAGCCGCTGGCGCACCTTCGACGCCCCAGGGACCTTCGACCGGATACCCGCCGCGGCAGGCCCCCATGGGTAAGCGCGGACGCCCCCGCCACGGGAGCCAGGGCGACGGCCCGCCGAAGCAGAGCCGGGCGCGGGGTGCCGGCCCAACGGGACAGGGCGACGAGGCGTACGGCGATTCCGGCGCGGACGGCGGCCCGCAGGAGACGGCCGGGCACGGCGGCCGGCGGTCGGCCCGGGTCGCGACCGGTGGGCGTGCCGCGCGGCGGCGCCAGGCGAAGCGCATCAAGCGCCGCAGACAACGCTCCTACCTGAAGGAAATCCCGATCCTGGTCGGCGTGGCGCTGGCCATCGCCCTCGTTCTGAAGACCTTCCTGGTCCAGGCGTTCGTCATCCCGTCCGGCTCCATGGAGCAGACGATCAAGATCGGCGACCGGGTGCTGGTCGACAAGCTGACGCCGTGGTTCGGCTCCAAGCCGGAGCGCGGTGACGTCGTCGTCTTCAAGGACCCCGGCGGCTGGCTCAAGGGCGAGCAGACCAAGCCCCCTTCCGACGGGGGCGCCTTCCAGCCGGTCAAGGACGCCATGACCTTCATCGGGCTGCTGCCCTCGGCCGATGAACAGGACCTGATCAAGCGGGTCGTGGCGGTCGGCGGCGACACCGTCAAGTGCTGCGACAAGCAGGGCCGGGTCACCGTCAACGGCAAGCCCCTGACCGAGCCGTACGTCCACCCGGGCAACCCGCCCTCCACGCTGAAGTTCACGGTGGCCGTCCCCACCGGACGGATCTTCGTGATGGGCGACCACCGCTCGGACTCCGCGGATTCGCGCTTCCACCTGGACGAGCCGTACCGTGGCACGGTCTCGGAGGACAACGTCGTGGGCCGGGCCGTGGTGATCGCCTGGCCGTTCAGCCACTGGCGGCGCCTCGAAGAGCCCGACACCTTTGCGACGGTGCGCGACGCGCCGGGCGCCAAGGCGTCCTCGGCAGGTACGCCGCATAAGGTGTCATCCGAGAGTTTGTCCGTACTCCCGACCCCTGCGGAACTCCCGCTCGTTATGGGAGTGGTGGGCCTGCACCGGTTGACGGGCGGGCGAGTGCGTGGAGTGAGGAGCAGATGTGGGGGACTTGGCGGTCGGCGCGCGGTCCGGAACCGAAGAGCCCGAAGAGCCGGCAGGGCGTGGTGAGGCCGCGGGACCGGCGACGAGTTCCGTGCATCAGTCACCAGCACAGTCAGGGGCGCGGTCGCAGCGTTCCGCCCGGACCGACGAATCGGACACATCCGATACGTTGGGCAGATCGTCGGGCGAGGAGGTGAGCGGCGGCATGAAGAAGGCCAAGAAGCCGCGCGCCTTCTGGAAGGAGCTGCCGATCCTCATCGGCATCGCTCTGCTCCTGGCGCTGCTGATCAAGACGTTCCTGGTCCAGGCGTTCTCGATCCCGTCCGACTCGATGCAGGACACCCTCCAGCGCGGGGACCGGGTGCTGGTCGACAAGCTGACGCCGTGGTTCGGTTCCAAGCCGCAGCGCGGCGAGGTCGTGGTCTTCCACGACCCGGGCGGCTGGCTGAACGAGACGCCGACCCCCGAGCCCAACCCTGTCCAGAAGGTCCTCAGCTTCATCGGCCTGATGCCTTCGGCCGAGGAGAAGGACCTGATCAAGCGGGTGATCGCGGTCGGCGGCGACACCGTCGAGTGCCACGGCACCGGCCCGGTCAAGGTCAACGGCAAGGCCCTCAAGGAAGACTCGTACATCTTCCCCGGCGTCACCCCCTGCGGTGACCGCGCGTTCGGCCCGATCCACGTCCCCAAGGGCCGGATCTGGGTGATGGGCGACCACCGCGACGACTCCCTCGACTCCCGCTACCACCAGAACCTCAAGGGCAATGGGACGGTCTCGGAGGAGGAGGTCGTCGGCCGGGCGTTCACCATCGCGTGGCCGATCAACCGCTGGTCGACCCTGCCGGTACCCGACACTTTCGACCAGCCCGGGATCAACAAGGCAATGGGGGCGGCTCCGGCCGCCCTGGGGCTGGCCGGCGCGGTGCCGATCGTGCTGTGGCGTCGCCGGAGGCTGACCGGAGAGCGTAACCCCAGGTAAGGTGCCGTCCCGGATCTTCGACGCGGGCCGGTTCCGCGGGGTGGGAGCGCTGGGATGAGCAGCAGTACCGATCACAGGACCGACGGCCGCGGCCGGACGACGGGCAGCGTGCTGTCCGGTCTGGCCGTGGCCGTCGGCTGTGTGCTGTTCCTGGGCGGCTTCGTATGGGGGGCGCTGATCTACCGCCCCTATACGGTGCCGACCGATTCGATGTCGCCCACGATCGCGGCCGGTGCCCGAGTCCTGGCCGAGCGGGTGCACGGCTCCGAGATACGGCGCGGTGACATCGTCGTCTTCAAGGACGACGTCTGGGGCGACCTTCCGATGGTCAAGCGCGTCGTCGGCACCGGCGGCGACAAGGTCGCCTGCTGCACCAAGCAGGGCCGGCTGACCGTCAACGGAAAGCCCGTCGAGGAACCGTATCTCCAGGGCAGCGGGCCCGCCTCTCCCGTGGGCTTCAAGGCCAAGGTCCCCGCCGGACAGCTCTTCCTGCTCGGCGACCACCGCAACGACTCCCTCGACTCCCGGGTCCATCTCACCGACGGCGACCACGGCTCGGTGCCGCGCAGCGCCGTCAATGCCCGGGTCGACGCGCGCGCCTGGCCGCTCGGCAGCGTCGGCGTGATGCACCGCCCCACCAGCTTCTCCGCGCTGCCCGGCGGTATCTCGCAGCCCGGCCCGGTGCAGCCCATCACCCTCGCGGTGGTCGCCGGTGCGGTTCTCATCCTCGGTGGTGCGGCATACGGGCCGCTCGCCCGGCGCAGGGCGCGCAGGCGTGGCTGAACGGCAGCGGGGGAGGGGCGCCGGGGGACCGACGGGGCGTCGGGCGGGGGGCGACGGTGCGGCCGCCGAGGAGTCGGCCGGGCCCCGTGCGGCCGACGAGCGGGACGAACCCCGAGAGGCGGCCGCATCCGACGTACCGGAGGCGGCTGCCGTGCGTCAGGTCTCCCGCGTCGTGCTGCTCGACCCCGACGACCGGATCCTGCTGCTCCACGGCTTCGAACCGGACCGCCCCACCGAGACCTGGTGGTTCACCCCCGGCGGCGGCCTCGAAGGCACGGAGAGCCGAGAAGAGGCGGCCCGCCGCGAGCTCGCCGAGGAGACCGGCATCACCGACGCCGTCCTCGGCCCCGTCCTGTGGAAGCGCCACTGCGCTTTTCCGTTCGACGGGCGCCGCTGGGAGCAGGATGAGTGGTACTACCTGGGAAGAACCGAGCGGACTGCCACCCACACCGGCGGGCAGACTGACCTGGAGCGACGCAGCGTCTCGGGACTGAGGTGGTGGACTTGGGAGGAACTGTCCGCCTCCCGTGAGACGGTGTATCCGACCAGACTCGTCGAGCTGCTGCGCACGCTGCTCGACGATGGGCCCCCCGATGCGCCGGTGCTCCTGGAGACCGAGCGGGTCTGACGCACAATGGGGGGACGCACGGCTGAAGGGGATCTGCCATGAGCGCCGAGGACCTCGAGAAGTACGAGACCGAGATGGAGCTGAAGCTCTACCGGGAGTACCGCGACGTCGTCGGGCTGTTCAAATATGTGATCGAGACCGAGCGTCGCTTCTACCTCACCAATGACTACGAGATGCAGGTGCACTCGGTCCAGGGCGAGGTCTTTTTCGAGGTGTCGATGGCTGACGCCTGGGTCTGGGACATGTATCGCCCGGCCCGCTTCGTCAAGCAGGTGAGGGTACTCACGTTCAAGGACGTGAATATCGAGGAGCTCAACAAGAGCGATCTGGATCTTCCGGGGAGCTGAGCCGGCCGGGGCCCGGGGCTGCCGGGGCCCGGGGCGGCCCACCGTCATCCGGACGGGTGAGCCGGTTATCCACAACCGGCTCACTGTCCACCAAGATCCAATAGATCGGGTCGGGGGCGTCACAGTCGGTGCCGGAGGTGGTACCGCATGAACGCCATGCAGGCCGGCCGGCAGGCCGGGAAGAACGCAGCGGTCACGGAGGAGCGGTCGAGGACGCGCTCCGCGAGGGACCGGAACGCGGCACGGGGGGCGAGCTCGGCGAGCGGCCGGGGCGAGGCGCTCGGGTCGGGCTCGGCGAGCGGGCAGGGCGAAGCGCCAGGGTCGCGTTCGACGAGCGGACCGGACGAGGCGCGCGGCGGCGCGGGGCCGGTCGGCGAAGAGGCGCGCAGCACGGGTTCGGGGCGGGCCGCGAAGGTTGCGCCGGCCGGTGGCCGCAGGGGCGGAGCGCCGCCCGCGGGGCGTAAGCCCCCCGCGGCGGCCGGGCGGACCGTCGCCGACCCGGGAGACACCAGCCCGACAGACACCGGCCCCACGGTCGCCAAACCGCCCGACACCCGGCGCCGCGCCCTCGGCCGGTACGGCGAAGACCTGGCGGCCCGGCGGCTCATCGAGGCCGGGATGCGGATCCTGGACCGGAACTGGCGCTGCCGCGAGGGAGAGATCGACATCGTCGCGGCCGACGGCGACGCCCTGGTGGTCTGCGAAGTCAAAACCCGCCGCGCCGGCTGGTACGAACACCCCATGGCGGCCGTACGCCCCGAGAAGACCGCGCGGCTGCGACTTCTGGCGGAACGCTGGCTGGAGCAACACGGCGGCCCCCCGCCCGGAGGCGTACGGATCGACGTCATCGGCGTCCTGCTGCCGGCCCGCGGCGCCCCGGTCGTCCAGCACGCACGAGGGGTGGCCTGATGGGATTCGCCCGCACCTGCTCCGTCGCCCTGGTAGGCGTCGAAGGTGTCGTCGTCGAAGTCCAGGCCGACCTGGAACCCGGCGTCGCCGCCTTCACCCTCGTCGGACTCCCCGACAAGAGCCTCATCGAGTCCAGGGAACGGGTGCGCGCCGCCGTCGTGAATTCCGGCGCCGAATGGCCGCAGAAGAAGCTCACCGTCGGCCTGAGCCCGGCCTCCGTACCCAAAGGCGGCAGCGGCTTCGACCTGGCAGTGGCCTGCGCGGTCCTCGGTGCCGCCGAGCGCCTGGACCCCCGCGAACTCACCGACCTGATGATGATCGGCGAACTGGGCCTGGACGGCCGCGTCCGCCCCGTACGCGGAGTACTGCCCGCCGTATTAGCCGCCGCCGACGCCGGATACCGCCAGGTCGTCGTCCCGGAACAGACCGTGGCCGAGGCGTCCCTCGTGCCCGGCATCTCCGTCCTCGGCGTACGCAGCCTGCGCCAGCTCATCGCCGTCCTCGCCGACGAACCGGTGCCCGACGAGGAAGACCCCCGGCAAGAAGGCCGCCCCGACCCCTCGCTCGCCGGGCTGGTCGTGCCCGGAACCAGCGTCGGCGCGGGCCTGCCACCCGGGGACCACACCCCCGACCTCGCGGACGTCGCAGGCCAGCACAGCGCCCGCCGCGCCCTGGAAGTAGCCGCCGCCGGACGCCACCACATCTTCTTCAAGGGCCCGCCCGGCGCCGGCAAAACCATGCTCGCCGAACGCCTCCCCGGGCTGCTGCCACCCCTGTCGCCCAAAGAGTCCCTGGAGGTCACCGCCGTCCACTCGGTAGCCGGCACCCTCCCGCCGGGCCAGCCACTCGTCCACCGGCCGCCCTACTGCGCCCCACACCACTCCGCGACCATGGCGTCCCTCGTCGGCGGCGGCACCGGACTGCCCCGCCCCGGCGCCGTCTCCCTCGCCCACCACGGTGTGCTGTTCGTGGACGAAGCCGCGGAGTGCAGCCCACGCGTCCTGGACGCACTGCGCCAGCCGCTGGAGTCCGGTCATGTCGTCGTCGCCCGCGCCGCGGGCATGATGCGCATGCCCGCCCGCATCCTCCTCGCCCTCGCGGCCAACCCCTGCCCCTGCGGACGGCACGGCACCACCAGCGGTGGCTGCGAATGCCGGCCCTCGTCCATCCGTCGCTACCGGGCCCGGCTCTCCGGACCCCTGATGGACCGGGTGGACCTGCGGATCGCCGTCGAGCCGGTCGCCCGCGCCGAACTGATCGCACTCGGCCGCGGCACGGAAACCACCGCCGCCGTGGCCGAACGCGTCCGGACCGCCCGGGAACGGGCCGCAGCCCGCTTCGCCGACACACCGTGGCACACCAACAGCGAGGTACCCGGCCACGAGCTGCGCACCCGCTGGCAGGCCCACCCCGGCGCGCTGGCCCAGGCGGAACGCGACCTCGAATGCGGCCTCCTCACCGCCCGTGGCCTCGACCGCGTCCTCCGCGTCGCCTGGACGGCCGCCGACCTGGCCGGCCGCGACCGCCCCACCAGTGAGGACGTCAACTGGGCCCTGGAACTCCGCACCGGCGTACGCCGCGGCGCACCGACGGCGGCCGGTGGCGGCGGAAAGCACCAAGAGACCGCGACCGCCCGACTGCCGCACCAGCAGGGGCAACCATGAACGGCATCGACGCATGGGGCTTCGCCACTGACGAGCCGGAGCCGGACGGCAAGCACCGGGGCCGCGCCCTCGACCCCACAGCCGGACCGGGGCATACCGTGCCCGCGACGACCGAGCCGAGCTCCGCGACCACCGACCCATGGTGCGCATCCGGCGAGGCACCCGACCCGCAGCGCACGGCCCGCGCAGCTCTCACCCGCATCCTCGAACCAGGCGATGAAACCGCCGGCCGCTGGCTGCGCGAGATGGGCCCGCAGGCCCTGTGGCACACGCTGTCCGACGACGAGGCGGCCCCGCCACCGGGTGCAAGCCCGGCAAAGGTCGCGGGCCTGCGGCTGCGCGCCGCCCGCGCACGCCCCACGGCGGACCTCGACGCCGTCACCGCACTCGGCGGCCGGTTCATCTGCCCCGGGGACGACGAATGGCCCGGCCAGCTCGACGACCTCGGCGACGCCCGCCCCATCGGTCTGTGGGTGCGCGGGACGGCCAACCTCCGGCTCTGGGCACTCCGCTCGGTCGCCGTCGTCGGCGCCCGGGCCTGCACCGAATACGGCGCCCACCTCGCCACCACCCTCGGCGCCGGACTCGCCGACCGCGGCTGGACCGTCGTCTCCGGAGCCGCCTACGGTGTGGACGGCGCGGCCCACCGCGGTGCGCTCGCCGCGGACGGCGCGACCACCGCCGTCATGGCCTCCGGAGTCGACCACCCCTACCCGCGAGGCCACACCGAGTTGATCGGCCGGATCGCCCAACAGGGCCTGGTGGTAGCCGAGTTACCGCCAGGCGACCACCCCACCCGCAGCCGCTTCATCCAGCGCAACCGGGTGATCGCCGCGCTCACCAGAGGCACCGTCGTCGTGGAGGCCGAACTCCGCAGCGGCTCCCTCGTCACGGCCCGGCGGGCACACACCCTCGGGCGCTTCACGATGGGCATGCCGGGCCCGGTCACCAGCGGCCTGTCCGCCGGTGTCCATCAACTCCTGCGCAGCGAGGCCACGGTGGTCACCGACGCCGACGAGGCCATCGAGCTCGTCGGCAGCATCGGCGACCTCGCCCCCGAACGGGAAGGCCGGACCCGCATCCGCGACCTTCTGGACCCCGTCGCCACCCTCGTACTGGAGGCGCTCCCGGCGCGCGGCAGCGCGGACACCGGCCATCTGGCTCAAGAGGCCGGCGTGCCCCGCGATGTCACCCACGCCAAACTCTTCGAGCTGCTGTCCCTCGGATTCGTTCAAAGGTGCGGTGATCGCTGGGAGTTGGCGCGACGCGCCGAGGCGACCGGGCGTTCCCGGCGAGGCGGTACTTGACCTGGGGCGAACGGGTGAAAGGGTGAGGGGAATGACCGCAGAATCCAGGTTTGCCGTGCTTCGTGGCACGGGCCCGACTCGTGGGGAGACGGCAATGTGGCGCACGGGACGCACGAGGCCCCGCCCGTCATGTCACCGTGTCCGCCCGCACGGCCCTCCGGAAGCGCGCGCCCGGCACCGTGTCCGGAAGTCGCCACGCCGTACGAGGTAACTCTGGGGTGCGGGCAGCGGAACGTATCTGCGCACCCCCGAACCTGACTTCCTCGCGCACCGCGACGCTGTGGTCACGCTACGCTCACAGGCAAATTCCACCCTCATACATCCATCCACCCGCGTCTCGGCAGAACGGCTCAAGGCGACGAATGCCCCAGCACACCTCCGGGTCTGACCGTGCGGCTGTACCACCCGCCGCACGCGGCAGCGTGCGCCCCGCTCCGCCCAGCTCGCTCGACGAGCTGTGGCGCGCCTACAAGGCGTCAGGCGACGGCAGGCTGCGGGAGCAGCTGATCCTGCACTACTCCCCGCTGGTCAAGTACGTCGCCGGCCGCGTCAGCGTCGGCCTGCCCCCCAACGTCGAACAGGCCGACTTCGTCTCCTCCGGGGTCTTCGGACTGATCGATGCCATCGAGAAGTTCGAGCCCGAACGCTCCATCAAGTTCGAGACCTACGCCATCACCCGTATCCGCGGCGCGATGATCGACGAGCTGCGAGCGCTCGACTGGATTCCGCGTTCCGTACGGCAGAAGGCGCGCGCCGTCGAACGCGCCTATGCCACCCTCGAAGCGCAACTGCGCCGTACCCCCTCCGAGGCGGAGGTCGCCGAGGAGATGGGCATCGCCCTGGAGGAACTCCACGGGGTGTTCAGCCAGCTGTCCCTGGCGAACGTCGTGGCACTGGAGGAGCTGCTGCACGTCGGCGGCGAAGGGGGCGAACGGCTGAGCCTGATGGACACCCTCGAGGACACGGCCGCCGAGAACCCCGTCGAGATCGCCGAGGACCGTGAGCTGCGGCGCCTGCTCGCACGTGCCATCAACACCCTCCCCGAACGTGAGAAGACCGTGGTCACGCTCTACTACTACGAGGGCCTCACGCTCGCCGAGATCGGCAATGTCCTCGGCGTCACGGAGAGCAGGGTCAGCCAGATCCACACCAAATCCGTACTCCAGCTCAGGGCGAAGCTCGCCGACGTCGGACGCTGAGTCACACGTTGCGGGAGGCAGGACCTTCCCACGCGGTGTCGCCATGCGGAGTGCCACGGCGGGCGCGCCATCCGTAGAGTGGTGACGTGCCCAGGATTCGAGCGGCCTCCGTGGCCGAGCACCGGTCGATGCAGCGCGGCGCCCTCTTGGACGCCGCCCGCTCCCTGCTGTCCGAAGGCGGAACGGAGGCGCTGACCTTCCCCGCCCTCGCCGAGCGCACGGGCCTCGCGCGCTCCTCCGTGTATGAGTACTTCCGCTCGCGCGCCGCCGTCGTCGAAGAGCTGTGTGCCGTCGACTTCCCGGTCTGGGCCGCCGAGGTCGAAGCGGCGATGCAGCGCGTCGACACACCCGAGGACAAGGTCGAGGCATATGTGCGCCGGCAACTCGCGCTGGTCGGCGACCGGCGACACCGAGCCGTCGTGGCCATTTCGGCCGGCGAGCTGGACGCGGGCGCGCGCGAGAAGATCCGCGCGGCGCACGGCGGACTCATCGCCATGATCGTCGAGGCGCTCGCCGCCCTCGGCCACGAACAGCCCCGGCTCGCGGCCATGCTCCTCCAGGGTGTCGTCGACGCCGCGGTCCGCCGCATCGAACTGGGCGCCGCGGAGGACCCGGGCGAGATCACGGAGGCGGCGGTGGCGATGGCCCTCCGCGGGGTTCGCGGCTGACTTCGGGGGCTTCTCCCCCCCCGGGCCCCGGCCCACCCACCCACCTCCACCACCTCCACGCTCGTTGGCCCCGCAGCCCGCAGCCCGCAGCCCGCAGCCCGCAGCCCGCAGCCCGCAGCCCGCAGCCCGCAGCCCGCAGCCCGCAGCCCGCAGCCCGCAGCCCGGTCGCGCCCGTGCCGTGGTGCCGACGCGCTGTTCGGCCCTCCCACCACCTGCGCCTGGGTCTGGGCTTGGGCCTGACGCGTGCCGCTACCGGTGCGACGTCACCCCCGCCCCGCTGGCGGGGCTGCTTTCACCGTGTCGGAATCACTGCTCCCTCGCGCACCGCATCGTTGGGGATCACCGACCCGTCGCGATCACTGCGTCCCGCGCTCACTCATCGTTCCCGCCCGACGACACGCCACGACCGCCCCCACCCCGCCGCCTTCGTGGGCTCTCCTCTCTCGCTGCTGGTCGGGCCACGGGGAGCCGGCCGAACGCCCAGATCACCACGGCCGCGAGTCCAGCCGCCTGGATGAGAGCTACTGCCGTAGGTGCCGAGCTTCTTGCCTGCGCTGTGGGCTCCGGTGGTTCCGGATGCCGGGGAGTGGTGGGGCCGCCTGCCGGTACGGGGACCCCAAAGATCGGCAGTAGTCGGGACGGGCCGCCGCGGAGCATGTTCCGGGGCAGCAGGGACAACGGGTCCAGGTAGGTCTTGCCGCGGCGTAGGCCCCAGTGGAGGCAGGGCTCCCGGCAGTGGAACGGGCCGCTGTGCTGTAGGACGGCGACCGGCTGGCCTGCCGTGACGCGCTGACCTTTCCGGACCGTGGAGCGTACGGGTTCGTACGTGGTGCGTAAGGGAGGGCGGCCCGAGCGGGACACCTCAAGGGTCAGTACGCCGCGGCCCGCGACGGTCCCGGCGTAGGCCACCCGGCCGGGGGCCGCTGCTCGCACCACGGCGCCGGCGGGAGCGGCCAGGTCCACCCCGCGGTGCCCGGCAGCCCATGGGGCAGGAGGCGGTTTCCAGCCCCTGACCACCGTCGGCTGTGCGCCCGTGGCTCCTCCCACCGGCCAGGATCTGTCCTCGTCCGGTGGCGCGGCAGGTGCCGCGGGCGCCCCACTCTCGGCACGGCGCCCCACCTCCTCGCCCACCTCGCCACGTCCCGCAACCACCACCCAATCCACCCCGCGCCCCACCGACCTCTCTGGCACGTGCCCCACCGTTTTCTCCGCCCCGTGCCCCACCGGCCGCACCGGCCTCTCCGCCCTGCGCCCCACGGGCTTCTCCGCCCCGGGCCCCACCGCCCTCTCCGGCACGTGCCGCACCGGCCTCTCCGCCCCGCGCAACACCGGCCCCTCCGTCCCACGCCCCTCCGTCCTGTCGACCCCGCGCCGCACCGCCCGACCCGCCACGAGCCCCGGCCCGCCCTCTACTCGTCGTTCCACCGCCCAATCCACCCCGCGCTCCACCCCGCGCTCCACCCCGTGCTCCACCCCACGCCCCGCCGCCCCGCTCACCGGCGGTGCGGTAGCGATCGCGAGGGTCGGTGGGAAGAGGGTGAGGACCGCGGCCGCGGTCGGGGCCAGGAGTGCGCATGCCGCTTGGGCGGGGAAGAAGCAGCTCGGCCCGTAGCCCTTCGGCTCCCCGCGCGGTCCCGGTAGAGGCGCGAGCGACCGGAAGCGGGACGGGGGCGGGGGCGAGCAGCGAGACCGGGACCGACGCCGAAAGGGGAACGGGGACGAGGCCCGGGGCCAGTGCGGGGCAGCCGGAAGGGGGCCCGGCCCGCGACCCGCTCGGCTGCGGTGCTTTGGCCGCCCACCGTCGCCCGGTCGCGGGTGGCGTCCCCGGAAGCCGGTGAAGCCGGTGAAGCCGGTGAAGGAGGCACGGGAGAGCCTGGTCGGGACCGGATGGCGTCGCGGGTCGTGTCGTGGGTTTCGTCGCGTGTTTCGTCGCATGTGCTGACGGTGACGCAGTCCGCCGCGGCGTGTGGATCTTGGTCTGAAGCTGTGGATGACGGGGCGGTTGTGGACAACGGTGTCACTCGGGCGGGGCTCGAAATGGTGCGTGTCGCCCGGTGCATCGGCAGTCCCGTACACTTCTGGTGGCGATCCGGGTCACCGGGTCGACTTCGCACGCCCCGCCGTCAGTGCACCAGTCCCGTTCGGGCAGCACGACGGCCGCGCCCCTCGGTCCTCGGACGGCTCCGCAAGGTGTCTTCCCCGGCAGGCGCGTCGGGGCGTCAGGCACCGCGGCCGACCGGCCGCAGTGGAACCGAGAACAACAAGGAGTACGGCCATGGCCGTCGTCACGATGCGGGAGCTGCTGGAGAGCGGCGTCCACTTCGGGCACCAGACCCGCCGCTGGAACCCGAAGATGAAGCGCTTCATCTTCACCGAGCGCAACGGCATCTACATCATCGACCTGCTCCAGTCGCTGTCGTACATCGACCGCGCCTACGAGTTCGTCAAGGAGACCGTCGCCCACGGCGGCTCGGTCATGTTCGTCGGCACGAAGAAGCAGGCCCAGGAGGCCATTGCCGAGCAGGCGACCCGCGTGGGCATGCCCTACGTGAACCAGCGCTGGCTCGGCGGCATGCTGACCAACTTCTCGACCGTCTACAAGCGCCTTCAGCGCCTGAAGGAGCTCGAGCAGATCGACTTCGAGGATGTGGCCGCCTCCGGCCTCACCAAGAAGGAGCTCCTGGTTCTCTCCCGCGAGAAGGCCAAGCTGGAGAAGACCCTCGGCGGTATCCGCGAGATGCAGAAGGTGCCCAGCGCCGTCTGGATCGTGGACACCAAGAAGGAGCACATTGCCGTCGGTGAGGCGCGCAAGCTCAACATCCCGGTCGTCGCGATCCTCGACACCAACTGCGACCCGGACGAGGTCGACTACAAGATCCCGGGCAACGACGACGCGATCCGCTCCGTCACCCTGCTCACCCGCGTGATCGCCGACGCCGTCGCCGAGGGCCTCATCGCCCGCTCCGGTGCCGCCACCGGCGACCAGAAGCCCGGCGAGAAGGCCGCTGCCGCCGAGCCGCTGGCCGAGTGGGAGCGCGACCTGCTCGAGGGCGAGAAGAAGGCTGACGACGAGGCCCCCAAGGCCGAGGAGAAGCCCGCCGAGGCTCCCGCCGCGGAGGCCCCCGCCGCCGAGGCCGAGAAGCCGGCCGAGCAGGCCTGACCCGCAGCATCCGGCTGATGACGGCGGGGGAGGGCGCCACCGGCGCCGCCCCCGCCGTCCACCCGTAGATCTTTCGACTTCGAGATTTCGAGAAGAGATTCACAGACCATGGCGAACTACACCGCCGCTGACGTCAAGAAGCTCCGCGAGCTCACCGGCGCCGGCATGATGGACTGCAAGAAGGCCCTGGACGAGGCCGAGGGCAACGTCGACAAGGCCGTCGAGGCGCTGCGCATCAAGGGCCAGAAGGGCGTCGCCAAGCGCGAGGGCCGGTCCGCCGAGAACGGCGCGGTGGTCTCCGTGATCGCCGGCGACAACACCTCCGGTGTCATCGTCGAGCTGAAGTGCGAGACGGACTTCGTCGCCAAGGGTGAGAAGTTCCAGGCCGTCGCCAACGAGATCGCCGCGCACGTCGCGAAGACCTCCCCGGCCGACATCGAGGCCCTGCTCGCCTCCGAGATCGCGGCCGGCAAGACCGTCCAGGCGTTCGTCGACGAGGCCAACGCCAACCTCGGCGAGAAGATCGTCCTGGACCGCTTCGCGCAGTTCTCCGACGGCTACGTGTCGGCGTACATGCACCGCACCATGCCCGACCTGCCCCCGCAGATCGGTGTCCTCGTCGAGCTCGACAAGGAGAACGCCGAGGTCGCCAAGGGCATTGCGCAGCACATCGCCGCGTTCGCCCCGAAGTACCTCGCCAAGGACGACGTGCCGGCCGAGGTCGTCGAGGCCGAGCGGCGTGTCGCCGAGGAGACCACCCGCGCGGAGGGCAAGCCCGAGGCCGCCCTGCCGAAGATCGTCGAGGGTCGCCTCAACGGCTTCTTCAAGGACGCGACGCTGCTCGGCCAGCCGTACGCGCTCGACAACAAGAAGTCCGTCGAGAAGGTCCTCCAGGAGGCCGGTGTCACCCTGAAGCGCTTCGCGCGCATCAAGGTCGGCATCTGAGCCTGTCGCGAAGGCAGCGAATGACCTACGACCCCGCTAGGGTCGTACGCAGTCGGCCGCTCAACGGCCGGCCGCAGATGTGACGAGGAGGCCATTGCCGCAGAGGGATCTGAACCAGACCCACGGCAATGGCCTTCTTCGTATGTGCACGAGGAGAGCTCAATGATTCACGGTGCCGACGGCGCGCACACAGACCATGCCGGTCACGGCGGCAGGCGACGCTTCCTGCTGAAGCTGTCGGGCGAAGCGTTCGCCGGCGGCGGGGGACTGGGCGTCGACCCCGACGTCGTGCACGCGATGGCCCGCGAGATCGCCGCCGTGGTGCGCGACGGCTACGAGATCGCCATCGTGATCGGCGGCGGCAACTTCTTCCGCGGCGCCGAACTCCAGCAGCGCGGCATGGACCGGGCCCGCTCCGACTACATGGGCATGCTCGGCACGGTCATGAACTGTCTGGCCCTCCAGGACTTCCTGGAGAAGGAGGGCATCGACTCCCGCGTCCAGACAGCCATCACCATGGGACAGGTCGCGGAGCCGTATATTCCGCTGCGTGCGGTGCGCCACCTGGAGAAGGGCCGGGTCGTCATCTTCGGCGCCGGTATGGGCATGCCGTACTTCTCCACCGACACCACCGCCGCCCAGCGTGCCCTGGAGATCGACGCCGAGGCCATGCTGATGGGGAAGAACGGGGTGGACGGCGTCTACGACTCCGACCCCAAGAAGAACCCCGACGCGGTGAAGTTCGACGCGCTCGAATACGGCGAGGTGATCACCCGCGACCTGAAGGTCGCCGACGCCACCGCCATCACGCTGTGCCGGGACAACAAGCTCCCGATCCTCGTGTTCGAACTGCTCGCCGAGGGCAACATCGCCCGTGCGGTGAAGGGTGAGAAGATCGGCACGCTCGTCAGCGATCAGGACACCCGGGCCTGACGGCCTCAACTGCCGTGATTCCGTACGGGCATCGGCCCGTACGGGCGGCAACTCCCGACCGGGGTAGGACCCCGGTACGGGGATGGACAACGGCCTGCCGGTCGGACACCGTGCAGGAGAAGACGCGCGGCAGGGGCGAGGCTCTGCTTCTTACCGAAAAGACCAGGAGCAAGTGGTGATCGAAGAGATCCTCCTCGAGGCCGAGGAGAAGATGGAGAAGGCCGTCGTGGTCGCCAAGGAGGACTTCGCCGCGATTCGCACCGGGCGTGCGCACCCGGCGATGTTCAACAAGATCGTGGCGGACTACTACGGCGCCATGACGCCGATCAACCAGCTGGCGTCGTTCTCGGTGCCCGAGCCGCGGATGGCCGTGGTGACCCCGTTCGACAAGAGCGCGCTGCGCAACATCGAGCAGGCCATCCGCGACTCCGACCTCGGCGTCAACCCGAGCAACGACGGCAACATCATCCGAGTGACGTTCCCGGAGCTGACCGAGGAGCGCCGCAAGGAGTTCATCAAGGTCGCCAAGAACAAGGGCGAGGACGCGAAGATCTCGATCCGCAGCGTCCGGCGCAAGGCCAAGGAGACCCTCGACAAGCTGGTCAAGGACAAGGAGAGCGGCGAGGACGAGGTGCGCCGCGCCGAGAAGGAGCTCGACGACACCACCGCGAAGTACGTCGCGCAGGTGGACGAGCTGCTCAAGCACAAGGAATCCGAGCTCCTCGAGGTCTGATGAACGAGTCTTCCTGGGGGGCCCCGCCCGGCGCCGGTCAATGGGGACCGCCCGACCACGGACCGGCCCCCTCGCTTCGCGGGGCGGCGCCCCCCGCTCCGGCGGGTCCGGTGTACGACTGGGGCGATGCGGCGCAGACTCGGCCCATGCCCTTTGTGCCCGGGCAAGGCGGACACCAGGATGACAACCGGGAACATCGGGATATCCGGGACAACCGGGATCACCTGGACGACCGGGGGGCTGCTCGACGGAGCGGCCCCCTGTTCCGCGACGAAAAGCCGCAGGAGCCCATGCCCACCTCTCTTTCCGGGTCCGACAGCTCGCCGGACTCAGAGAAGCCGAAGAAGAAGAGCGCGGGCCGCAACCTGCCCGCCGCCATAGGGGTCGGCGTCGGCCTCGGCGTGATCATTGTTGCGTCGCTCTTCGTCTACAAGCCCGTCTTCATCGGCGTGATAGCGATCGCCGTGGTCGTGGGCCTGTGGGAGCTGACCTCGCGGCTGGCGGAGCGCAAGGACATCAGGGTGCCGCTGGTGCCGCTCGCGGTCGGCGGCACCGCCATGGTGGTCGCCGGCTATGTCCGCGGCGCCGAGGGAGCCTGGGTGGCGATGGCGCTCACCGCCCTCGCCGTGCTCGTCTGGCGGATGACCGAGGCGCCCGAGAACTATCTGCGGGACGTCACCGCCGGCGTCTTCGCGGCGTTCTACGTGCCCTTCCTCGCGACGTTCGTGGCGCTGATGCTCGCGGCCGAGGCCGACGGGCCGCAGCGGGTGATGACGTTCCTGCTGCTCACGGTCGTCAGCGACACCGGTGCGTACGCGGTCGGCTGGCGGTTCGGCAAGCACAAGCTCGCCCCGCGCATCAGCCCCGGCAAGACCCGTGAGGGACTCGTCGGCGCGGTGCTCTTCGCGATGGCGGCCGGCGCGCTGTGCATGGAGTTCCTGATCGCGGACGGCGCCTGGTGGCAGGGCCTGCTGCTCGGCCTCGCCGTCGCGGCCAGCGCGACCCTCGGCGACCTCGGCGAATCCATGATCAAGCGGGACCTCGGCATCAAGGACATGGGCACCTTGCTGCCCGGCCACGGCGGCATCATGGACCGGCTCGACTCCCTGCTGCCGACCGCACCGGTCGTCTGGCTGCTGTTCGTGATCTTCGTGGGAGCCGGCTGACCACAGGGTTCTCGCGGCGGAGGGCAGGGAGAGGATTCCTCTCCCTGCCCTCTTCCGTGTCCGCCGCCCGTCTACCGAGGCGGCGACAGCACCTCGACCGCCGCGCGCAGTGGCTCCGGCGACGTGGCGAACTCGCCGAGGAAGGCATACGAGAGTTCCGTGACGAGGAACAGGTTGGTGGCAACGAGGACACTCACCGCCGCGACCATCCCGTAGTGGATCAGGGCCTGCTCGGAGCCGAAGGTGGCGGAGAAACCGAGGACCAGTCCACTGGTCAGCAGGATCGCCAGCCACAGGGACAGGGGTGGGCCGATGTTGGTGCGCGCCTCGAGCAGCCGTTCCGTGCGTGCGACGCTCAATTCCTTCAGGGACGCGATGGAGCTGGTGAGGAAGGCCCGCTGGGTGTCGTCGCGGGGCCGGATGCTCTCGTACGTGCTGTGCAGGCGGTTCAGCGCGTTCTCGGCCTCGGGCGTGGTGCCGCCGGCCGCGGCGCTGGGCCACTCGGCGGCCGCCGCCCGTCCGTACGCCAGCAGGCTCTGCCTGATCCGTGCGCTCTCGGCCTTGCCGAACACCTCGCGGCCCCTGGCCAGCTGCGCCACCATGGCGCCCTCGGTCCGTGTCGTCTGGTCCGCCGTGTTCACCTGACCCCAGAGCGCGAGGACGATGAAGCCGATGAGGAACCCGTAGACGACCGCGATCACGGGGAAGAGGAATTGCGCGATCTCGTTCTGCTTGCCCTGCTTGATGCGGGGGACCCGGTGCCGGACGAGTGCCTGGACGACCGCGGTCCCGCCCGCGATCACGACGACGAGCCCTGCCAGCAGCAACCAGGAAGGGATGTTGATCACGATCCAACGGGTCACAGCCACTGTTCCACGCTCCTGACGTACCCCACACCACACCCGCCACCACCGGCGCGGTGGCCAACGAGGCCACGGGGCTGCGGATACGCCTGGTGCGTCCCTTCGGTGAGGGGTACGGCGGCGGATCGGGATCCGTACGGCGGGGAGGGGCCTGGTCCGCCCGCGGCACCCCGCGCCCTGGCGGTGACCGTCCTCTCACCGCCTGCGGCCTGGGCCGCGCCGGACGATCTGCCACACTGGACCCACCATGCCTGCACCCGGAGAACTTACTTTTGTCGCGCCGCGCGGGGCCAAGAAGCCGCCGCGGCACCTTGCTGATCTCAGTCCCGTCGAGCGTCGTGAAGCGGTGGCGGCGATCGGGGAGAAGCCGTTTCGTGCCAAGCAGTTGTCGCAGCACTACTTTGCCCGTTATGCGCACGATCCGGCGCAGTGGACGGACATTCCGGCGGCGGCGCGCGAGAAGCTGGCGAGTGAGCTGCTGCCGGAGCTGATGACGGTCATGCGGCACATCTCGTGCGATGACGACACCACGCGCAAGACGCTGTGGAAGCTGCACGACGGGACGCTCGTCGAGTCGGTGCTGATGCGGTACCCGGACCGGGTCACCATGTGCATCTCGTCGCAGGCGGGGTGCGGGATGAACTGCCCGTTCTGCGCCACGGGGCAGGCGGGGCTGGACCGTAATCTCTCCACCGCCGAGATCGTGCACCAGATCGTCGACGGGATGCGTGCGCTGCGCGACGGGGAGGTGCCGGGCGGGCCGGCGCGGCTGTCCAACATCGTCTTCATGGGGATGGGGGAGCCGCTCGCCAACTACAAGCGGGTGGTCGGCGCGATCCGGCGGCTGACGGATCCCGAGCCGGACGGGCTGGGGCTGTCGCAGCGGGGGATCACCGTCTCCACGGTCGGGCTGGTGCCGGCCATGCTGCGGTTCGCCGACGAGGGCTTCAAGTGCCGGCTGGCCGTGTCGCTGCACGCCCCGGACGACGAGCTGCGCGACACGCTGGTGCCCGTCAACACGCGCTGGAAGGTGCGGGAGGTACTGGACGCGGCGTGGGAGTACGCCGAGAAGTCCGGGCGGCGGATCTCGATCGAGTACGCGCTGATCCGGGACATCAACGACCAGGCGTGGCGCGGTGACCTGCTGGGGCGGCTGCTGAAGGGCAAGCGGGTCCATGTGAACCTGATTCCGCTGAATCCGACGCCCGGTTCGAAGTGGACCGCGTCGCGGCCCGAGGACGAGCGGGCGTTCGTCCAGGCCATCGAGGCGCACGGGGTGCCGGTGACCGTCCGCGACACCCGCGGCCAGGAGATCGACGGCGCCTGCGGGCAGCTCGCGGCCTCGGAGCGCTGACCACCCCGCTGATACGGTGTGGTCGAACAAATGCACATTCCGACAGGGGAGCGCCACAGCGCTGAGAGTGCGGAAGCGTCGTAGTCCTACGGTGCCCGCAGACCCTTGAACCTCGCCCGGGTCATTCCGGGTAGGAAGTTCGGTCGTCACTCATGCTGTTGCGCCCTGCCCGGAGTTCCCTCCCCGCGTCCCCGGACGCCGGGAGCCGTGGACACCGGGCAGGGCCGCGTCTCTTCCTGGCCAGCCAGGAGGAAATCAGTGAGCACCAGGAGCAGGATCGCCGCGACGGTGGTGGCCGCCGCGGTCGGGATGACCGCCCTCGCCGGCTGCGGAGGCTCGGGCGGCGGCAGCGCGGACGCCAAGACCGTCACGCTCGTCAGCCATGACTCGTTCAACGTCTCCAAGTCCGTATTGGCCGCCTTCGAGAAGGAGAGCGGCTACAAGGTCACGATGCTCAAGGGCGGGGACGCCGGCAAGGCCGTGAACCAGGCGGTCCTGTCCAAGGGCAACCCCCAGGGCGATGTGTTCTTCGGCATCGACAACACGCTGCTCTCGCGCGGTCTGGACGAGGGCCTCTTCAGCCCCTACCGAGCCAAGGGGCTGGAGAGCGTCCCCGCGGGGCTTCAGCTCGACAAGGGCGAGCACCGGGTCACCCCGCTCGACTACGGCGACATCTGCGTCAACTACGACCGCGGCTACTTCACCCGGCACAAGATCGCACCGCCGAAGACCTTCGACGATCTGCTCCGGCCCCGGTACAAGGGGCTGCTCGTCACGGAGAACTCCGCCACCTCCTCCCCGGGCCTCGCCTTCCAGCTCGGCACCATCGCGAAGTACGGGGAGAAGGGCTGGCAGAGCTACTGGAAGAAGCTCAAGGCCAATGGCGTCGAGGTCGTCGACGGCTGGGACCAGGCGTACAACGACCGGTTCTCCGGCTCCGCGGCGGGCAAGGGCAAGGGCGACAAGCCGCTGGTGGTCTCCTACGCCTCCAGCCCGCCCGCCGAGGTGCTCGGCAAGAAGCCGGCGCCCAAGGAGGCCCCGACCGGTGTCGCGGCCGGCACCTGCTTCCGGCAGATCGAATTCGGCGGTCTGCTGAAGGGCGCGAAGAACGAGAAGGGCGGCAAGGCGCTGCTGGACTTCCTGCTGAGCAAGAAGTTCCAGGAGGACGTGCCGTTGACGATGTTCGTCAACCCGGCCCGTCAGGACGCCGCGGTGCCGGAGCTGTTCACCAAGTACGGCACGACGATCGACAAGCCCACCACCCTGGCGCCCGGGACGATCACCGAGAACCGCGAACAGTGGATCAAGCAGTGGTCCTCGCTCGTTCTGAAGTAACGCGGTCGGACGGTACGGACGCCACGGACGTCACGGGCGCCACGGGCGCCCGGCGTGGCAGGCCCGCGCGGGGGACGGCGGTGCGGCTCGGCCTGATGGCGGTGCCGCTCGCCTTCTTCGCGCTGTTCTTCGCCTATCCCGTCGTGGCGATCGTCGGACGGGGGCTCAAGGACGGCGGACAGTGGCAGCTCGGCCGGTTCGGTGCCGTGCTGAGCGACCCGGATGTCGTGCAGGTGCTGTGGTTCACCGGCTGGCAGGCGGCCGCCTCGACCGGGCTGACGCTGCTGATCGCGCTGCCCGGCGCCTATGTCTTCGCGCGCTTCGACTTCCCCGGCAAACAACTGCTGCGGGCGGTCGTGGCGGTGCCGTTCGTGCTGCCGACCGTCGTCGTCGGCTCGGCGTTCCTGGCGCTGGTCGGGCGGGGCGGGCTGCTGGACGACCTGTGGGGCGTGCGTCTGGACACCTCGGTGTGGGCGATCCTGCTGGCGCATGTCTTCTTCAACTACGCCGTGGTCGTCCGGACCGTCGGCGGGCTCTGGGGGCAGCTCGACCCGCGGCAGGAGGAGGCGGCGCGGGTGCTGGGAGCCGGGCGGTTCGCGGCCTGGCGGCGGGTGACGCTGCCCGCGCTGGGGCCGGCCGTCGCGGCCGCCGCCCTGATGGTCTTTCTGTTCACCTTCACCTCCTTCGGGGTGGTGCAGATCCTGGGCGGCCCCACCTTCTCGACGCTGGAGGTGGAGATCTACCGGCAGACCGCGGACTTCCTGGATCTGCCGACGGCCGCCGTCCTCACCCTGATCCAGTTCGCCGCGGTGCTGGGCGTCCTGGCGCTGCACGCCTGGACCGTCCGTCGCCGGGAATCCGCGCTCCGGCTCGTGGACGCCTCGCAGACGGCCCGCCGGCCGCGCGGCCGCGGTCAGTGGGCGCTGCTGTGGGGGACGTTCGCGGTCATCGCCGTTCTGCTGCTCGCGCCGCTGGTGGTGCTCGTGGAGCGCTCGTTCGCCGGGCCGGACGGCTACGGGGCGGTCTTCTACGCCGCGCTGGGCTCCGCCGCGAACGCCGACAGCACCTTCGCCGTCGCCCCCCTGGACGCGCTGTGGAACTCTCTCGCCTACGGGGCCGCGGCCACCGGGATCGCGCTGGTGGTGGGCGGACTGGCGGCCGCCGCGCTGGCCCTTCCCCGGCTGCGCCGCGGCCCGTCCGGGCGGACCCCCGTCATCAGCCGGTTCGTCCGCGGCTTCGACGCACTGCTGATGCTGCCCCTGGGAGTCTCCGCGGTGACCGTCGGCTTCGGTTTTCTGATCACCCTCGACGAGCCGCCGCTCGATCTGCGTGCCTCGTGGTGGCTGGTGCCGCTCGCCCAGGCGCTGGTGGGGGTGCCCTTCGTGGTCCGGACGATGCTGCCGGTGCTGCGGGCGGTCGACGGCCGGCTGCGGGAGGCGGCCGCCGTGCTCGGCGCCTCGCCCTGGCAGGTGTGGCGCGCCGTCGACCTGCCGATGGTGCGCCGGGCGCTGCTGATCGCCGCGGGCTTCGCCTTCGCCGTGTCGCTCGGTGAGTTCGGCGCGACGGTCTTCCTCGCCCGGCCGGACCGGCCGACGCTGCCGGTGGCCGTGGCCCGGCTGCTGGGACGTGCGGGGGAGCTCAACTACGGGCAGGCGATGGCCCTGTCGACCATCCTGATGGTGGTGTGCGCCGCCGCCCTGCTGGTACTGGAGCGGCTGCGCCCCCTCGACCGATCCGGGGAGTTCTAGATGACGGCACGGGCCGGGAGCACGGCACGGGAGCTGCTGCGGCTGGGCGGGGTGACCGTCCGCTTCGGCGCGGACGGGCGTCCCGCGCTGGACGCGGTCGATCTGGAGGTCGCCGCCCGGGAGATCGTCTGCGTCCTGGGGCCGAGCGGCAGCGGCAAGTCCACGCTGCTGAGGGTGGTCGCCGGGCTCCAACAGGCCGACGCCGGACGGGTGTCGCTGGAGGGGCGGGACCAGTCGGGGGTGCCCACCCACCGGCGCGGGGTCGGCCTGATGTTCCAGGACCACCAGCTCTTCCCGCAGCGCGATGTCGCGGGAAACGTCGCCTTCGGGCTGCGGATGCGGCGTACCCCGCGCGCCGGCCAGGAGCGTACGGTCGCCGAACTCCTGGACCTCGTCGGGCTGCCGGGCGCCCAGCGGCGCGCCGTGGCCTCGCTGTCCGGCGGCGAACAGCAGCGCGTCGCCCTGGCCCGGGCCCTGGCCCCCCGCCCCCGTCTGCTGATGCTGGACGAGCCGCTCGGCCAGCTCGACCGCGGGCTGCGGGAACGGCTGGTCGTCGAACTCCGGCGGCTCTTCCAGGAGTTGGGGACGACCGTGCTGGCCGTCACCCACGACCAGGGGGAGGCGTTCGCGCTCGCGGACCGGGTCGTGGTGATGCAGGACGGCCGGATCGCGCAGTCCGGCACCCCGCTGGAGGTCTGGCAGCGGCCCGCCACCGAATTCGTCGCCCGCTTCCTCGGCTTCGACAACGTGGTCGAGGCGACGGTGCAGGGCGAGGCGGCCGCCACCCCCTGGGGGAAGGTGCCCGTTCCGGCGGCCACCCCGGACGGGCCGTGCCGGCTGCTCGTCCGCCCGGCCGGGGTACGGCTGACGGCCGCCGCCGACGGCCTGCCGTGCACGGTCGCGGCCCGTACCTTCCGCGGCACCCATGTCGCGCTGCTGCTCCAGCCGGCCGCCGGACCGCAGGTGGAGGCGGCCTGCGCGCTGCGGGACGCGCCCGAAGTGGGCGAGCGGGTGGGGATCGCCTTCCAGGCGCAGGACGTGGTGGTACTGGACGCCTCCGCCCCGGCAGGCTGACCACAGGGGCGGACCCGTGGGGCGCCGGGGCGTGGGCCGCTCAACAGGCGCCCCACGTCCGGCAGTCGCGCCGGCCGGGAAGGGAGACGCGCCTCAGCGGGCCGCGACCTCCGTGGGCCGCTCGCCGGCCTCCGGCGCCACGGCCCCGGGCGCGCCGGGCTCCGGCTCCGGCTCGCCGAACCAGGCGACCGCGACGGCGCCGGCCACCGCCACCACGAAGCCGAGGACGGCGACCCAGGCGAAGCCCGGCCGGGACGAGTCCCCCAGCCACAGCACCCCGAGAATGCCGGGGACCACCGTCTCGCCCACCACCAGCGCCGCCGTGGCGCCGTTCACCGAGCCGATCTGGAGGGCGACGGTGTGCAGATACATGCCCCCGATGCCGGCCACGAGAATCGCGTACAGGGCGGGGTCGCCGAGCAGCGACGGCAGATGGAAGGGGTCCACCCCGTTCAGCACCCGTACGCCGACGCCGAGCGCACCGAACCCCAGACCGGACAGCAGACCCGCCAGGATCGCGGCCCGCCCGCCGAGCAGCCGCACGATCAGGATGCCGCCGCCGATCAGCACGACGGAGGCGACCAGCAGCCACCAGTGGGCGGCGATCGGGGTGTGGCCGCTGCCCTCCGGCCCCGCGGCCGTGGCCAGCAGCACCAGGGCCGCGCAGACCACCGCGATGGAGGACCACTCGGCCCGGCTGAGCCGGATGCCGAGAAGCTTGATGCTCAGTACGGCCGTGATCACGAGATTGGCGCTGATCACGGTCTGGGAGAGGAACAGCGGCAGCATCCGGGCGGCCAGCGCGCCCAGTCCGAACCCGACGAAGTCCAGCACCGTGCCGACCATGAACTCCCAGGTCACGGCCGCCTTCGCGGTCGATGACAGGCTGGGCCCGCCATGCTGGGTGACCCCGGCGGTGGAGGACTCGGCCGCCTCCCGGCGAGCGGATTTGCGGGAGCCCACCGCCTGGAGGACCGATCCCGTGCCGTAGCAGGCCGACGCCGCCACGGCCGTCAGAAGGCCGATGATCACCAAGAGCTCCGTTCGCCCGCTGTCCGCATTACTCGTTCATTACCTTCCTGGCAGACGTGCATTCGGGGACGGGAGTTGCCTCCGCCGGCAAATACACCGGCGCGCCGCCGAACCGCAGTCGCGCAGAGCCGTCGACGCCGGGAGGCCGGCGGGCGGCGGACGGGTCAGGAAGGCGCCCGGTCACGGAGGCGGGCCAGCGCCTCCGGGGCCTCGTCCACCGAGTCGACCAGGGCGATCCGGGACGCCATCGGCCGGTCCGCGGCCAGCGCCTGGAGCAGCGGCCAGGTGGGGAGCTGCTCCGTCCAGTGCGCGCGGTTCACCAGCACCATCGGCGTCGGCTCGCCCCGCGACCGGTAGTAGTTCGGGGTCGCGTTGTCGAAGATCTCCTGTACGGTCCCGGCCGCGCCCGGCAGGAACACGACGCCGGCGTTGGAGCGCGCCAGCAGCCCGTCCTCGCGCACCGCGTTGACGAAGTACTTGGCTATGTGGGACGCGAAGGCGTTCGGCGGCTCATGGCCGTAGAACCAGGTGGGAATGCCGGCCGAGATGCCGCCGCCCGGCCGGCTGTGGCGTATCTCGAAGGCGGCCCGGGCCCAGTCCGTGACGGACGGGCTGAAGTGCGGGGTCTTGGCGAGCAGCGCCAGTGACCAGTCGAGCATCTCGTCCTCGAAGGGCGCGGCGTACGCCCCGAGGTTCGCCGCCTCCATCGCGCCGGGGCCGCCGCCGGTCGCCACGGTCAGCCCGTCGCGGGTGAGCCGGCGCCCGAGCCGGGCCGCGCCCGCGTACGCCGCGGAACCGCGCTCCAGGGCATGGCCGCCCATGATGCCCACCACCTGGGCACCGGCGAGGTGTTCGTCCAGGGCGTCGGACACGGCGTCGTCGTGGATGCTGCGCAGCATCGAGGCGAAGATGTCGCCGTCCGACTTGGTCTCCTGGTACCAGCGGTAGGTCCGGGCGTCCGGGGTCGCGTCGAAGCCGCCGTCGGCCAGCCCCTCGAAGAGCTCGTCCGGGCCGTACAGACCGCCCCGGTACGGATCGAACGGCAGGCCCGGCACGGGCGGGAAGACCAGCGCGCCACCGGCACGCACCTTGGCGGCGGCGTCCGGCTCCATGGTGCAGCCGAGGAACACGGACTCCGTGGTGTCCGCGCTGAGCAGCGCGAACGTACGGTCCGTCAGGTCGACCGACTGGACGCGATGTCCGGCGAGACTCCCCGAGGCGACGACCCGGTCGAACTCCTCCAGGGACTCGATCTCCCGGTCGTCGTGGTCGGCATGGGCGTGGGTGCGGCGGGGCGCCGGCGGCTGTGAATTCGACTGCACGTCCGACATGTTAGGGCCGGGGTGCCGCCGCCAAGGGGGCTAGGGCCTGTCTTCAAAGTCCCGCCTGCCTCGCGACGCCTGGCACGCACTCCCCCACGCCTGAACGGCGCGGGGGGGACCCCCATCCGCGTTGTCGTCACTCTTCCCCAAGCTCTCGGCTTCGCTCGAGCAGGGGAGACCCCAACCGCTCCGCGTCGACTCCCTCCTCCGCCTTGCGATCGCGCTCGGCATCCGGTGGCCCAATGAGGAGCCGAGACGGAGGGAGCGCAGCGAGCGAAGTGCACCAGACCCCGCTCCCTGATCCACCATGATCCAAACGACACCCCCTAGGCCCGTCCGCTGCCGTACCTTTCCGGCCCTCGTCCGTGGTCGCACGGCACTCGCCGCTCTCTGTTCCGCCGCCCTGGTGTTGCTCGGCCGAGCAAACCTCGCTACCTTCTTGCTCATGCAAGCAAAAAACAGCACGGCCAAGCAAAAGGCGGCGCGCGGGGCCGGGCCCTCCTTCACGGAGACGGGACGCCGCGCACAGATCGTCGCCGCGGCGATCGAGGTCATCGCCGAAACCGGGTACCACCGGGCCTCCTTCGCGAAGATCGCGAAGCACGCCGGGCTGAGCAGCACGGGGATGATCTCGTACCACTTCGACGGGCGGGACGACCTGATGCGCGAGGTCGTCACCGAGGTGATGCGGCTCGCGGAGGGCTACCTCCGCCCCCGTATCGAGGCCCACGAGAGCTACGCGGCCCGGCTGCGCGCCTCCATCGAGGGCAACCTCGACCTGTTCGCCGCCTACCCGAACCACCTCGCGGCGATCGTCGAGATCCTCGCCAACCTCCGCGGCGGCGACCCCGGCATGGTCGCCTTCCTCGACACGACGGAGGCCAACCTCGCCGTCCAGGTGGAACAGCTCCGCAAGGCACAACGGACCGGCGAGTTCCGCGACTTCGACCCTTGGGTGATGATGCGGGCGATCCGCGCCGCCATCGACGACGTGGTGCGCCGCGCCACCCACGATCCCGGCCTCGACGTGCGGGCCGCCGGCCGCGAACTGGCGGATCTGTTCGACCGCGCCACCAGAAGCACGGCATGACCACAGACACGGGGGAACACACCATGGCCACGCCACACGCACCGCAGACCGACACCGACGGGCCCGCCACGACGCCCGTCCCGGGCCGCACGGCCGCGCTGCGCCGGCGGCTCGCCGCACAGCTGCTCTTCGAACTCGTCCTCCCGCTCGGCTCCTACTACGGGCTGCGCGCGGCCGGCGCCGGCCAGTGGCTCTCGATGGTCGCCGGCGGTGTGCTGCTGCTGCCGTGGATCGGCTACGGCATCGTGCGCCGGCGCCGCGTGGAGGCGATGGCCGTGTTCACCCTGAGCCTGGTGGTGGCCGGCACCCTGCTGTCCCTGATCAGCGGCAGCCCACGGGTGGTGATGATCCGCGACAGCTGGCTGACCGCCGCGATCGGGCTCTGGGTGCTCGGCACGCTGCTCACCCGGCGCCCGTTCATCATGTCGGCCTCGCGCGGCATCGTCATCGCCAAGGTCGGCGAGGCCGGCCTGGCCCAATGGGAGGCGCGGTGGGACGCGGAGCCGACGTTCCGTCACCACCTGCGCCTGGTCACGGCGGTGTGGGGCGCGGTCTTCCTGCTCGACGCGGTACTGCGGGTGGTGCTGGCGTACACGATCCCGGTGGACGCCTTTCCCCTCACCAGCACCGTGCTCTGGCTGGCACTGCTCGGCGGGCTGCTCACCTGGCACAACTGGTACCTCACCCGGCACGGCATGAAGCTGTAGCGGGAGCCGCGGACCCCGACGTCGAGGCGCTGATCGCGGGGGCGGGCCCGACCGGCCTGCGGCTCGCCAACGAGCTGGGCCCGGCCGGGGTGCGGACGGCCGAACTCGCCGCCACGGAGCCGTCCGCGCCGGTGCCCGACGGCGGCGCGCCGGGACGCGGCCGCGATGACGGGGACGGCGCCGTCAGCGGGACGGACCGCCCCGGCCCGGTGCCCTCAACGCACCAGCGGAAGTGTGGCCATCTCCGCGACGGTCCAGGTCAGGGGGGCCAGGACGAGGACCAGTGCCAGGAAGCGCAGGGCCGCGGCGCGGTGGAGCACCGAGGCGGAGGCGCCCAGGCGACGGAGGGCCGCCGTGGTGTGGGCACGGGCCGAGCGGGACTCCACCGCGGCGGTCAGCGCGCTGGCGGTGACACAGGCGAGGACGACCGCCGCGCCGACCGCGGTGAGCGGGCCGAACGGACTGGCGGGCGAAGCCTCGTAGACCTTCATGGCGGCATACGCGGCGGAGGCGACCGCGCACAGCACCCCGAGCGGGCGGCCCAGGCGGTGCGACTCCTCCTGGAGCACACGACCGGACAGCAGACGCAGGGCGCCGGGGCGGCCGGCACACAGCAGCCGCCCGCACAGATGCACCAGCCCGGGACCCGCCAGCACGAGACCGAAGGCCGACAGCGCCCAGCCGGCCAGCACCCCGGGCGGGCTGCCGACCAGCCGGCCGGGCAGCGGCAGCAGGCCGCCGGGAGCGTGGGCGCCGCGGCTGGTGTACGCCTCGATCGCCAGGCCGGCCGCGGCCAGCGCGATGCCCCAGGGGAGGCCGGAGGGCGGGGCGGTCCTGGGGCGGCTGTCGCGCTCGGGCGCGCCGGCCTCGTCACGGGGGCGCAGGGAGACGGCGGTCGCGGCCGCGGCGGTCAGCGGCACGGTCGCCAGCAGCAGCAGGGCGCCGACGAGCGGCACCGGGTGGCCGGTACCGAGCAGGTCGCGGTCGAGACCGAGGGCGGACGGGCCGCCGAGCTGGCCCGGGCCGAGGTCGCCGCGCAGCCGGAGGAAGGCCAGCAGGGCCAGCGCGACGCCGAGGAAGCAGGTCAGCGCGGTGGAGGCGGTGGCGAGCAGGGTGAGCCGGAGGGGGCCCAGGCCGGCGGCGGTCATCCCGCGCTGGAGGCGGGCGGCCGGGTCCGTACGCGCCGTGGACACCGCCAACTGGGCGGTGGCGGCGAGCGGGGCCGCGCACCACAGCAGGCGCACCAGCGACTCGTCGGCCGCGGACGGATGACCGGCGGCATGGCCGAGGGTGGAGAGCAGAAGGAAGCCGGTGCCGGCCGCCGCGGCGGTGACGGCGAGGCGGCGCAGCAGGACGAGGGGGCGCGAGCCGCGGGCTAGACGGAGAGCGAGCACTCTGCCCTGCTTTCCTCATCGGAGGCGCCGGTGGTGTCGGGCGCACCGCTCGACTGGTGGCCGTCGAGGAGCGCGAGGGACCGGTCGGCGAGCGTGGCGACATCGGGGTCATGGGTCGCCAGGACCACGGTGATCTGGTGCGAACGGGCCGCGGTGGTGAGGGTGCGCAGCACCTGGGTGCCGTCGGCGCGGTGCAGCGGGGCGGTCGGCTCGTCGGCGAACAGCACCTGCGGCGTGGCGGCGAGCGCACGGGCGATGGCGATCCGCTGGCGCTGGGACTGGTCGAGCTGCGCGGGCCGGCGGTTCGCGCACATGCCGACGTCGAGGCGGTCCAGCCATTCGAGGGCGGTGTGCTTGGCGGAGCGGGTGCCGGTGCCCCGGAGCAGGAGGGGGAGGGCGGCGTTCTCCCAGGCGGTGAGCTCGGCGACGAGGTGCGGTTCGGTGTCGATCCAGCCGAACCGGTCCAGCCGCAGCCGTTCGCGGCCGGGGGAGGAGAGGGTGTGCACGGGGGAGCTGTTGAACCACACCTCGCCCTCGGCCGGGACGAGTTGACCGGAGAGACATTTCAGCAGGGTGGTCTTGCCACTGCCGCGCGGGCCGGTGACGGCGAGGATCTCGCCTTCGGGGACGCCGACGGAGACTCCGGTGAGGGCGGAGGTGCCGCCGTACGCGTGGTGCAGGCCGCGGGCCCAGAGAACGTCGTTGTCAGGCGGGGCCACCATCTGCGCACCTCTTGTTGTAGGCGTCGAATCGTTCCCCCGACCGGGTGAACGACCATGGAGGGTATCGGTCACAAGCACGGTAAGGATTGGTGACCCCCGGTATTCGCCGCTTGGCAGCACAACGGCCCAGATTCACTCGTATGGCTTGAAGTGAGCGAATCCGGGCCGCTGGATATTCAATTGTGTACGAGTGGACCGTTAGGTGCCGTGAGGGTCAGAGCTTGGTCCATGCCTCGGTGAGCACCGTGCGCAGAATCTGCTCGATCTCGTCGAAGACCGACTGGTCGGCGACCAGCGGCGGGGCGAGCTGGATGACCGGGTCGCCACGGTCGTCGGCGCGGCAGTAGAGACCGTTGTCGTACAGCGCCTTGGAGAGGAACCCGTACAGGACGCGCTCGGTCTCCTCGTCGTTGAAGGACTCCTTGGTGGTCTTGTCCTTGACGAGCTCGATGCCGTAGAAGAAGCCGTTGCCGCGGACATCGCCGACGATCGGCAGGTCGTGCAGCTTCTCCAGGGTGTTCAGGAAGTTGGCCTCGTTGTCGAGGACGTGCTGGTTGAGACCCTCACGCTCGAAGATGTCGAGGTTGGCGACACCGACGGCCGCGGAGACCGGGTGGCCGCCGAAGGTGTAGCCGTGCAGGAAGGTGTTGTCGCCCTTGTAGAACGGCTCGGCCAGCCGGTCGGAGATGATGCAGGCGCCGATCGGGGAGTAGCCCGAGGTCATGCCCTTGGCGCAGGTGATCATGTCCGGGACGTAGCCGAACTTGTCACAGGCGAACGTCGTACCGAGGCGGCCGAAGGCGCAGATGACCTCGTCGGAGACGAGCAGTACGTCGTACTGGTCGCAGATCTCGCGGACCCGCCGGAAGTAGCCGGGCGGCGGCGGGAAGCAGCCGCCGGCGTTCTGCACCGGCTCCAGGAAGACCGCGGCGACCGTCTCCGGACCCTCGAAGAGGATCTGCTGCTCGATCTGGTCGGCGGCCCAGCGGCCGAACGCCTCGGGGTCGTCGCCGTGGATCGGGGCGCGGTAGATGTTGGTGTTCGGGACCTTGTGCGCGCCGGGGACCAGCGGCTCGAAGGGGGCCTTCAGGCCGGGCAGGCCGGTGATGGACAGGGCGCCCTGCGGGGTGCCGTGGTAGGCCACCGCGCGGGATATCACCTTGTGCTTCATCGGCTTGCCGGTGAGCTTGAAGTACTGCTTGGCCAGCTTCCAGGCGGTCTCGACGGCCTCGCCGCCACCGGTGGTGAAGAAGACCTTGTTGAGGTCACCGGGGGCCTCGTGCGCCAGCCGCTCGGCCAGCTCCACCGCCTTGGGGTGGGCGTAGGACCACACGGGGAAGAAGGCCAGCTCCTGCGCCTGCTTGAAGGCGGTCTCGGCGAGCTCCACCCGGCCGTGGCCGGCGTTGACCACGAAGAGGCCGGCGAGCCCGTCGATGTAGCGCTTGCCCTTGTCGTCGTAGATGTTGGTGCCCTCGCCGCGCACGATCGTGGGCACGGGGGCATTCTCGTACGACGACATGCGGGTGAAGTGCATCCACAGGTGGTCGTATGCCGTCTTGGAGAGGTCGCCGCTCATTGCTATCTCGTTCCCCAGGTGTAGGTCTGCTTCCGGAGCTTGAGGTACACGAAGCTCTCGGTGGATCGGACGCCGGGAAGCGTGCGGATCCGCTTGTTGATCATTTCCAGAAGGTGGTCGTCGTCCTCGCAGACGATCTCGATGAGGAGATCGAAGGAGCCTGCCGTCATGACGACGTACTCGACCTCTTCCATGGTCGTCAGGGCGTCGGCCACGGGGTCGAGGTCACCTTCGACGTTGATGCCGACCATTGCCTGCCGACGGAAACCGACCGTGAGGGGGTCGGTGACCGCGACGATCTGCATCACGCCTTGGTCGAGCAGTTTCTGTACGCGCTGGCGTACCGCCGCTTCGGACAGGCCGACGGCCTTGCCGATCGCGGCGTACGGACGGCGCCCGTCCTCCTGGAGCTGCTCGATGATCGCCAGGGAGACGGAGTCGATCGTCGGGGTTCCGGTTCTGTCATGACTGTTTCGAGAGGCCGCCACGTCGTTCACTGTGCACGAGCCTCGTCGGTCTTGCAACCCCAAACCGATGAAATTAGTCGTGTAGCGATCAGAATTTCACTGATTCCGTTGTTCCTGGGTGGCGGGTGTGTTGAAAACGTGGGTTCCATGGCTAGGGTGGATGTCCAAACCACCAGACTTCTGACTGAAGGGGGCGCACAGTGACCACCGCACTGCGTCGTCTGCGCAACTACATCGACGGGGAGTTCCGGGACGCCGCCGACGGGCGGACCACGGAGGTGGTCAACCCCGCCACGGGTGAGGCGTACGCCACCGCCCCGCTCTCGGCCGCCGCCGACGTGGACGCGGCGATGGCCGCCGCCGAGGCCGCCTTCCCCGCCTGGCGCGACCTGATCCCGGCCGAGCGCCAGAAGGTCCTCCTGAAGATCGCCGACCGCTTCGAGGAGCGGGCGGAGGAGCTGATCGCCGCCGAGTCGGAGAACTGCGGCAAGCCGGTCGCGCTCGTACGCTCCGAGGAAATCCCGCCGATGGTGGACCAGATCCGCTTCTTCGCGGGTGCCGCCCGGATGCTCGAAGGCCGCTCGGCCGGCGAGTACATGGACGGCTTCACCTCCATCATCCGCCGCGAGCCGGTCGGCGTCTGCGCCCAGGTCGCGCCGTGGAACTACCCGATGATGATGGCCGTGTGGAAGTTCGCCCCGGCGCTGGCCGCGGGCAACACCGTCGTCATCAAGCCGTCCGACACCACCCCGGCCTCCACGGTGCTGATCGCCGACATCATCGGCAGCGTGCTGGACGAACTGGGCCACTCCCGCGGCGTGTTCAACGTCATCTGCGGTGACCGCGAGACCGGCCGGCTGATGGTCGAGCACAAGGTCCCGGCGATGGCCTCGATCACCGGCTCGGTACGCGCCGGTATGCAGGTCGCCGAGTCCGCCTCCAAGGACCTCAAGCGGGTCCACCTGGAGCTGGGCGGCAAGGCCCCGGTCGTCGTCTTCGAGGACACCGACATCCCCAAGGCCGTCGAGGACATCTCCGTCGCCGGCTACTTCAACGCCGGCCAGGACTGTACGGCCGCCACCCGCGTCCTCGTCCACGAGTCCATCCACGACGAGTTCGTCGCCGCACTGGCCAAGGCCGCCTCGGAGACCAAGACCGGCGCGGTCGACGACGAGGACGTGCTCTACGGCCCGCTGAACAACGCCAACCAGCTCAAGCAGGTCAAGGGCTTCATCGAGCGGCTGCCCGCACACGCCAAGATCGAGGCGGGCGGCGAACAGGTCGGCGAGAAGGGCTACTTCTTCGCCCCGACCGTCGTCTCCGGGCTCAAGCAGGACGACGAGATCGTCCAGCACGAGGTCTTCGGCCCGGTCATCACCGTCCAGTCCTTCAGCGACGAGAAGCAGGCCGTGGAGTGGGCCAACGGCGTCGAGTACGCCCTGGCCTCCTCGGTGTGGACCAAGGACCACGCCCGCGCCATGCGGATGTCCAAGAGCCTCGACTTCGGCTGTGTGTGGATCAACACCCACATCCCGCTGGTCGCCGAGATGCCGCACGGCGGATTCAAGAAGTCCGGTTACGGCAAGGACCTTTCGGCCTACGGCTTCGACGACTACACCCGGATCAAGCACGTGATGACCTCGCTGGACGGCTGAGCCGGCCGGCCGGTCCGGCCGGCTGACCCGGGAGATCTGCACGGTCGGGCGCCACGGAACGCTCGACACACCGTCGCGGGCGGAGGCCCGGCAACTGACGCTCTGTCGCTTGCCGCCTCCGCCCGCGGCACGTGAGAGTGCACGCCATGGCAGATCATTCGCGGCGGGCGCTGCTCCGGGGCACGGTCGGACTGGGTGTGACGGGGGCGCTGGCCGCCATGACCGGATGCGGGGTGCCGCCGGCCTACGTCGAGGCGGCGGACCGCGGAGGTCCGGACCGGTCGGCACGGGACCGCAGGCTCACCTTCGCCAACTGGCCGCTCTACATCGACGTCGACGACCACCACAAACAGCGCCGCCCCACCCTGGACGCCTTCGAGCGGCGCACCGGGATCTCCGTCACGTACACCGAGGAGATCAACGACAACGACGAGTTCTTCGGCAAGATCAGCCCGGCGCTGATGAACCACCAGAGCACCGGCCGCGATCTGATCGTCATGAGCGACTGGATGTGCGCCCGGTTCGTCCGGCTGGGCTGGGTCCAGGAAATGGACCGCGCCGCCCAGCCGCACGTCGCCCGGCATCTCGATCCGCTGCTGCGGAACCCGCACTTCGACCCCGGCCGCACACACTCGGTGCCCTGGCAGTCCGGGATCACCGGCATCGCCTACAACCGCAAGAAGCTCGGCCGGGAGATCAAGCACACCGCCGACCTGTGGAAGGACGACCTGCGCGGCCGGGTCACCCTGCTCTCCGGGCTCGATGAATCATTCGCCCTGCTCATGCAGGGCGACGGGGTGGACGTCACCCGCTGGAGGGCCGACGACTTCCACCGGATGACCGACCGGATCCGCCGCCTGGTGAGCAAGGGCCACATCCGGCGGTTCACCGGCAACGACTACATCAAGGACCTGGACTCCGGGGACGTGCTCGCCGCGCAGGCGTACTCGGGCGATGTGATCCAGCTCCAGGCCGACAACCCGGACATCGAGTTCGTGGTGCCGGAGGAAGGCGCGGAGCTCTGGGCCGAGAGCCTGCTGATCCCCGACCTCGCGGAGCACAAGCGCAGTGCCGAGCGGCTGATCGACCACTACTACCGCCCGGAGGTGGCCGCGGACCTGGCCGCCTGGGTCAACTATGTCTGCCCCGTGCCGGCCGCGCGCGACATCCTGGCCTCCTCCAAGGACAAGGAACGCGCCGCGCTCGCCGAGGATCCGCTGATCTTCCCCGACGACGCGATGCGCAAGCGGCTGGCCATCGCCCGCGACATCACATCGAAGGAGCGGACCGAGTTCGCCAAGGAGTGGAACGGGATCGTGGGGTTGTGAGCCTGTGAGCCAGTGGGCCTGTGGGTCTGTGGGGTGTGGCGGCCGTGTGGTGTGTTCTGACTGTGCGTGTGTTCTGACCGTGCGGCGCTGTGTGCCGTGCGGTGTTCGCTGCCGTGAGGGGCCTCCTTATATTCCGGCAACGATTACGGAGAGTAGTTGGTTCCCTGGCGTTGAGTGATGTGGTGCTGGGTGATGTGGCGTTGTGTGGGGCGGGGCTGCGTGGTGGTCAGTGCCAGGACGTCGTGTATGCGTCGATCTCGGCCGTCAGGCGGGCCTTGGCGGCGGTGTCCATGAAGGATGCGGTGACGGCGTTCTTGGCGAGGGCGGCCAGGCCGGTGGCGTCGAGGCCCAGCAGGCGGGCGGCGATGGCGTATTCGGTGTTGAGGTCCGTGCCGAACATCGGGGGGTCGTCGCTGTTGATGGTGACCAGTACGCCCGCGTCGACCATCTCCTTGAGCGGGTGCTCCTCCAGGGTGCGCACCGCGCGGGTGGCGATGTTGGAGGTGGGGCAGACCTCCAACGGGATGCGGTGCTCGGCGAGATGGGCCAGCAGCCGGGGGTCCTGGGTGGCGCTGGTGCCGTGGCCGATGCGCTCGGCGCCCAGCTCGTTGAGGGCGTCCCAGATCGTGCCGGGGCCGGTGGTCTCCCCGGCGTGCGGTACGGAGTGCAGACCGGCCGCGCGGGCGCGGTCGAAGTACGGCTTGAACTGCGGGCGCGGTACCCCGATCTCCGGGCCGCCGAGACCGAACGAGACCAGGCCCTCGGGCTGAAGATCACAGGCGATCCTGGCGGTCTCCTCCGCGGACTCCAGCCCCGCCTCACCGGGGATGTCGAAGCACCAGCGCAACACCACGCCCAGCTCCGACTCCGCCGCCTTCCGGGCGTCCTCGATGGCCTCGACGAACGCGGCGTCGGGGATACCGCGGCGGGTCGAGCTGAACGGGGTGAGGGTCAGCTCGGCGTAGCGGATCTGCTGGCGCGCCATGTCGCGGGCGACCTCGTACGTCAGCAGCCGGACGTCCTCGGCGTCGCGGATCAGGTCCACGACGGAGAGATAGACCTCGATGAAGTGCGCGAAGTCGCGGAAGGTGAAGTAGTCGGCCAGCGCTTCGGGGTCGGTGGGGACGGCGGAGTCGGGGTGCCGCGCCGCCAGTTCGGAGACGATGCGCGGGGAGGCCGATCCGACGTGGTGGACGTGCAGCTCCGCCTTGGGCAGGCCCGCGATGAAGGCATCGAGATCGGACAACGGTTCCTCCTGGTCAAAGGGCGCGCAGGGGTGCGCGGAACGGCCTGGCCATGCTAAGCGGGACGGGGCCGGCCGGGGCGGGGGCCGTGGATATCGCCCGCAACCGGCCGCCCGCATGCGGACATCGTCCGCCCCCGGCCGGGCCGCACGGTTTGTCCTATGCCCCCGCGCCGGCCGCTTCCCGGAGCCGCTGGCGGGCCGCCATCAGCGCGAAGCCCAGCAGATTCAGACCCCGCCAGCGCGCCGGGTCCGCCGCCCGCTCGTCGTCGGCGGCGAGGCCGATGCCCCATATCCGGTCCACGGGGCTGGCCTCGACCAGCACCCGGGAGTTCGTGCCGAGCAGATACTCGCGCAGGGCGGCGTCCTGGCCGAACTTGTGGACGCTGCCCTCGGCGACCAGGCCGAAGCGGTGCCGCCGCCAGGTCTCCTCGTCGAAGCCGCGGACCGTGCGCCCGGCGTCCTTGGCCTGCTGGGGGTGGCGCGCCGCGCGTACCCGCCGCTCGGCCTCCGCGTCGCCGAACAGCCGGGCCTTGCCGGCCATCATCCAGTGTTCCGCGGTGGCGTAGCGGACGCCCTCGACGGTGAAGGGGGCGGGCCACCACTGGCTGAAGCAGCTCACACCCAGGCTGCCGTCGCGCCGGGGGCTGTGGCCCCAGAAATGGACGTATTTGCGACGCTTGCCGGTGGCCGTCCGCCGGCGCAGCTCCTCGACCGAGCGGGGCCCGTCCGCGACCGTCCCGGCCGCGTCCCCCGTGGTGATCCCCGTGCTGTCGTGCATCATGCCGGGATTCTGTCAGCGGGCACTGACAACGTGTCGGGGTCCCCGAGGGTGAAATCGCAGAATCCGTCGCGTAACCAAAAGGCAACAACGGAATCCCTTGTTGAGGTCGCTTACCTCTGTCAAGATCGGCCATCGATTCCGGAAATAGCTACGCCAGACAATGCCGCTGAGCGGCTCCGGCGCCCGGCGGAGGAGAGCACCATGGATCACCGATTCGATGTCACCGAGCGGTTCGCCGAGGGCGCGCAATTCATCGCGGGCGGTCTCCGCGCCGGCAGTTCCGGCCGCACCCAGGACGTCGTGGACCCGGCGACCGGCGAGACGGTGTACTCCTACGAGCTCGCGGGGACGGCGGATGTCGACGCGGCCGTGGACGCCGCCCGGCAGGCGTTCCCGGAGTGGGGCGGCGCCACCCCGGGGGAGCGCTCCGACACCCTGCACCGTTTCGCCGCCGCGCTCACCGAGGACGCCGCCGATCTCGCCTACGCGGAATCGCTGAACTGCGGAAAGCCGATCAAGCTCAGCAACGAGTTCGACGTACCGGGCTCGATCGACAACGCGGCCTTCTTCGCGGGCGCCGCCCGTCACCTGGAGGGCAAGGCGGCCGGCGAATACAGCGCCGACCACACCTCCGTCATCCGCCGCGAACCGATCGGTGTGGTCGGCTCCATCGCCCCCTGGAACTACCCGCTCCAGATGGCCGCCTGGAAGGTGCTGCCGGCCATCGCCGCGGGCAACACCATCGTGCTGAAGCCGGCCGAGATCACCCCGTTCACCTCGCTGCTGTTCGCCCAGGCCGCCCAGCGCGCCGGGCTGCCCGACGGGGTGCTCAACATCGTCTCCGGGGCGGGCCGGGACGCCGGTGAGCGCCTCGTCGGCCACCCCTCCGTCGCGATGACCTCGTTCACCGGCTCGACCGCCGTCGGCAAGCGCGTCGCCGAGATCGCCACCGGCACGGTCAAGCGGCTGCACCTCGAACTCGGCGGCAAGGCCCCCTTCGTCGTCTTCGACGACGCGGATCTGGAGGCCGCCGTCCATGGAGCGGTCGCCGGATCGCTGATCAACACCGGCCAGGACTGCACCGCCGCCACCCGCGCCTACGTCCAGCGCCCGCTCTACGACGCCTTCGTCAGCGGCGTCGCCGACCTGATGGCGACCGTACGGCTCGGCGACCCCTTCGACCCGTCCACGGACCTGGGCCCGCTGATCTCGCACACCCAGCGCGACCGGGTGGCGGGCTTCGTCGACCGGGCGCGCGGCTACGCCACGGTCGTCACCGGTGGCGAGGCTCCCGGTGGTGAGCTGGCCAAGGGCGCCTACTACCGGCCGACGCTGATCGCCGGGGCCGCGCAGGACAGCGAGATCGTGCAGTCCGAGATCTTCGGTCCGGTGCTGGTCGTGCTGCCCTTCGACAGCGACGACGAGGGCATCGCGCTGGCCAACGACACCCCCTACGGGCTGGCCGCCTCCGCCTGGAGCCGGGACGTCTACCGCACCGGCCGCGCCACCCGCGAGATCAACGCGGGCTGCGTCTGGGTCAACGACCACATCCCGATCCTCAGCGAGATGCCGCACGGCGGTGCCAAGGCGTCCGGCTACGGCAAGGACATGTCGGCCTACTCCTTCGAGGAGTACACCCAGGTCAAGCACGTGATGTACGACAACACCGCGGTCGCGCGCAAGGACTGGCACCGCACGATCTTCGGGGACCGCCCGTAAGGGCTGTCCGCCGCAGGGCACCACCCAGCACCACCAGCACCACCGAGCCCCCCACTGGCCCCACCCCCACCACGGGCCCACCCAGCGGCCAGCGCCGCGCGGCATCGTCACCACCGGCCGAGCGCCGGGCTCATCCCCTGAAAGGGCACTGCGCATGGAGCACCACGAGCAGCCCGAACCCCTGTCCCCGGCCGAACTCACCGCCGTGCGCCGCAGCCTGACCGATGGCCGGCTCGCCATGACCCGCCGCTCCCTGCTGCGTGCGAGCGGCGCCATGGCGGCCGCGATCGGCGGCCTCGGCGCCCTGTCGGCCTGCGGCATCCCGCCCGCGGGCCGTACGGACGCCGGCCGTTCCGCGGACCACTCCAGGGCGGAGAAGCGGATCAACTTCTCCAACTGGACCGAGTACATGGACGTCACCGACGACGGCAAGCACCGGCCCACCCTGGAGCACTTCACCAAGCGCACCGGCATCGCGGTCAAATACACCGAGGACATCAACGACAACGACGAGTTCTTCGGCAAGATCCAGGCCCAGCTCGCGGCGGGCCAGGACACCGGCCGGGATCTGATCGTGCTCACCGACTGGATGTGCGCGCGGATGATCTCCCTCGGCTGGATCGAGTCGCTGGACCCGGCCAACCTGCCGCACGCCTACACCCACCTCTCGCCGCAGTTCCGCAACCCCGCCTGGGACCCCGGCCGCGCGCACTCCTACCCCTGGCAGGGCATCCCGGCGATCATCGCGTACAACAAGAAGGCCACCGGGGGCCGCAAGGTCGACTCGATCAGCCAGCTGCTGGAGGACCCGAAGCTCAAGGGCCGGGTCGGATTCCTCTCGGAGATGCGCGACAGCGTCGGGCTGACCCTGCTGGACATGGGCAAGAAGCCCGAGGACGTCACCGCCGACGACTACGACGCGGCGATCGCCCGGATCCAGAAGGGCGTGGATTCCAAGCAGATCCGCCGCTTCACCGGCAACGACTACACCACCGACCTGGACAAGGGCGACCTCGCCGCCTGTGTGGCCTGGGCGGGCGACGTCGTCCAGCTCCAGAACGACAACCCGGACATCGGCTTCGCCGTCCCCAAGGCGGGCTACATGACGTCCACCGACAACCTCATGGTGCCGAACAAGGCCCGCCACAAGCAGAACGCCGAACGGCTCATCGACTACTTCTACGAGCCGAAGGTGGCGGCGAAGATCGCGGCGTACATCAACTACGTCTGCCCCGTGGAAGGCGTACGCGAGGAACTCGCCAAGATCGACAAGAAGGCGGCCGCCAACCCGCTGATCATCCCGGACGAGGAGATGGCCGAGAAGTCCCACTCCTTCCGCGCCCTGTCCGCCAAGGAGAACAAGGCGTTCACCCAGAAGTTCTCCGACCTCACCGGCGCCTGATCCCCCACCTCGCAGGCCCGCCCGAGCCGTTTCGCCCTCCGACCCACGGGACGACCGACATGACCCACTCCGCGACCCCCCAGAGCAGCGGCGGCGACGTCCGCCTCCAAGGGATCAGCAAGACCTACGGCTCCTTCACCGCCGTCCATCCGCTCGACCTGACCGTCCCCGCGGGCTCCTTCTTCGCGCTCCTGGGCGCCTCGGGCTGCGGCAAGACGACCACGCTGCGCATGATCGCCGGACTGGAGGAGCCCACCACCGGCACCGTCGAGCTGTCCGGCCAGGACGTCACGGTGCTGCCGCCGTACAAGCGCCAGGTCAACACCGTCTTCCAGAACTACGCGCTCTTCCCGCACCTGGACATCTACGAGAACGTCGCCTTCGGGCTGCGCCGCCGCGGCATCAAGTCCGTCAAGAAGCAGGTCGAGGAGATGCTCGACCTGGTCCAGCTCGGCCCGATGGCGCGCCGCAAGCCGCAGCAGCTCTCCGGTGGCCAGCAGCAGCGCGTCGCGGTCGCCCGCGCGCTGATCAACCACCCCCAGGTGCTGCTGCTCGACGAGCCGCTCGGCGCCCTCGACCTCAAGCTGCGCCGCCAGATGCAGCTGGAGCTCAAGCGCATCCAGACCGAGGTCGGCATCACCTTCGTCCATGTCACCCACGACCAGGAGGAGGCCATGACGATGGCCGACACCGTGGCCGTGATGAACGGCGGCCGGGTCGAACAGCTCGGCGCCCCCGCCGACCTCTACGAGAACCCCGCCACCACCTTCGTCGCCAACTTCCTGGGCACCTCCAACCTCATCGAGGCCGAGGTCGTCGAGGCCGGCGGGGACGAGCTGCTGCTCAAGGCGGCGGACGCCAAGCTGCGGCTGCCCGCCGCCCGGTGCAGCGCCCCGGCCCGTACCGGCGGGAAGGTGCTGGCCGGTATACGGCCCGAGAAGGTCGCCCTCAAACACACCGACGACGCCGGCACCATTGCCGAAGGCCGCAACCGGCTGCCCGGCCGCATCAAGGACGCCAGCTTCATCGGCGTCTCCACCCAGTACGTCGTCGAGGTACCCGGCCTGGGCGAACTCGCCGTCTACGAGCAGAACGTGGAGCGCGACGGGCGCCTCGTCCCCGGCGCGGAGATCGTCCTGCACTGGAGCCCGGCGCACACCTTCGGTCTGGACGCCGCACAGGACATCCAGGCCGGCGCGGACCTCGACGAGGAGGCCGCGTGACCACCACCGAGACGCCCGCACCACCGGACGGCCAGGCCGGGACGGCACCCCTGGAGGTGCGCAAGACCCCCGTCCGCAAGCGGCTCGTCCCCTACTGGCTGCTGCTCCCCGGCATCCTGTGGCTGATCATCTTCTTCGCCGCCCCGCTCGTCTACCAGGCGTCGACGTCGGTCCAGACCGGCTCCCTCGAAGAGGGCTTCAAGGTCACCTGGCACTTCGCGACGTACTGGGACGCGCTCGGCGAATACTGGCCGCAGTTCATCCGCTCGGTGGCCTACGCCGCCACCGCCACCGCCCTCTGTCTGCTCCTGGGCTACCCGCTGGCCTATCTCATCGCCTTCAAGGCCGGCCGCTGGCGCAATCTCGTGATGATCCTGGTCATCGCGCCGTTCTTCACCAGCTTCCTGATCCGTACGCTCGCCTGGAAGACGATCCTGGCCGACGGCGGACCGGTCGTCGGGCTGCTGAACTCGCTGCACGTCCTGGACGTCACCAGCTGGCTGGGCCTCACCGAGGGACAGCGGGTGCTGGCCACCCCGCTCGCGGTGGTCTGCGGACTGACCTACAACTTCCTGCCGTTCATGGTGCTGCCGCTCTACACCTCGCTGGAGCGCATCGACCCGCGCCTGCACGAGGCCGCCGGGGACCTCTACGCCCGCCCGTCGACCACGTTCCGCCGGGTGACCTTCCCGCTGTCGATGCCCGGTGTCGTCGCCGGCACCCTGCTCACCTTCATCCCGGCCGCCGGTGACTACATCAACGCCGAACTGCTGGGCTCCACCGACCAGAAGATGATCGGCAACGTCATCCAGTCGCAGTTCCTGCGGGTGCTGGACTACCCGACCGCCGCCGCCCTCTCCTTCATCCTCATGGCGGCCATCCTCGCCATGGTCACGCTCTACATCCGCAAGTCGGGGACGGAGGATCTGGTCTGATGGCCGTCCACGGGACCACCGAAGCCACCGCGGTCCGCACCCCGAACCGGGGCCTGCGCCGGCTGCGCCGCAACATCGTCGCGATCGCGGGCCTGTGCACGCTGGGCTACCTGATCCTGCCCAACATCGTGGTGATGGTCTTCTCCTTCAACAAGCCCAACGGCCGCTTCAACTACCAGTGGCAGCGCTTCTCCACGGACGCCTGGCGCGATCCGTGCGGCGTCGCCGACCTGTGCGGCTCGCTGGGCCTGAGCCTTCAGCTCGCGCTGTGGGCCACCGTCGGCGCGACCGTCCTCGGCACCATGATCGCGTTCGCGCTGGCCCGCTACCGCTTCCGGGCCCGCTCCGGCGTCAACACCCTGATCTTCCTGCCGATGGCGATGCCCGAGGTCGTCATGGCCGCCTCGCTGGCGACCCTGTTCCTCAACATGGGCATCCAGTTCGGCTTCTGGACGATCCTCATCGCGCACATCATGTTCTGTCTGAGCTTCGTCGTCACCGCCGTCAAGGCCCGGGTGATGAGCATGGACCCGCGTCTGGAACAGGCCGCCCAGGACCTCTACGCCTCGCCGCTCCAGACCTTCCTCCGGGTGACGCTGCCGATCGCCGCCCCCGGCATCGCCTCCGGCGCGCTGCTGTCCTTCGCCCTGTCCTTCGACGACTTCATCATCACCAACTTCAACGCCGGCTCCACCGTGACCTTCCCCATGTTCGTCTGGGGATCGGCGCAGCGGGGCACGCCCGTTCAGATCAACGTCATCGGCACGGCGATGTTCCTGGTCGCCGTGGTGTGTGTAGTCGTCGGCCAGCTGGCCGGGGCCCGCAAGAGGAGCAAGAGGAGCTGAGAACCATGGCACGAGCTGCCATGACCCCGTCCGCCGCGCATGCGCTCGCGGACGCCGAACCCACCCCCTTCTGGCTGACCGACCCGGACCGGCCGGCCGCCCGACCCGCCCTCGTCGGCGACGAGACCTGCGATCTGCTCGTCGTCGGCGGCGGCTACTCCGGCCTGTGGACCGCGCTGCTCGCCAAGGAACGCGACCCGCAGCGCGATGTCGTCCTCGTCGAGGGCGCCGAGATCGGCTGGGCAGCCTCCGGACGCAACGGCGGTTTCTGCGCCGCCTCCCTCACCCACGGCCTCGGCAACGGCCTGGCCCGCTGGCCCGGTGAACTCGCCACCCTCGAAGAGCTCGGCATCCGCAACCTCGACGCCATCGAGGAGGCGGTCGCCCGCTACGGCATCGACTGCGCCTTCGAGCGCACCGGTGAGATCGACATCGCCACCGAGCCCCACCAGGTCGCCGAACTCAAGGAGTTCGCCGAGGACGCCGCCGGGCTCGGCCTGGACCGGCACACCTTCCTCGACGAGGACGAGCTGCGCGCCCAGGTCGACTCGCCGACCTTCCGCGCCGGACTGTGGGACCGCGACGGCGTCGCCATGGTCAACCCGGCCCGGCTCGCCTGGGGCCTGAAGCAGGCATGCCTCGGCCTCGGCGTCCGGATCTACGAGCGCACCCCCGCCACCGACCTCGCCTCCGACGGCATCGGCATGGCCGTCCGTACGCCCTACGGCCGGGTCTTCGCCCGCCATGTCGCGCTCGGCACCAACGCCTTCCCGTCACTGGTCAAGCGGGTCCGCCCGTACATCGCCCCGGTCTACGACCACGCCCTGATGACCGAGCCGCTCTCCGAGGAGCAGCTCGCCGCCATCGGCTGGAAGAACCGCCAGGGCCTCTCGGACTCCAACAACCACTTCCACTACTTCCGCATCACCGCCGACAACCGCATCCTGTGGGGCGGCTACGACATCATCTACCGCTACGGCGGCCGCGTCCGGGCCGAGTACGACCACCACCCCGCCACCTACGAGAAGCTCGCCCGGCACTTCTTCCGCTGCTTCCCGCAGCTGGAGGGGCTGCGCTTCACCCACACCTGGGGCGGCGCGATCGACACCTGCTCCCGTTTCTCCGCGTTCTTCGGCACCGCACACGCCGGCCGGGTCGCCTACGCCGCCGGCTACACCGGCCTCGGTGTGGGGGCCACCCGCTTCGGCGCCGATGTGATGCTCGACCTGCTGTCCGGCGAGCGCACCGAGCGTACGGAGCTGGAGATGGTCCGCAGCAAGCCGCTGCCCTTCCCGCCCGAGCCGCTGCGCTGGGCCGGCATCGGGATCACCCAGTGGTCCATGACCCAGGCCGACAGCCGCGGCGGCCGCCGCAATCTGTGGCTGAAGGCCATGGACAAGGTGGGGCTGGGCTTCGACAGCTGAGGCACGGCGCAGGGGGCGGGCGGCGGGCAGCCGTCCGCCCCCTGCGCCGTACCTCAGGGCCTCGACGCCCGCCCGGCGCCCGCCCCCGCCCACCGGTCGCACACCGCACACCACACCGCCAGCAGCACGGCGGCCAGACACCAGCTGCCGAGCACGTCCAACGGCCAGTGATAGCCGCGACGCACCAGACCGAGTCCGACGGCCACGTCGATCAGCGCCACCACGGCGACGACCGCGGGCGCGAACGGCGGGACGGCCGAGCGGCCCGCCCGCCTCCGCCGTACCCCGCGGAGCACCAACAGCGCGGCCACCCCGTAACCCACCGCCGCCGTGGCGCCATGGCCCGACGGATAGAAGCCGTCGGGCGCCCCGCCCGCCATCTCCGGCGGGCCCGGCCGGGCGAGCCACCGTTTGAGCGGGACGACCAGCGCGGGCACCACGGCCAGCGTGAGGCCGGCGGCGAGCGGCGGCAGCCACCACCGCACGCGGGCCCCCTCGTTGGGCGCCTCCTGGCTCCTGCCGCGCCACCCTTGCCACCCCGCCCACACCATGACCACGCACAACACCGGTAGCGCCACTGCCGTGTTGCCGAGATCGGCGCAGAACTCGGCGGGCCCGGCGGGCAGATGACCGGTGGCCAGCGCGCGGCCGAGCCGTTCGTCGAGGACGCGCAGCGGGCCGTGGCCGGCCACCTGCCAGGTGAACACGGCGAAGAGCAGCGCGCTGACGGCACCGGTCCACCACAGGGAGCGCCGCCGGGAGCCGTCGCCGGACGGGCCCGGGGAGCGCGGTGCGTCAGCAGAGTCCGGTGAACCCGGAGAACCCGGAGAACCCGGAAAACCCGGAAAAGGGGTCGGCCGCCTCGGAACAGGGGGGGTGGTTCCGAGGCGGCCGCGTGGACCGGTGTCCCGCGCGCCCCGGGGGGCATGGGGCGGGCGGACATCCGATCGGTGAGGATTCCCGGAACCGGGGGTTCCGGTGTTGTGCGCGAGGGCACGGCCTGATCGGAGCCGGGGAAGCGCCGACCGGGCGTCGCCCGCAGTCCCCTGCGAGCGGGGTGTTTCTCTCATCTGCAGAAACCGTACGGCACGGCGAGCGCACCCGACAGGCGCATCACCCGGCCGCCATCGGCCCCGCACATCTTCTTCACGCCATGTCTCCAGCTACGCGCGTCCATGCGGAAATGAGCCCAGAAATGAGGACAGAAGGGGGGCGGAAAGAAGGGGCGGTCAGGGGCGCGCACGGGCCGCACGGCCGGCCCCCCCCACTGGCCCGCCCGGCCGCCCGCCCACCGCCCGGAACGGGGCGCGGCCCGGGGCACGACCTGAGCCGTGCCCCGGGC
>NZ_JBHXFI010000041.1:0-74250 GCF_042724075.1 Streptomyces sp. NPDC127097 | reverse complement strand
GGTTGGTGGGGGTGCATGTTGGTGGTCGAGTGCGCCGCACTGGTCGCAGTGAAACTGCCTACGGGCGCCCGCCCCCACTCACCGTCACCGCACCCCGACAGCCCCGCGCCGCGGACCACCGCCCGCCACAGGCGCAACGGCGCGCAAGCCACAAACGTGAGCCGAAGGCAAAGCGCAGCGCTTGGCGCAACGGCGAGAGCACCGCGCAGCGGGCAAAACACGAAGAGCAACACCCACGGCGGCGAGGCCAAAAACGTGGGGGCTACCCCAGAGGCGCCCCGGCCTCAAGGTAAAGCGGACACCCCCGCTCCCTGGCCCGCAACGCCCAGCGGAGGCGATTCCACCGCACCGGCGGAAGCATCGTCTCGGCCTCGGACTCCGTCACAAAGCGCCAGTCGCGCAACTCCGCGCCGGGCAGCTGGAGCTTGCTGATGCGGTCGCGGGAGAGGGTGCCGCCGTCGTAGAGGAGCCGGAGGCCGCCGAAGGCGGGTGGGTGGGGAGCTTCCCAGTCCAGTACCAACAGGCGGAGGGCGCGGGGGAGTTCGATGCCGAGTTCCTCGGCCACCTCTCGTACGCCGGCCTGGGCGGGCGCCTCGCCGCGTTCCACGACGCCGCCGGGGAATTCCCAGCCGGCCTTGTAGGTGGGGTCGACGAGCAGGACCCGGTCCTGGTCGTCGAAGAGCAGGACACCGGCGGCGAGGGTTTCGGCGGTCGGTTCGGGGGTCTGCACGATGTCGCAGGCGCCGGCGCCGGTGCGTACGGCCTCGGCGACCTGTTCGGCGGCCTGCCGGGGCGTGAGCCGGGTGGTGTCGACGACGTGGGCGTCGCCGCGCAGCCAGGGCAGTGCGTCGGTGTACGGCCCGAGGTGTTCCGGGCTCCACCGGCGGATCGACGCCTGGGTTGCGGCGTCGCCCGAGGTCTCCTCGCGGTGGGCCATCCGCGCCCGCAGGATCGTTTCCTCGGTATGCAGCAGAACGTGTCGTACGGGTATCCGGCGGGCGGCGAGGGCGCCGAAGATCTCGTCGCGGTACTCCTGGCGCAGCAGCGTCATCGGGGTCACCAGCGGACCGGGGACTTCGGTGAGCAGGGCGGCGGCGGTGTCCACGACCATGCGCCGCCAGGCCGGCAGGTCCTGATAGTCGTCGATCTCCTCGAACCGCTTGGCCGGCAGCATCAACCGCAGGCCGCTGCCGAGGAGTTCGGGGTCATAGAGCGTGCTTCCGGGAAGCAGGTCGAGCAATTCTTGAGCCGTAGTGGTCTTGCCCGCACCGAACGTGCCGTTCAGCCAGACGATCACGGTTTCCCCTCTTCCCTAGACCCCAGGTGAGTTGCCCGCAACACCCTGACACGGAAACGCTCGGGAACCAGGGGCCGCGCGCACGGCCGGGAACGTTGCACATTCGACTATCGGCCCGGCCAGGGGACTTCGCTCACCCATGGACGTGCCGATCGAGAAATGCCGCGTGCGGCGGATGCCGGTCACCGTATCCGCCGCCGCGATGCCCCCGGCAAACAAGCGCTCCCCCGCCCCTCCTGTACCGAAACCCCCACCCGATACCGGGTTTTCGCAGCGCCGCCGGGCCGTGGGGCGCCGCATATGACGGCGGCCCATCGTGCGGCCCGGCGGCCGGATGCGTACGGTTCCCGCCTACCCCTTGCTCGCGCCGAGGGTCAGACCGGCGATGAAATGCCGCTGGAGGAGCAGGAAGACCAGGACCGTGGGCAGCGCGACGAGGACGGAGCCCGCGGCCAGCAGGTTGTAGTCCGTGAAGAATTCGCCGCGCAGATTGTTGAGGGCCGAGGTGACCGGGAGTTTGTCGCCGTCGGAGAGGAAGACCAGGCCCCAGAGGAAATCGTTGTACATCCAGGTGAATTGCAGGGTGCCGAGGGCGGCGAGCGCGGGACGGCACAGCGGCAGGGTGACCCGCCAGAACTGCGTCCAGACGCCGGCTCCGTCGACGATCGCGGCCTCCAGGATTTCCTGCGGCAGGGTGCGCATGAAATTGGCCAGGACGAAGACGCAGAAGCCGAGCTGGAAAGCGGTCTGTACGGCGATGACGGCCCAGAGGGAGTCGTACATCGTCAGGGAGTCGGACATCCAGTAGGGCAGCGGAATCCTGTTGAACAGGACGTAGAGCGGGGTGACGATCACCTGTTGGGGCAGCAGGTTCCCGGCGGTGAAGACCATCAGCAGGATGACGCCGCCGCGCATCCGCAGCCGGGACACGGCGAAGGCCACGAACGAGGCCAGGAAGAGTGTGAGCAGCACACCGGGGACGGCGATGAGCAGCGAGTTGAGGAAATACTTGCTCATCCCGGAGTCGATGAATGCCTGACGGTAGTAGTCGAAGGAGAGATGGCGCGGGAAGGAGAAATAGCCGTACTGCGCGGTCTCTTCGTAAGGGCGCAGCGAGGCGTAGACGGCCAACAGCAGGGGGGCGAGGAAGGCGAGCGAGACGGCACCCAGAAAGAGGTGGACGCCGAACCGGCCGCGGCGGCGCGACGGTATCGGGGTCGTGGGACCCGGCCGTGGGGTGGGCGGCGCGGTGGTGGCAGTGGCGGTCATCGCCGGCGCTCCCCTCGGAGTTCCTGGACGAGATAGGTCACGATGAATCCCAGCGAGACCAGCAGCAGGACGACGGCGAGGGCCGAGCCGAATCCGATGCGGCTCGCCTCGCCGATGATGTTGTCGGTGACGAGCACGGACAGCAGTTCCAGGCCGTTGCGGCCCTTGTTGACGGCGTAGACGATGTCGAAGGCGCGCAGCGATTCGATGACGGTGATGACGCCGACGATGACGTTCACCGGGCGCAGGGTGGGAAGGACGACCCGGAAGAATGTCTGGCGTTCAGTGGCGCCGTCTAGGGCGGCGGCCTCTTTCAGGCCGGGGTCCACGGATTTCAGTCCGGCGAGATAGAGGATCATGACATAGCCGGTGTGCCGCCAGCAGGCGGCCAGCAGCACCATCCAGATGTTGAGTCCGGGATTTCCCAGCCAGTCGGTGGGATTCGCGCTGCCGAGGACCGCATTCAGTGCGCCCTGGTCCCGGGAGAGGATCAGCTGGGCGATAAAGCCGACGACGGCGAGCGAGAGCACCACCGGCATATAGAGCGTCGACTGGTAGAAGCGGCTGAAGCGGACCCCGCGGTCGATGAGGACGGCGAGCAGCAGGCCGAAGGGGGCGGCGAGCAGGCCCAGGAAGGCCAGCCACAGCAGGTTGTGGCGGACCGCCGGCCAGAACTGCGGATAACCGGTGAAGAGGTGGTCGTAATTGCTGAGGCCGGCCCACCGGATATCGCCGATACCGTCCCAGGTGGTGAAGGACAGCCCGACGGAGGCGAAGGTCGGGCCCCAGATCAGGGCGAGGTCGAGCAGGATGGGCAGGCCCAGCAGCACGCCCAGGACGAGTCGGTCGCGGCGGGTGTACCGGCGCGGCCCCGGCCGCCGGGCGCGCCGCGCGCGGAGGTTCGGCACGGCGGATCGCTCCCCGTCCTTCACGGTGGCCGTTCGGTGGCGCGTCACGTCGCGGAGAAGATCTGCTTCTTCTGGCGTTCGATGTCGTTCACCAGTCCGTCGATGTCATCCGGCTTGTTGAGGAACTGCTGGATCGCCTGAATCATCACGGTCGAGGCGAAATCGGGCCGGGTGTCGCGGTCCAGGAACTGCGATATCTGCCGGGCGCCCGAGACGAGTTGGACGGCCTTCTTCTGGAGCGGGGTGTAGGCGGCGGTGTCGGCGCCGCTGTTGACCGCGATGTTGTTGGGGTCGGACTTGAGGTAGCTTTCCTCCGCCCGAGGTGTGGCGAGGAATTTCAGCAGATCTTTCGCCCCGTCCCGGTCCTTGGCCTTCTTCGACATCAGAAATCCGTCGATCGGCGCCTCGACCGCGTCCTGGCCGTGGGCCGGGTCGATCTCCGGGAAGGGGAAGAAGTCCAGGTCCTCCCGGTCGGCGGCGCTGAACTGCTGGCCGGGGTGCGGCAGTCCGAGCACGGTCATACCGGCCTTCTTCTGCGCGAGGGTCTGTGCGGCCTCCTGCCACGTACGGCCGTTGGCGCCTTTCTGGTGATAGGGCAGCAGGGCGCGCCACAGCTCGAATACCTGCTTCACCTGCGGACTGTTCCAGGATTTCTCGCCGCGCAGCAGCGCGATATGGAAGTCGTAGCCGTTGGCACGCATATTGAGGTAGTCGAAGGTGCCCATCGCGGGCCAGCCGTCCTTGTCGCCGAAGGCGAACGGCACCAGGCCGTCCTTCTGCATCTGTTGGGCAAGCGCCCGGTATTGGTCAAAGGTCTTGGGGATGTCATATCCCCGCTCCCGGAACACGCTCTTCCGGTGGAAGACGGCCCACGGATAGTAGTAGTACGGCACCAGGTACTGCTTGCCGTCCAGGCCCGTCGACTGCTTCTTCAGCGCCTCGGAGAATCCGTCGAAGTCCCGCCACAGGTCGCTGATGTCGGAGAGCAGCCCCTTCTGCGCGAAGTACTGCATACGGTTGCCCGCGAACCACATGAAGACATCGTCCGGGGTGCCCTGGAGATAGCGGTTGATGTTCTCCTGGAAGTTCTCATGATTGACGGTATTGACCCGCACCGTCTTCTTGGACTTCTTCTCGTACGCCGTGAAGGCCGCGGCGAAGGCCCTCTTCGGCACGGGGTCCGAGGCGTTGGACCCCATCGTGACGCCGCCGGGGCCGCTGCTACAGGCGGCGAGCACGGACGGGAGGGCCACCGCCCCCGCGCCGAGCGCCGCGCCCCTCAGCAGTGTCCGGCGGGACATCGGACGTCCTGCCGCTTCCCCATGTGCAGCCGAGCCGCTGAACGTTGACGGGACCATATCCCCCTCCTCAGGGGTGGAACCAAACAGAAACGAACGCGAGTGGTGGGATCTCACTCCGAACGGCACGGCGCGTCAAGGGTTTTGGCAGGCGGAGCAGGAACCGTTACCGCTCCTCTTCCAACAGACTCCAACAAGCCCTACCGTAAACACTCGCCAGTGACCGGTACATGCCCCCACCACACCTCTCGTGAAGACGGAGGACGCGAAGCATGCGCGTTCATATCGGCACCATCCACCGGCGAGGACACCGAAGAATCGTCGGAGCGCTGTCCGCCGCGCTGCTGTGCACGGCAGGGCTGACCGCCCTGCCCGCCGCGGCCCGGACACCCGACGCCCCGCCGCCCGGCACCGCCCGTACGACCGGGACCGCGCCGGCCCCCCGGCTTCCCGGCGGGCTTGCCAAGACGCCCCCGATGGGCTTCAACAACTGGAACTCCACGCACTGCCGGGCGGAGTTCAACGAAGAGATGGTCAAGGGCATCGCCGACCTCTTCGTCACCAAGGGCCTCAAGGACGCCGGCTACCAATACGTCAATCTCGACGACTGCTGGGCGCTGCCCACCCGCGACGTGCACGGCAAGCTCGTACCGGATCCGCAGCGCTTCCCGCACGGCATCAAGGCGGTCGCCGACTACGTCCACGCCAAGGGCCTGAAATTCGGCATCTACACGAGCGCCGGCATCAAAACCTGCAACCCGGCCGGCTTCCCCGGCGGCCTGGGCCATGAGAAGTCCGACGCCCAGCAGTTCGCCGACTGGGGCGTGGACTACCTCAAGTACGACAACTGCAACAACCTGGGTGTGGACGCCCAGCAGCGGTACCGCACCATGCGGGACGCGCTCAAGGCCACCGGACGGCCCATCGTCTACAGCATCTGCGAATGGGGCGAGAACAAGCCCTGGGAGTGGGCGTCGGACGTAGGGCATCTGTGGCGCACGACCGGCGACATCAGTGACTCGTGGTCGAGCATGCTCGCCATCGCGAAGCAGAATCTGCCGCTCGCCGCGCACGCCGGGCCAGGACACTGGAACGACCCGGACATGCTGGAGGTCGGCAACGGCGGGATGACGGACACCGAGTACCGCAGCCACTTCTCCCTGTGGTCGATGATGGCCGCCCCGCTGCTGATCGGGTCCGATCTGCGCAAGGCGACCCCGGAGACCTTCGAGATCCTGGCCAACAAGGACCTCATCGCCATCGACCAGGACACCCTGGGCAAGCAGGCCACCGTGCTGAAGTCCGAGGACGGCCGCTGGACGGTGGTCCGGCAACTGGCCAACGGGGACCGTGCGGTGGCGCTGTTCAATGAGACCGGTCAGCCGCAGCGGATCTCCACCACGGCCAAGGACATCGGTCTGCCGCGGGCCGACGGCTACCGGCTGCGCGATCTGTGGCAGCACCGGGACACCCACACCACCGGCACCGTCTCCGCGACCGTCCCGGCGCACGGCACCACCGTCTACCGGGTCTCCGCCGACCCGCGCTGGGCCACCTACCCGCCGGCCGTCGAGACCGGCACCGACCGTACGCCCCTGGTCGAGGCCGGCACCGCCGCCGGAATCGGCTCCACCGTCCGCAACCTGGGCGGCACCCCCGCCACGCACCTCACGGTGACGCTCAAGGCCCCGCGGGGCTGGCGGGTCCAGGCCACCTCGCCCGCGTCGGCCCGTGCCCTGCCCGGCGGCCGTACGCTCCGCACCAGCTGGCGGATCACCGCACCGGCCGGCACCGCGCCCGGCGCCTACGCCCTGCCGCTCACCGCCGACTACCGCTCACCACGCGGCGAGCGGAGCACCACCACCCTGCCCGGGACGGCCCATGTCGTGGTGCCCCCGCCGTCCGGGACCACGGACGCGGCCGCACTGCCCTGGCTCACCGCCACCAACGGCTGGGGCCCGGTGGAGAAGAACACCAGCGTCGGGGAAGACGGGGCCGGGGACGGCCGGCCGCTCAGCATCGGCGGCACCGGCTTCGCGAAGGGCCTCGGGGTGCACGCCGCCAGCGAGGTGAGCTTCTACACGGGCGGGCGGTGCTCCGCGTTCAGTGCCCGGACCGGCCTCGACGACGAGGTGGGCGACCGCGGCTCGGTGGACTTCGAGGTGTGGGCCGACGGCAAGCGGGTCGCCCGGACCGCCGGGGTGACCGGTGCGGATCCCGCCCGGGCGGTCAGCGCCCCGGTCGCCGGTGCGCAGACCGTCCGGCTGGTCGTGACCGACGGCGGGGACGGTATCGACTACGACCACGCCGACTGGGCGGACGCCACGTTCCGCTGCTGAGAGACAGGTGCTGCCGGGCGGGCCTCATGGGTCCGCCCGGCGGCCGGACCGCGTCCCGGGGTGTCAGCAGGTGGGCAGCCCCGGGACCGGCTGGTCGTTCGCCCCGCCCTTGAGGTAGACGACGCTGATGTAGACACCGGAATTGCCGCTGTCGTCATCGGTCTTGGCCCACCAGACGTTCGTCCACTTCCCGTACGTCTCCCGGCGGCCCAGCTTCGCCTGGCAGTAGAAGTAGTTGGTGCCCATGTCGAGGGTGCCGACCTGCTCGAAGGACGCGGTGTACGAGTGCGCGCCGCGCCATACCTCGCAGTTGGCCTTACCGCCGCCGATCGGCTCACACGACGGCCCCTGCGTCGGCGCATCGCCGCCACCGCCACCGTCGCCGCCGGTCTCCCCGGACGTCCCGCCGTGGCCACCGTCGGCTGCGCCACCGCCGTCGGTGCCACCCTGGCTCTCTCCCGAGCCGTCGTCCTGGCCGCCCGCACCACCGGGCTTGGCGTCCTTGGACCCGCCACCGTCCGAGGGCCGGTCCGACGCGGACGGCGACGCGCTCTTCCCGCCGCCCTTGCCCTCTCCGTCGCCCTTGTCCTTGCCGTCTTCCCCGCCGGCCTTGCCCTCGGCGGCGTCCCGGGCGTCCGGCCCGCCCGGCGTCCCGGCCGGCCGGACCGACGGCCGCCCGCGGTCCGCGACCGTCTCGCTCGCCCCGCCGCCCACCAGCGCATACGTCAGCCCACCACCGGCCGCGAGCACGGCGAGCACCGCCGCCACGGCCGGGAGCACCCGACGCCGTCCCCGGGCGGGCACCCGTGTGGTGTCCCGCTCGGCGGAGCCCGCCGGGTACGGGCCGGTGGCCGCCGAGGGAGGCGCGGAGGGCCCGGCGGGTGCGGCGGGTGCGGCGGGTGTGGAGAGCCCGGCGGGCGGCGTCGCTGCCGGTGGCGGTGGCGGCAGCGGCGTGGGCTCGGTCGGCGGGCCACCCTCCCCCTCCGCGGACGGCGCGGCAGCCGCCCGGACATCGGTCACCGTCGGCGGATGCGGCGCCCCGGACGCCGGGAGCGGCGTGGGCTCGCGGCCCTCGGCCACCGCCGACAGCAGCTCCCGGGCCTGGGCGGCGGAGGGCCGGTCGGCCGGGTTCTTGGCCATCAGGGCATGGAGTACCGGGGTGAGCGGGCCGGCCCGCCGGGGCTCGGGGAGCGACTCCGTGACGATCGCGGTGAGCGTCGACCACACCGACGTACGGCGGAACGGCGCGCCGCCGCCCTCCACCGCCGCATACAGCGTCATCCCCAGCGACCAGATGTCCGAGGCCGGGGTGGGGTCCTGGCCCTGCGCCCGCTCGGGCGGCAAGTAGTCGATCGAGCCGACCAGTTCGCCGCTGCGGGTGAGGTGCGTGGTCACGCCGTCGCCCGGGGCCTCGATGCCGGCGATGCCGAAATCGGTGAGCACCACCCGCCCTCCCCCGTTACCTGAACGGGCTGGTCGCTGGCCCCAGTTGTCCAGCAGCACATTGCCGGGCTTCACATCGCGGTGCAGCACGCCCGCCTGGTGGGCGGCGTCCAGGGCGTCCATCACCTGGGCGCCGATCCGGGCGATCTCCCGCGGGTCGAGGGCGCCGTGCCGTTCCAGCACATCGTCCAGCGACGGGCCGTCCACCAGCTCCATGACGATGACGGGCCGGCCGTCCTCGTCGATGACGTCATGGACGGTGACCACACCGGAGTGCCGGATCCGGGCCGCGGCGCGCGCCTCGCGCTGCATCCGGGTGCGCAGATCGGCCAGTTCCGGAGCGGAGGCATCGGTGTAGGCGCGCAGGACCTTGACCGCGACCTCGCGGCCCAGCACCTCGTCGACCGCGCGGCAGACCACGCCCATGCCACCGCGTCCGATCCGGCCGGTCACGCGGTAACGGCCGCCCAGCAGCCGCCCGGTCAGATCCGCGTCACCACCGCGCCGCGGCCCGCTCGCGGCGGCGCCGGGCGCGCCGTGACCGGCCCCGCCGTCACCCGCCCCGCCGTCGGCGCTCCGTGGTGGGTCGCCGGCCGGCTCACCGGGGCCGCTCACACCGCTCGCCCCAGGCTCCCCGCCCGTACCGTCCTGCGCACGCTCCCCCGCTGTCACCGTCGCCGATCCCCTCGATACCCGTGCTTCCGCCGGCCCCCGTGTGCGTCACGGTGGACAGGCCGCGATGGGCAACACACTAAGGGGCGCCCGGGGGCCTGTGGTGACGTCAGGGCGTGGGGACGAAGGCATCGAGGCGGGACTGTTGTGCGGCGGCCGCGGCGCCCACCACCCCGGCGTCCGTGCCCATTTGGGCGGGTACGACCGTCAGGCCCGACACGAACGACAGCGTCGCATAGTCCCGCAGAGCCGCCCGCAACGGGCGGAAGAGGACCTCCCCCGCACCCGCGACCCCGCCGCCGATGACCGCGATATCGATCTCGACGAGCGTGGCGGTGGCGGCGATCCCGGCGGCCAGCGCCCGGGCCGCTCGCTCGAAGGAGCGCAGCGCGACCGGGTCACCGGCGTGCGCGGCGGCGGCGACACCGGCCGCGCTGGTGTCACCGTCGGGGCCCGGCTGCCAGCCGTGGGCCAGCGCCCGGCGGGCGATGTTGGGGCCGCTGGCGATCCGTTCGACACAGCCGCGGGACCCGCACGGGCAGGGGTCCCCGTCGACATCGACGCTGATGTGGCCGATGTGCCCGGCGTTTCCCGTGGGCCCCGGGTGCAGCCGGCCGTTGAGGACCAGCCCGCCGCCGACGCCGGTGGACACCACCATGCACAGGGCGTTGGCGTGGCCCCGCGCGGCGCCCTGCCAGTGCTCGGCCGCGGTCATCGCGACGCCGTCACCGACCAGGACGACGGGACGCTCCCCGACCAGCGCGCGCACTCCGGCGACGAGCGGGAAGTCGCGCCAGCCGGGGATGTTGACCGGGCTGACGGTGCCGGTGGCGGCGTCCACCGGGCCCGCGCTGCCGATGCCGACGGCCGCCACCCGCGCCCAGTCCGGTCCCGCCGCCAGCTCGCCGAGCACCTCGGCCACCGCGCGCATCACCGTCGCCCCGTCCTTGTCGGCGGGGGTGGGCCGGGCGGCCCGTACGAGCAGCCTCCCGTGGGGGTCCACCAGAGCGCCGGCGATCTTCGTGCCGCCGATGTCCAAGGCTGCGCTGAGGTCCGTCTGCATCGGTGTGGAATCTCCTGGTGGGGCCCGGGGGCCGAGCGTACCGGCCCGGCGTGAGAACGCCAGTCTTCCCGTGATTGACAACGTTGTCTAGGGGCTATGCTCGACGCCACACGCCGCTGCCGACAGAATCAGGACCGCACACCGTGAGCGACACCGCGCGGGGCACGTCCCGCCGCTATGGCACCCGGCCCACGATGAAGGATGTCGCAGCGCGCGCGGGGGTCGGCCTCAAGACGGTCTCCCGGGTGGTCAACGGCGAACCAGGAGTCACCCCGGACACCGAACGCCGCGTCCAGGAGGCCATCACGGCCCTCGGATTCCGCCGTAACGACTCCGCCCGGATCCTGCGCAAGGGTCGCACCGCCAGCATCGGCCTGGTCCTGGAGGATCTCGCCGATCCCTTCTACGGCCCGCTCAACCGCGCCGTCGAGGAGGTCGCCCGCAGCCACGGCGCACTGCTGATCAACGGCTCCAGCGCCGAGGACCCGGCCCGCGAACAGGAGTTGGTGCTGGCCCTGTGTGCCCGGCGGGTGGACGGCCTGGTCATCATCCCGGCCGCGGACGACCACCGGTATCTGGCACCGGAGATCGCGGCCGGGATAGCCACCGTCTTCGTCGACCGCCCGGCCGGACGCATCGACGCCGATGTCGTCCTCTCCGACAGCTTCGGCGGCGCGCAGGACGCGGTGGCCCATCTCATCGCGCACGGCCACCGGCGGATCGGCTTCATCGGCGACCAGCCCCGGATCCACACCGCCCACGAGCGGCTGCGCGGCTACCGTACGGCAATGGCCGCCGCCGGCCTGCCCGTTGACGAGTCCTGGGTCTCCCTCGGCCCGACTGCGCCGGAGCGGGTGCGGTCCGCCGCCACCGCCATGCTCGACGGTCCACAGCCGGTGACCGCGCTGTTCGCGGGCAACAACCGCGTCACGGTCACGGCGGTCCGAGTGCTCGCCGACCACCCGCGCCCGGTCGCCCTCGTCGGCTTCGACGACTTCGAGCTCGCCGATCTGGTCAACCCCGCCATCACCGTCGTCGCCCAGGACGCGGCACGGCTCGGTGGTACGGCGGCGAAGCTGCTCTTCCGCCGGCTCGACGGCGCCGATGACGCCCCCCGCCGGATGGAGATACCCACCCGGCTGATCCCCCGCGGCTCGGGCGAGATCCCCCCTGCGGAGAGCTGACCTCCCCCGGGTCCGGCGCACCCCCAGGGACCGCCGTGGACCCGGCGTCACCGGTCGTCGCGCCGGGGCCCGGCGCGGCCGGCCTTCTTCCAGATGAGCGCCATGCCCAGCGCCAGCACGAGCAGCGCGACGAGCACGATGGCGACCTTGAGCGCCTGGTCGACCAGCAGATGGTGAAGCAGGCCGGCGCCGTCGCCCCGGGCGAGCGTCTGGAGCGGCTGCTCGCCCGTCATCGGCCCGCACCCCGCTCGCGCTGCCCGCACCCGTCGTCGTCCAGGTGACGGACGGCGGCCCGGAACGCCACGCCGGCCAGGGAAGCGCCGCTCCGGGAGGCACCGCGCCCCCGCGCGGCACCCCGGGCGTCCAGGCGGCGGCCCACGGCCCGTGCGGCGGGTGCCGCATACCGCCGCACCTCGCCCAGCCTCCCCCGGCGCCGGAGCGCCACCGCCACCGCGAAGACCAGCAGCGCCAGCACCACCACACCGCCGACGAGCAGGCCGAATCGAAGGAGAAGAAGGTTCAGGACCTGTTCCATGATCACCTCGCGTTTTTTGTATCACAGGCGTGATAGAAAACAATTTATCACAGCCGTGATAGAAAGGGCTCATGCCCAAACAGGTGGACCGCGAGGCCCGGCGCCGTGAGGTCGTCGACGCCCTCTTCCGCGTGGCCGCCCGCGACGGCCTCCAGCGCGCCTCGCTGCGCGCCGTCGCCGACGAGGCGCGGCTCAACATCGGTTCGGTACGGCACTACTTCGCCGGCCAGGAAGAGCTGATCCGCTTCGCGATGCGGTCGATGGTCGACCGGGTCGGCGACCGGCTCCAGCGCCGGATCGACGAGTTCGGTGCACTGGACGGACTCTCCGGGGCCCAGGTCCGCCGGTTCGCGGTGGAGTTGCTGTCCGAGCTGCTGCCCCTGGACGACCGGCGGCGCGCCGAGGTCACCGTTCTCGTCGACTTCTCCACGGCCGCCCGGACCGATCCCGCACTGGACGGCCTCGCCCACGAGACCGCCGTCGCCACCCGGACCCTGGTACGCCGCATCCTCACCCGCCTCGACTCGGCGGGCGGGCTGCGGCCGGGGCTCCACGTCGAGACCGAGACCGAGCGGCTGACGTCCCTTCTGGACGGCCTCGCCTTCACCGCCGTACTACGGCCCGAGGTGCTGGACGACCGGACCTGCGTCACGGTCCTGCGCACCCACCTCGACGACCTCGGACCGGCGGCGGACTGACGCGCGAGGCCCCCGCCGGATCGGCGGGGGCCTCATCGGGCCTGACGGGCCCGTAAGCCTGGGCGGCAGTCAACTCCCCCGCTCACAGGCGGGGTTGTGCCGCTTGTTCCGGCGGTCGCCCTCAACCCTCCGTCGCCGCCGGGCGGCCCGCGAGGGCGTCCAGGTCTGCTCGGGTCAGCCCGGTCAGCCGGGCGACCTCGGCGGTGTCCACGGCGCCGCAGTCCAGTCCGCGCAGCAGATAGCCACTGAGGGCCTTGGCGGTGGCGGGCTCGTCCATGACCTCGCCGCCGGCCTTGGCGACATACGCCGCGAGCCGGGCCGCGGCCTGCTCCAGGCCGCCGCGGTAGAAGGCGTAGACCGCGGCGTAGCGGGTCGGCAGATGGGCCGGGTGCATGTCCCAGCCCTGGTAGTAGGCGCGGGCCAACGAGCGGCTCACGAGGCCGTGATGGAGCCGCCAGGCCGCGTGGACCCGGTCGGTCGGGCCGACGGGGAGCACATTGGTCGAGCCGTCCGAGAGCCGTACGCCGGTGCCGGCCGCCGCGACCTGCATCACGGCCTTGGCGTGGTCGGCCACCGGGTGGTCGAGGGACTGGTGGGCGGCGCTGACACCGCAGGAGGCGCTGTAGTCGAAGGTGCCGTAGTGGAGGGAGGTGGCACGGCCCTCGGCCGCCTCGATCATGCGGGAGACGGTGGCCCGGCCGTCGGCGCCCAGGATCGACTGGGTGGTCTCGATCTGGATCTCGAAGCCGATCCGGCCGCTCTCCAGGCCGTGTGTCCGCTCGAATGCCTCCAGCAGCCGCACCATGGCCGTGACCTGCTCGGCGTAGGTCACCTTCGGGAGCGTGAGGACCAGGCCGTCGGGCAGACCGCCGGCCGCCATCAGGCGGGTGAGGAAGATGTCGAGGGTGCGGATACCGCGGTCGCGGACGGCGGCCTCCATGCACTTCATCCGGATGCCCATGTACGGGGCCGCGGTCCCTCCCCCGGCCTCCGGCCGGGAGGTGCCCCCACCGTACGCGGCGGCGACCAGGGCGGCGGCGCGGGCGGCGGCCGCGTCCTCCTCGGCGTCCGGGCGGGGGCCGTAGCCGTCCTCGAAGTCGATCCGCAGATCCTCGATGGGCTCATGGACCAGCTTGGCGCGGACCCGGTCATGGACCTCGTCGGCGAGCGCCTCGGGCAGGCCGAGGACGGCGGCGAGCGCCTTGGCGTCGGGGGCGTGCTCATCGAGGGCGGCGAGCGCCTGGTCGCCCCAGGAGCGCAGGGTGTCGGCGGCGAAGGCATCGCCGGGGACATAGACCGTGTGGACCGGCTGACGGGTGCCGGGGTCGCCCGGGTAGCGCCGCGCCAGATCCGCGTCCACCTGGGCGAGAGCGGCGCCGATGCCCTCGCGTACGGTGTCCGCGAGGCTCGTCGCCACGGTCTCCTGCTGCCCCATTCGCTGCCCCTCCCGGTGCTCGGCCCGACCATCGAGCGCATTCCGCCTAACGGAATCAACAATCCGTATAGCGAAGTTATCCGGGTCGTTCGGCGAGGTCAACACCCCCCGCCCGGAGCGGTGCAGGTCACGGGCGTGCGGCCGCCGACCGAAAACTCCGTGGCGCCACGGCGCCGGTCCCGCCAGACTCCCCGCATGACTTGGACCGCACCCACTGTCGAGCGCCGAGAACTCCCCACCGTGGCCGGTGAACGGGAGATGCTTCAGGGCTGGCTCGACTTCCACCGCGACACGCTGCTCACGAAGTGCACCGGACTCACCGGCGAGCAGCTGACGCAGGCGACCAGCGCACCGTCCACCCTGACCCTGCTCGGCCTCGTCCGCCACATGACGGATGTCGAACGGAGCTGGTTCCGCAAGCGCTTCCTCGGCGAGCCGATCGACGACATCTACTTCACCGAGGCCAGCCCCGACGCCGATTTCGACGACCTCGACCCGGCCACCGCCGAGGCGGCTTTCGCGGCCTTCCGCGCCGAGGTCGAGGTCTGCGACAAGGCCGTGGCGGACAGCGGGCTGGACGAGACCTTCGAAACCCGCCGGGGCACGCTGAGCCTGCGCTGGATCTACGTCCACATGATCGAGGAGTACGCCCGGCACAACGGCCATGCGGATCTGCTCCGCGAGCAGATCGACGGCGTGACCGGCAGCTAGGTCCGGCCCGGCAGAGCGCGCCCGCGGCCCCTTCCGCCGCGGACGCACGAGGCCCCGTACGCGTGCCGCGTACGGGGCCTCGTGCCGTGCCGAAGGGGCCGGCACCTGGACGGGCTCAGCCCTTGCGGGTCTTGACCTCGTCGGTGAGGGCCGGGACGACGTCGAAGAGGTCGCCGACCACGCCGTAGTCGACCAGGTCGAAGATGGGGGCCTCTTCGTCCTTGTTGATGGCGACGATCGTCTTCGAGGTCTGCATACCGGCGCGGTGCTGGATCGCACCGGAGATGCCCGCCGCGATGTACAGCTGCGGCGAGACCGACTTACCGGTCTGGCCGACCTGGTTGGTGTGCGGGTACCAGCCGGCGTCCACGGCGGCACGCGAGGCGCCGACGGCCGCACCGAGCGAGTCGGCGAGCGCCTCGATGACCGGGAAGTTCTCGGCGCCGTTGACGCCACGGCCACCGGAGACCACGATCGCGGCCTCGGTCAGCTCCGGGCGGCCGGTCGACTCACGCGGCGTGCGCGAGACGATCTTGGTGCCCTTGGAGGAGTCGGCGACGGTCACCGCGAGCTGCTCGACCGTGCCGGCGGCCGGCGCGGCCTCCGGGGCGGCGGAGTTGGGCTTGACGGTGATGACCGGGGTGCCCTTGGTGATGCGGGACTTGGTGGTGTACGAGGCCGCGAAGACGGACTGCGTGGCCACCGGGCCCTCGTCGCCGGCCTCCAGGTCGACGGCGTCGGTGATGATGCCGGAGCCGATGCGGACCGCGAGGCGGGCACCGATCTCCTTGCCCTCCGCGGAGGACGGCAGCAGCACGGCGGCCGGGGAGACCGCGTCGTAGGCGGCCTGGAGCGCGTCGACCTTGGGGGCGACGAGGTACTCCGCGAACTCCGGGGCGTCGGCGGCCAGGACCTTCACCGCGCCGTGCTCGGCGAGGACCTTGGCGGCCTCGTCGGCGTGCGGGCCGAGGTGCACCGCTACCGGCTCACCGATGCGGCGGGCGAGGGTGAGCAGTTCGAGGGTGGGCTTGCGGACGGCGCCGTCCACGTGGTCGACGTAGACAAGAACTTCAGCCATGGGATTGCTCTCCTGCGGGAAGAATGAGGGCGGTGGAAAGGACTACGCGGCTCAGATGAACTTCTGGCCCGCGAGGAACTCGGCGAGCTGCTTGCCGCCCTCGCCCTCGTCCTTGACGATCGTGCCCGCCGTACGGGCCGGACGCTCGGCGGCGTCCTCGACCTTGGTCCAGGCGCCCTCGAGGCCGACCTCGTCCGCCTCGATCTCCAGGTCCTCCAGGTCCAGGGACTCCACCGGCTTCTTCTTGGCGGCCATGATGCCCTTGAAGGAGGGGTAACGCGCCTCGCCCGACTGGTCGGTGACGGACACAACCGCCGGCAGCGCGGCCTCCAGCTGCTCGCTGGCGGTGTCGCCGTCCCGGCGGCCGGTGACCTTGCCGTCCGCGACGGAAACCTCGGAGAGCTGGGTGACCTGAGGGATGTTCAGGCGCTCGGCGAGCAGCGCGGGCAGCACACCCATCGTGCCGTCGGTGGAGGCCATACCGCAGACGACGAGGTCGTAGCCGGTCTTCTCGATGGCCTTGGCGAGTACGAGGGAGGTGCCGAGCGCGTCGGTGCCGTGCAGGTCGTCGTCCTCGACGTGGACGGCCTTGTCGGCGCCCATCGACAGCGCCTTGCGCAGCGCGTCGTTGGCGTCCTCGGGACCGACGGTGAGGACCGTGATCTCCGCGTCGTCGGCCGCTTCCTTGATCTGGAGGGCCTGCTCGACGGCGTACTCGTCGAGCTCCGAGAGCAGACCGTCCACGTCGTCACGGTCGACGGTCAGGTCCTCGGCGAAGTGCCGGTCGCCGGTGGCGTCGGGCACGTACTTCACACAGACAACGATCCTCAAGCTCACGCCGACTCTCCTACCTGCTTCGTCTCTTCAGAACTGCCTTGTGCTGGCAGCATAGGCGCCTGTTGGGGCGGCTCCCGGTCGGATCCGGTTCCCCACGCCGACCGTCATATTACTCGCCAGTACATCCAGTCTCGTGCCCCGAAGCAAGGCCGTCGAAATGTGACCTTGCCAACGGCCCGGAACGGCGGAAGAGGAAGCCCCGCGGGAACCCGCGCGTGTCGGGTTCCGGCGACGGGCCGTCAGTCGCGCAGCGCGTTGAAACGGCCCTGGTGATACAGGAGCGGACGGCCGGGCCCGGCCGGGTCACCGACGACGGGCTGAGCGATCACGAGGCAGTGGTCGCCGGCCGGCACCCGCGCCTCGACCCTGCACACCAGCCAGGCGAGGACGCCGTCCAGGAGGGGCACGCCCTCGGGGCCGGTGCGCCAGGAGGTGGCGGGGCCGAAGCGGTCGGCACCACTGCGCGCGAAGGTGGCGGCCAGCTCCTGCTGATGCTCGCCGAGTATGTGGACGCCGATGTGCTCGGCCGCCGAGACGGCCGGCCAGCTGGAGGAGCCGGTACCCACACCGAACGAGAGCAGCGGCGGATCGGCGGCGACCGAGGTGAGGGAGGTGGCGGTGAAGCCCGCGGGGCGGGAGCCGGGCGCGGTGATCACCGCGACGCCGGCGGCGTGCTGCCGGAAGACCGAGCGCAGGAGTTCGGGAGAGGCGGTCTGAGGCGTGCCGAGGCCGGGCAGGGCCGTCATGGAGTTGTCCTTCTGCTGTCGAGTACGAGCCCGGGCGGAGCCGCCGACGGCCGGGCGGCGGTCGGCGGCGCTGGTGTCGTCGCTGCTCACATGGCCGGACAGCGGGCGCTGGCAGTCCGCAGAAGGTCGACGTGGGCGCGTCCGTGGAGAAGGGGTCCTGGCCACATCACGTCAGAGTGACGATTCGTGACCCACAGCGTCAAGGGGAGCCCGTCATCTGGGAGATCAATCACGGACGGCCGCGCCGAGGGCCGCGATCACATCCGCCTTCCGGGGCTGTCCGGAGGCGCGCCGCACGACCGCGCCGTCCGCGTCGAGCACCAGCACCGTCGGGGTGCGCAGCACATCGAGCCGCCGTACGAGCGCCAGATGGTCCTCCGCGTCGATCTCGACATGGGCCACGCCGTCGACCATGCCGGCGACCTCGGTGAGGGTGCGCCGGGTGGCCCGGCAGGGCTGGCAGAAGGCGCTGGAGAACTGAAGCAGGGTGGCCCGCTCCCCCAGCGCCGCCCCGATCTCGGCGGCGCCCAGCCGCGCCGTCCCGTCCCGTTCCCGCACCGTCAGCCTCCCCTTCGCGGCGTGGGTGCCACCCGCCGAAGACACTCGCCTGCCGCGAGCGCCGCGAGGGCACACCATGCGTCCCGTCATCGACGGATGCAGCATCCATGAGACCGCAAAGATTCCCGGCGGCGTACTCGGACCGGGGCGCGGGAGGTACCTTCTGCTGCGGAGAACGGCCGGCTGGACGGCCGCCACGTGACAAGAATCTCCCGGTCGGGACGGCCGGCGCGCTGGCCGCCACGGCCGACATCGGGCACGATCTCCCGAAAGCCGCAGTTACGACTGCGTAGGTTTCCGCCGGGAGAACCCTCCCCAGGCGTGGAAAAGGGGTCCTCCGGACAATGGCAGAGCTCGTCTATCCGCCGGTGATCGGCGCCGCCCGCACGCTCTTCAAGGCGCTCGATCTGAAATTCGACATCGCCGGGACGGATCACATTCCGCGCCGCGGCGGGGCGGTGCTGGTGAGCAATCACATCGGGTACCTGGACTTCGTCTTCGCCGGGCTGACGGCGCGGCCGGCCAAGCGGCTGGTGCGCTTCATGGCGAAGGAGTCGGTCTTCCGGCACAAGGTGTCGGGACCGCTGATGCGCGCGATGAAGCACATCCCCGTGGACCGCGGCCAGGGCATGCACGCCTACAAGCACGCGCTGACCGCACTGCGTTCGGGGGAAATCATCGGGGTCTTCCCCGAGGCGACGATCTCCGAGAGCTTCACCCTGAAGAACTTCAAGTCGGGTGCGGCGCGGCTGGCCCAGGAGGCCGGGGTGCCGCTGCTGCCGGTGGCGCTGTGGGGCACCCAGCGGCTGTGGACCAAGGGCCACAAGCGCGATCTGGGCCGTAACCACTTCCCGATAACGATCCGGGTGGGCGAGCCGATGGCGGCCGACCCGGGCGAGCAGGCCGAGAAGATCACCGACCGGCTGCGGACCCGGGTGCAGGATCTGCTGGAGGCGGCCCAGCGCGCCTACCCCGTGCGCCCCAAGGGCCCCGAGGACACCTGGTGGATCCCGGCCCATCTGGGCGGCACCGCCCCCGCGGCGCCCGGCAGCCTCGCGTAACGGCCCCGGCGGCCGGCCGCGACGTCACCTGACCGGCCACGCCGTCACCGGACCGGCCGCGGTCCCGTCCGCCGGCCGGTCCGCACGGCCCGGGTCACGGGGTCCAGATCTCACCGATCTCGATCCGGGCGTCCGGGCAGGCCCGGTGCAGCGCCTCGGCCAGCTCCGCGCCCGCGGCCGCCAGCTCGTCGAGCGTCATGGGAGCCATCCGCTCCAGCAGGAAGAGGGCGCTGACCGAGTCCTCGGTGAGACGGGTACGCACGCCCTGCCGCCAGTTCCAGCGGCGGCAGGTGACGCCCGCGTCATCGCACCAGACCACCTCGCCCGCATCGGGGTGCTCGATGACCTCGGCGCCCCCGGCTGCGGTCACGAACGGCTCGTCGCCGGTGGCCCGTACGAGCCGCATACCGCCCTGGATACGGTCCAGGTCCTCGCCGCCCACGGGGATGAGATGGGCGACGCTGATGGCGTTGTAGAGGTCGACGAGGCGGTTGATGCGCGGCAGGCCGCCGTCCGCGAGCGCGCGCTTGGCCAGTGCCTCGGCGGAGTTGCGGGTGCGGGAGGGCTTGCTGCCGAAGGCGGTGTACGCGGCGCGCCAGGCGGCGATGTGCGGATCGTCCTGCGGGGCACGCCCGTCGAGGCGCGCGGTCAGCCTGCGGGTGGCGTCGTCCAGGAGCGCCGCGCCGGCCTCGTCGCTGGGCCCGTTGGTCAGGCCGTGGGCTTCCACGGCGAGACAGCCGAAGCCGGGCGCCAGGGCGCGCACCTCGTCGGAGACATGCAGGGCGCGGGTGAGGTCGGAGACCTGCGGAGAGCTGGGCATCAGGGCCGTTCCTCAGAGATCGGTGGGGAGCGTCTGCCAGAGGTGAGGCCGGTCGACGGCCTCCCGGAGGCATTGGAGCACGGCCGGGTGCGGTTCAGCAAATAGCACCGGATAGTCCACTTCATTGAACTCCGGTCGTACGGTGAAGGCGAGCTGCTCGCGGTCGAGGCGGAACTGCGCGTCGACACCGGGCTTGTTCCCCCGAGGGTCCTGCCGCACCCAGCGGTCCTCGCCGGGCATCCGGACGGCCACCAGACCGTGGACGACCTCGAATTTCTGGTAGCACAGCGCGGTGGGGATGCCCTCCGCCCGCAGCAGGGCCGCGAGGGCGTGCGCCTTGGCGTAACAGATGCCGGTGCGCTGCGCGAGGACGTCCGAGGCGCGCCAGGTGACCCTCCCCCAGCCTTCGGCCGGGGGGACCCCCATCTCGCTGCGCTCGTCACCGGCGTCCTGGCTGTGCGGAATGGTGTCCCGGACGAAGTCGAAGGCGGCCTTGGCGTATGCGTATGCATCGGGGGCGTCGGCGGAGAGGGTCGCCGCGATGGCCCGGACGCGTGGGTGTTCGTGGTCGATGACCTCGTCAGCGGCCAAGTAGGCAGAGATTTCCGGGGCGTTCTGGATCAGCTCCATGCCCGGGGAGCGTAGCGATGCGCCCGGCCGAGAGTCAATGACTTTTCTGCCGGGCGCATAGCTATGCAGGGGTGGCTAGCGGCCCATCTCCTCGCGGAGTGCGGCGAGGAAGCCGTCGACGTCCTCCACCGCGGTGTCGAAGGCGCACATCCAGCGCACGACACCGTCCGCCTCGTCCCAGAAGTAGAAGCGGTAGCGCTTCTGGAGCCGCTCGCTGACATCGTGCGGCAACCGGGCGAACACCCCGTTGGACTGCACGGGGTAGAGGATCTCCACCCCGCCGATCTCCCGCACCCCGGCCGCCAGCCGCTGCGCCATGGTGTTGGCGTGCCGGGCATTGCGCAGCCACAGGTCCTTGGCCAGCAGCGCCTCCAACTGGACGGAGACGAAGCGCATCTTGGAGGCCAGCTGCATGGACAGCTTCCGCAGATGCTTCATCGCCCGCACCCGGTCGGGGTTGAGCACGACCACGGCCTCACCGAAGACCGCACCGTTCTTCGTGCCGCCGAAGGAGAGGATGTCGACGCCCACGGCGTTGGTGAAGGCCCGCATCGGGACATCCAGCGTGGCCGCGGCGTTGGCTATCCGCGAACCGTCCAGATGCACCACCATGCCGCGCTCATGGGCGTGTTCGCAGATCGCCCGGATCTCGTCGGGCGTGTAGACCGTGCCGAGCTCGGTGCTCTGGGCGATCGAGACGACCTGCGGCATGGCCCGGTGCTCGTCGTCCCAGCCGTACGCCTGGCGGTCGATCAGCTCGGGGGTGAGCTTGCCGTCCTCGGTCGGCACGGTCAGCAGCTTGAGCCCGCCGACCCGCTCGGGCGCACCGCACTCATCGACGTGGATGTGCGCGGACTCGGCGGCGATCACCGCGCCCCAGCGGTCGGTCACGGCCTGGAGGGCGACGACATTGGCACCGGTGCCGTTGAACACCGGGAACGCCTCGGCGCGCTGCCCGAAGTGGCTGCGGAAGACCCGCTGGAGGTGCGCGGTGTACTCGTCCTCGCCATAGGCGACCTGATGGCCGCCGTTGGCAAGGGCGAGCGCGGCGAGCACCTCGGGATGCGCGCCCGCGTAGTTGTCGCTGGCGAAGCCGCGTATCTCGGGATCGTGGTGCCGCCGGGCGTCGGTCTTCGCTCCGGTCACGGCTCGGGGGTCAGCCACAGACGCTGTCCATTCACTTCCTGGGCGGGCCGGCTCCAGACTCCGGCGATGGCCTCGGCCAGCTCCGTGACGTCCGTGAAGCCCGCGAACTTCGCGTTCGGTCGCTCGGCGCGCATCTGGTCGTTGACGAGCGCCTTCACGATCAGGATGGCAGCAGCGGCGCGGGGCCCCTGCTCACCCCCCGCCTTGCGGAAGCCGTCCGCCATGGCCAGCGTCCAGGCTTCGGCTGCGGCCTTGGAGGCGGCATAGGCGGCGTTGCCCCCGGTGGGCTTGCTGGCGCCGGCCGCGCTGGTGAGGAGAAAACGGCCGTTGCCGCTGCGCTCCAGGGCCTCGTAGAAGGCGAGGGAGGTGTGCTGGACGGTGCGGATCAGCAGCTTGTGCAGCACGTCCCAGTCGGTCAGGTCGGTCTCCGCGAAGGTCGACGAGCCGCGCCAGCCGCCGACCAGGTGCACCAGGCCGTCGATCCGGCCGAATTCCTTCTCCGTACGGGCCGCCCATTCACGGGCCTGGTCCAGGTCGAGGAGGTCGACGGTGTCCCCTATCACCGTGGCGCCGCCGTGGGCGTAGCGCGCCGCGTCCACGGCCTCCGCCAGCCGCTCGGGGTTCGAGTCCGAGCCGATCACCACCGCACCCGCTTCGGCCAGCCGCAGCAGGGTCGCGCGGCCGGCCGGCCCGGCCGCGCCCGCCACCGCGATGACCGCACCCTCCAGCGGCCCCTGGCCGCCCGTCGAAGTAACCATCTTCGTCGCCTCCTCGTCCTGCTGCTGGACGGCCTTCGGCCGGGTGTTCCGCTCGGTCCTCATGCCGCCGCCAATGCGTCACTGTGGGCCGTGATGCCCTTGGTAGAGGCGATCACAGCACGCAGCTTCTTGGCGAGCGCTTCGTAGAACATGCTCAGCGGGAATTCGTCGGGGAGCACGTCGTCCACGAGTTTGCGCGGCGGCTGGTCCAGGTCGAGGGCGTCGGGTCCCTTGGCCCAGACCGAGCCCGGGTGCGGGGCGAGGTAGGTCGAGACGAGGTCGTACGCAGCGAACCAGTGGACCAGCTTGGGCCGGTCGATGCCGTCGCGATAGAGCTTTTCGATCTCGCCGCACAGCTGGTTGGTGACCTTGGGCGCCCGCTCCCAGTCGATGTGCAGTGTGTTGTCCGTCCAGCGTACGACGTCGTGCTTGTGCAGGTACGCGAAGAGCAGCTGGCCGCCCAGGCCGTCGTAGTTGCGGACCCGGTCGCCGGTGACCGGGAAGCGGAACATCCGGTCGAAGATCACTGCGAACTGCACATCACGCGCCTGGGCGTACCCCTCGGCCTCCAGCTTCACGGCCTCCTTGAAGGCGGTGAGGTCGCAGCGCAGCTCCTCCAGGCCGTACATCCAGAACGGCTGGCGCTGCTTGATCATGAACGGGTCGAACGGCAGGTCACCGTGGCTGTGGGTGCGGTCGTGCACCATGTCCCACAGGACGAACGCCTCCTGGCAGCGCTCCTGGTCGCCGAGCATCTCGCGGATGTCCTCGGGGAGTTCGACGCCGAGCGTCTCGATGGCGGCCTCGCTGACCCGGCGGAAGCGGGCGGCCTCGCGGTCGCAGAAGATCCCGCCCCAGGTGAACCGCTCGGGGGCCTCGCGCACGGCGATGGTCTCCGGGAAGAGCACGGCGGAGTTGGTGTCGTAGCCGGCCGTGAAGTCCTCGAAGGCGATACCGCAGAAGAGGGGGTTGTCGTAGCGGGTGCGCTCCAGCTCGGCGAGCCAGTCCGGCCAGACCATGCGCAGGACGACGGCCTCGAAGTTGCGGTCCGGGTTGCCGTTCTGGGTGTACATGGGGAACAGCACCAGGTGCTGAAGGCCGTCGGCGCGCTGCTGGGCGGGCTGGAAGGCGAGCAGCGAGTCCAGGAAGTCCGGCACGTCGAAGCCGCTGTCGGCCCAGCGGCGCAGGTCGGCGACGAGCGCCTGGTGGTAGGCGGCGTCGTGCGGCAGCAGCGGGGCGAGCTCGCCGACGGCCGCTATGACGCGGTCGACCTCGGCGCGCACGGCGTCGGCGCTCGGCGCGCCCGCCGCCGCCAGGTCGACCGAACCGTCCTTGGACTGCCAGGGGCGGATGGTCTCGACCGCGTCCTTGAGCACGGACCACGCCGGGTGCGCGACCACACTCTCTGCGGTCGTGGTGGCCTCCTGGACACCCACAGGCGAAAGAATTTCCGTCATGACTGCCCTCCGGCGGTAGATCGTGTTGTCAGCCCACGGTAACCAGCCGAGGATCGCCGTCTCAAGTGGGGTCGGTGAAAATCTTTCTGCCGACACCCGTCGATCACGCCGATTTTTCCTGTGCGTGACGCATTAGGCGACACTTCCTGGGTATGAGGGCAAGGGTTTCAGCGCTTCTTCCAGGGGCTGTTGACGGGCGAACGGCCCCTTCGCGCCTCCTGGAGGGGCGCGGTCCGGCCGCCGGAACATCTACTGTCCGTAGCCGTATGGCATATGACACACCCCGCTCCCCGGCGCCGCGGCGGCCGGGCCCGTCAGCGCGGCGGGGACTCGCCCACGCGAGGGTGAGGGGGTCTGGAAGCGGATATGGCGGGTACCCGTACTGGACACACCGTGGCCGGTCCGGCACCCCTTTTTCCGCCGTACCGTCCCGTTAGGCTGAGCGCCATTTCGTTACGCCGCTGCCGACGGCCGACACCGGGACCGGGCCGGCAGCGGCACCGAGCCGACAGAAGCGAGGCAGCCTTGTCCTTTCTCACCATCGGACACCGCGGGATGATGGGCGTCGAGCCGGAGAACACCCTGCGCTCCTTCGTGCGCGCCGAGCAGGAGGGCCTCGATGTCATCGAGCTCGACCTGCATCTGAGCAAGGACGGCTCGCTCGTGGTGATGCACGACGCGGACGTGGACCGGACCACCGACGGCGCCGGTCCGATCGCCGAGCGCACCCTCGCCGAACTGCGGGAACTCGATGCCGGGCGGGGCGAGCGGATCCCCGTCTTCGAGGAGGTCGTGGCGGCGGTCAAGGCGCCGCTCCAGGCCGAGATCAAGGATGTGGCGGCCGCGCAGGCGCTGGCCGAGGTGCTGCGCTCACGCGATCTGGTCGGCCGGGTCGATGTGATCTCCTTCCACGACGAGGCGCTGGCCGCGATCCGGACCCTGCTGCCCGGCGTCCGTACCGCGCTGGTCGGCAGCCGCTACGGCGCCGATGTCGTCGACCGGGCGCTGGCCGTGGGCGCGACGATGCTCTCGCTGAACATCCGCCGGCTGACCCTGGAACTGGTCGAGCGGGCGCATGCCGCACAGCTGAAGGTCGTGGCCTGGACGGTCAACACCCACGACCAGCTCCGCCTCGCCCGCGGGCTCGGTCTGGACGGCGTGGTGACCGACCTGCCGGAGATCCGGCGGGCGGTCCGCTTCACGGCGTAAGACGGCGGGCGCGGCGCCCCGGCCGGGCGGGGCGCACCGCGTCCCGCGGGCCCCGCCCCGGCATACGAAGAAATCCGCAGTTCACAGCCGTGCAATGTGCTTCCAGCATGCGGATGTTTTCGCCGGTGATCTCGACAGATCACCTCGCGCACTGCCACGCTCCCGCCATGCGCCTCGCCAACCGCCCTCTCCGCCTTGCCGCTTGCGCCACCGTCGCGCTGCTCACCGCGGCCGTCGGCTGTGCCCCGCAGGACGCGTCCCCCGGTGGCCCGGGGGCCGCCGGGCCGGGCAAGCAGGGCTGCGCCCGCGGCCAACTGCCCACCGTGGCCCACGGGACGCTCACGGTCGGCACCGACAAGCCCGCGTACGCGCCGTGGTTCCACGACGACGACCCGGCCAACGGGAAGGGCTTCGAATCCGCGGTCGCGTACGCCGTCGCCCGGCAGCTGGGCTACGACAAGGGCGCGGTGCACTGGCAGACCGTGCCGTTCAACAACGCCTTCGCGCCCGGTGCGAAGAAGTTCGACTTCGACATCAACCAGATCTCCATCAGCGCCACGCGCAAGCGGGCCGTCGCCTTCTCCTCCGGCTACTACGGCGTACGGCAGGCGGTGATCGCGCTCAAGGGCTCCAAGGCGGCGCGCGCCAAGAGCATCGCCGAGCTGCGGCGGGTCAAGCTCGGTGCGCAGGTCGGCAGCACCAGCCTGGACGTCCTCCAGGACACCGTCCGGCCCACCCAGCAGCCGGCCGTCTTCCAGAAGAACGACCTGGCCAAGTCCGCGCTGAAGAACGGCCAGGTCGACGCGATCCTCACCGATCTGCCGACGGCCTTCTACATCACCTCGGCGGAGGTCGAGGACGCCGAGGTGGTCGGGCAGTTCGCGGCCACCGGTGCCGCCGACGAGCAGTTCGGGCTGGTCCTGGACAAGGAGAGCCGGATCACCGGGTGTGTGACGGCCGCGGTGGACACCCTGCGGAAGAACGGCACCCTGGCCCGGCTGGAGAAGAAGTGGCTGACCGACGCCGTTTCGGTTCCGGTGCTCAAGTGACGTACGGAGACGGTGTGTTGAAGACCCGTACGGCACAGGAGACGGCCGACGACGGGTATGTGCCCTCGGCGCGGCGGATCGAGCGGGAGCGGTTCCGGCGGGCCAGGGCCCGGCGGGCGACCGCCGTCGCCGCGCTGAGCACCCTGGTCACCGGCGCGGTCCTCTTCCTGGTCATCACCCGCTCGCCCGGCTGGCCGCGTACCCGCGAGACGTTCTTCAGCATGGAGTACGCGCGGATGGCGCTGCCGAAGGTGCTGGACGGACTGCTGCTGAATCTGCGGCTGCTGGTGGTGTGCGGGGCGGCGGTGCTGGTGCTCGGGCTGCTGCTGGCGGTGGCCCGGACGCTGCGCGGCCCGGTGTTCTTCCCGCTGCGCGCGCTCGCCGCCGCGTACACCGACTTCTTCCGCGGACTGCCGCTGATCATCTGTCTGCTGATGGTGGTCTTCGGGGTGCCGGCGCTGCGGCTGCAAGGCGTGACCACCGATCCGGTGCTGCTCGGCGGGTCCGCGCTGGTGCTGACGTACTCGGCCTATGTCGCCGAGGTCTTCCGGGCCGGCATCGAATCCGTGCACCCCTCGCAGCGGGCCGCGGCCCGGTCGCTGGGGCTCTCCGGCGGACAGGCACTGCGCTTCGTGGTGCTGCCGCAGGCGGTGCGGCGGGTGGTGCCGCCGCTGCTGAACGATCTGGTCTCGCTCCAGAAGGACACCGGTCTGGTGTCCATCGCGGGCGCGGTGGACGCGGTCTACGCGGCGCAGATCATCGCCGGCAAGGACTTCAACTTCACGCCGTATGTCGTGGCCGGGCTCGTCTTCGTCGCGCTGACCATCCCGATGACCCGCTGCACGGACTGGATCACGGCTCGCATGGACCGCAGGCGCGCCCAGGGAGGGCTGGTATGAGCACGACGGACGACGCCCCGCGGCCCGCCGCGGAGACCGCCGGCCCGGCCGCGCCCGGCGAGGGGCCGGTGCTGCGGCTGGAGTCCGTGCGCAAGACCTACGGCCGCGGCACGGTCGTGCTGCGGGATGTGGATCTGGAGGTCCCGCCGCACACCGTGACCGCGCTGATCGGCGCCTCCGGCTCGGGCAAGTCCACCCTGCTGCGCTGCGCGAACCTGCTGGAGGAGATCGACGACGGCGCGATCTTCCTGGACGGCGAGGAGATCACCGACCCACGGGCCGACGTGGACGCGGTCCGCCGCCGGATCGGCGTGGTCTTCCAGGCGTACAACCTCTTCCCGCACATGACCGTGCTGGACAACATCACGCTGGCGCCCCGCCGGGTGCACGGGGTGCCGCGCGCCGAGGCCGAGGAGCGGGCCCGTGAGCTGCTGGAACGGCTCGGGCTCGGCGGGCGGGCCGGGGAGTACCCGGACCGGCTCAGCGGCGGCCAGCAGCAGCGGGTCGCGATCGTCCGCGCGCTGGCCGGGCGGCCCCGGCTGCTGCTGCTCGACGAGATCACGGCGGCGCTCGACCCGGAGCTGGTCGGCGAGGTGCTGGAGGTCGTCCGCGAGCTCAAGACGGAAGGCATGACCATGGTCATCGCCACCCATGAGATGGGCTTCGCGCGGGAGGTCGCCGACCAGGTGTGCTTCCTGGACGGCGGGGTGGTGCTGGAGCGCGGCACCTCCGAGCAGATCTTCGGCGCTCCGCGGCACGACCGCACCCGGCGGTTCCTGCAACGGATCATCCAGGCGGGGCGGCTGTGAGCCGGGGGCCGGCCGGGAGGTGTCTCCTCGTCCAGGACTCGGGCGGCCTGGCTAAGGGCTGTCCCGTAATCCCTGGTGGATCAGCGCACGACGTCAGATGCGGTGCATCGCAAGGCGGAGGGATATCCGGATACTGGGTGTATCCGGATGTTCCGACAACGCGGCGTGGGGGCACCTCCCAGCGTTAGCTGGGGGAGTGCCGTAGCTGTCGTCGTGCGCCCGCCAGGGGTTACGGGACAGCCCTTAGGAATCGGGCGGCTTGGGGATGACGTCGCGCAGGCGGTCGAGGAAAGCCCGGGCCGCGGGGCTCGAAGGACCGCCGGCCTGCCAGGCGAGCGCGATGCGGGCCCGCATCTCGGGCCGGACGATCGGCAGCGTGCGAAGCGGTCCGTCAAAAGGGGTCTCGTCCTCACCGGCGGGGAGTACGGCGATGCCCAGGCCCCGCGCGGCAAGCTGCGAGAGCACATGTGGGGCGGCCGCCTCGAAGGCCACCCGGGGCCGGAACCCCGCCTGCGCACAGCCGCGTTCGAGCGCCGCGCGCACCCCGGTGCCGCGCGGCAGGCAGATCAGTGGCCGGTCGCGCAGCTCGGCGAGCGGGACGTGCGTACCGTCGGCGCGGTCGAGCAGCGGATCACCGGGCGCGACGGCGGCGACCAGCGGGACGTCGATCACCGTCTGGAAGGCCGCTCCGGGCGGGGGCGCCTCCTCCGCCGTGCCGAGGACGGCGATGTCGAGCTCGCCGGCCAGGAGCGCGGCCTGCATCCGCTCCGTGGTGTCCTCGGTGAGTGCCACCTCCACCGAGGGGTGGGCGTCGTGGAAGTCCGCGAGTAAAGCGGCGATGTCGAAGGCGTGGCCGGTGGCGCCGGAGACCAGCCCGAGCGTGACCCGGCCGCGCAGCAGCCCGGTGTACGCATCGACCGTCTGCCGCACCGACTCCGCCGCGGCCAGTGCGGCGCGGGCGTACGGCAGGACCGCCCGGCCCACCTCGGTCAGCGTCACCGACCGGCCGGAGCGGTCGAGCAGGGGCTGCCCCACCTCCTTCTCCAGCTGGCGGATCTGGGCGCTGAGGCCGGGCTGGGCCAGATGCAGCCGGGCGGCGGCCCGGGTGAAACCGCCCTCCTCGACGACACAGACGAAGTAGCGGAGCCGGCGAAGTTCCATAAGCGCTGATTCTAGATCGCGGCAGAACTATCTACTGGCCTTATCGCTCTGCCGGCCACAGCATGAACCCATGCGTATCCGCCTCCTCCTGGGCCTGTCCCTGCTCTCGACTGGCAACCCGTCAAGGAGACACGTCCTGGCCGAGCGGCTTGACCAGGAGCTCGAATTCCAGGTCGGGGCGCTGGGGGATGCCGAACCGCTCGTCGCCGTACGGGAACGGGGTGCGCTCCCCGGTGCGCCGGTAGCCGCGGCGCTCGTACCAGGCGATCAGCTCGGTGCGCTGGCGGATGACCGTCATCCGCATCTCCCGGGCGCCCCAGATGTCCTGCGCGGTCCGCTCCGCCTCCGCGATGATCACCTTGCCGAGGCCGCCGCCCTGGAGCTCCGGGCGCACCGCGAACATCCCGAAGTACGCATGGTCCCCGCGGTGTTCGAGCTGGCAGCAGGCGATCAGCACGCCGTCCCGCTCGGCGATCAGCAGCCGGCCGGTCTCGTTGCGCACCACGGCGGTGACGCCCGCCGGGTCGGTGCGCTGCCCCTCCAGCAGGTCCGCCTCCGTGGTCCAGCCGCTGCGGCTGGTGTCCCCGCGGTAGGCCGACTCGATGAGGTCGACGAGCCCGGGGACATCGGCGTCGAGGGCGGTGCGGAAGGTCGGCTCGCTGGTCGGCATGGTGCGCGGAGTCCTCTCGGGCGGGCGGGTGGTGTCCTGGAGGCTAACAACTGGCAGGTGTGCGATGTCAGGGCCGATTGTCCCGGTCTTCCGGCGGCGGGTGCCCGGCCGCGCGGGGCGGGCGGCGTAGGGTCCGGGCATGGTGCATGTACTGAGCAGCAGGGTGCTGTTGCGGCCGGCCGACCCCGAGCGGTCGCGGGCGTTCTACGGCGAGGCGCTGGGGCTGGAGATCTACCGGGAATTCGGTACCGGCTCCGAGCGCGGCACGGTCTACTTCCTCGGCGGCGGCTTCCTGGAGGTGTCCGGCCGGGCCGCCGGGCCGCCCACGGAGACCCTCAAGCTGTGGCTCCAGGTGGCGGACGCGGCGGCGGCGCACCAGGAGCTGCTGGCGCACGGGGTGGAGGTGCTGCGCGCGCCCGTGCAGGAGCCATGGGGGCTGATCGAGATGTGGATCGCCGACCCGGACGGCCACCGCCTCGTGCTGACCGAGGTCCCGGCGGATCATCCGCTGCGCTATCGGCCCTGAGGCCGTTTTTGCGCCCGGCGGCACTCCACCACCGCGCTCCCCCTTTGCGCCCGTGCGCTCCCGTGTGCCGGACGCCCGGCGGGCATCCTGCCCCCGATGCGTACGGGTACGAGGGGAGGTGCTCCGTGCACGGACCGGTGTGGGTCGGCTGGCTGCTGGTGCTGCTGGGGGCCGCCGCCGGTGCGTACTGCCTGGTGCGGGCGCGCAGCGGACCGGCCGCGCAGCGGGGCGAGGCGCGCGGTGAGGGGCTGATGGCGCTGGGGATGGCGGCGATGGCCTGGCCGGTGGCACCGCCGTCGTGGTCCCCGTGGCTGTTCACCGCGGTTTTCGGGGCGGCGGGCCTGTGGGCACTGGCGCACCGCCATCTGCATCATGCGGTGGGCGCGCTGGCCATGGCGTACATGGCGCTCGCGATGGTCGCCCCGGCGTCCCAACAGGCGGGCCACACAGGGCAGATGGGCCAGATGGCGCAGATGGGCCAGGCGGGCGGGACGGGCCCGGTGGCGCACTCGGTGCCGGGCGGTGTGCCGTTGCTGACGGGGCTGTTGCTCGTCTACTTCACGGGGTATGTCCTCGCGGCCGGGGTGCGGCTGGTGCCGGCGGCGGGCGCGGGGGCTGGTAAGGGGACGGCTGGCGGGGCGGCGGGGGTGGCGGGCGCCGGGGTGCTGCCGGCCTGCCGGGTGGCGATGGGGATCGGCATGCTGGCGATGCTGCTGGCGCTGTGAGCTGCGGCGATGCGCTGCCGCCCGGTTCGGCGCGGGGCGTGCGCCCGTTGACCGTTCACACCTGTTGCCGGGGTGGTATGCATCACTTCCGTCGCGCGGCCGTACCAACGGGTAGTCGTGCGCTCATAGGGTGACGGCATGATGGTCCCTCTCGCGCTGATGATGCTCGGCGTGCTGGCCGCGGCAATGGCGCCACGGCTGATGGCCCGTTCCGACTGGCCCGACCGTGAGCCGGTGCTCGCCCTGTGGGTGTGGCAGTGCGTGGTGGCCGGTGTTCTGCTGTGCTGTCTGCTCGCGATGTCGCTGAGCGGGGCCGCCGCCTGGGAAGCCGTCCGCAGCCCGGTGTTCGGGCTCGCCCCGCGGGTCGTCGTCGAGGCGTACGCGCTCCAGACGCACGGGCCCTGGGCCGGGGTGCTGGCGCTGCTCCTGGCGGGCGGCGGCGCCTGGACGGCCGTCGCACTGACGCGCGAGGTACGGGCGGTACGCGCCCGTCGGCGGCAGCGGCGGGCCGAGCTGCTGCGCCGCGCGCCGTTGTTGCCCGGCGAGGAGCCTTCCGGGGAGCGTCTGGTCGTCCTGGAGGGGGACCGCCCGGAAGCCTGGTGGCTGTCCCACGCCTCGCCCCAACTGGTCATCACCACCTCGGCGTTGCGTCGGCTGAAGGGGCGTCAGCTCGATGCGCTGATCGCCCATGAGCAGGGTCATGCGCGGGCCCGGCACGACCTCCTGCTGTACTGCGCCTCGGCGCTGGCCGCCGGTTTTCCGCAGGTCCCGGTCTTCGCCGCGTTCCGCGACCAGGTGCACCGGCTGGTCGAGCTGGCCGCCGACGATGTGGCCTCGCGCCGCTTCGGCCGCCGGACGATCGCCCTGGCCCTGGTCGAACTCAACGAGGACCGCGGGGTGTTCGGCCCCTGCCCCGCCCAGCTCGCCCAGGTACCGGAGCGGGTGGACCGGCTGCTGGCCCCCGCGCCCCGCTTCACCCCCGGCCGCCGGCTGCGGATGACGGCGGTGGCGGCGCTGGTACCGGCGATTCCGCTGCTGGTGACCTTCATTCCCGGGCTGAGGGCTTTGACCTGACGTCTGGCCGGTGCCGGTGGCCGATGGCTCATGGTCGATGGCTCATGGCCGGTGGCGGTGGCCGGGGCCCGATGGCGGTGGCCGGTGGCCGGGCCCCGATGCCGTTGGCCGGTGGGTCGGCGTGGCTCCGGGCGCCGGGTATCGGCGAAGATCGGGGTATGCCACCGACGCCGCGACCCACCGAACGGTCGTCCGCCGTGGACGACGACCGCCGTCCCGCCCCCGCCTCGCGTGTTCCGGCCCTCCTGTGCGCCGTTCTCTGCGCGCTCGTCTTCGGTCTGCTGCTGACCCTGGTCGCCCTGCGGTGGGAACCCTTGATGGCGGTGGACCGGGCGCTGGCCGGTGCGCTGCACCGGACGGCCGTCGCGGCGCCCGGCTGGACCCGCCTCAACCGGGTGCTCAGCGACTGGCTGTGGGACCCCTGGATGATGCGCGTGGTGCTGGTGGCGGCGGTCGTGCTGCTCGTACGGCGGGGTGAACGGCTGCTCGGCGGCTGGGTGGCGGCCACCGCGCTCGTCGGGACGGGGCTACAGCAGGTGCTGAAGGCGGCGGTCGGCCGGGCCCGCCCGGTCTGGCCGGACCCGGTGGACGCGGCGCACTACGCGGCGTTCCCGTCGGGGCACGCGATGTCCGCCCTGATCGCGGGCGCGCTGGTGCTGTGGTCGCTGTGCCGGTGCGGGGCCCGTTCGCTGTGGCGGTGGACGGCCGGGGCGGTGGCCGTGGTCTCGGTGGTCGGCGTCGGCTTCACCCGGGTCTATCTGGGCGTGCACTGGCTGTCGGATGTCGTCGGGGGCTGGCTGCTGGGCGGGGCACTGGTGGCCGCGGCGGCAGCGGCGTACACCGGATATGCGCACCGCCCGGAGGGGAACGGCGCCGCGCGGTGGGCAGGATGGCGGTCATGACGACGATCAAAGGTGTGCTCTTCGACTTCTCCGGAACCCTGCTGCGGATCGAACCCGCCGAGTCCTGGTTGCGGGCGGCGCTGGCCGCGTGCGGTACGGCCATGACCGACGCCGAGATCGCCCGCCGGGCGGCCGCGCTGGAACGGGCCGGTGCGCTGCCCGGCGCTTCCTCGCCCGTCGAGATCCCCGCCGCGCTGGCCGACTTGTGGGAGATCCGCGACCGCGACGCCCGCGACCACCGCGCGGTGTACACCGGACTGGCCCGCCAAGTACCGCTGCCCGACGCCGAGTTGTACGACGCGCTCTACGACCGCCATATGACGGCGGCGGCCTGGCAGCCGTACCCCGACGCCGCCGAGGTACTGGCGGAACTGCACCGCCGCGGCGCCCGGACCGGCGTGGTGAGCAACATCGGCTGGGATCTGCGACCGGTGCTCCGCGGCCATGGCCTGGACCGCTATCTGGACACCTGTGTGCTGTCCTACGAGCACGGCATCCAGAAGCCCGATCCGCAGCTCTTCGCCCTGGCCTGCCGGGAGTTGGGGCTGGATCCGTCCGCCGTCCTGATGGTGGGCGACGACCGCAGAGCGGACGGCGGCGCCACGGCGCTGGGCTGCTCGTTCCTGCCGGTGGAGCATCTGCCGGTGGACCGGCGCCCGGACGGGCTGCGGCCGGTGCTGGATCTCGTGGGCTGAGCGCCGGGCGGGCCGGGGCGCGGGGTCAGCCGGTGGACCGCAGTGACAGCCATTCCTGGAGCTCGACGAGGTTCCCGTCGGGGTCCTTGAGGTGGGCGACCCGCATCCGGTCCGTCATCGGCGCCGGGCCGTGCGCGAGGACGGCGCCGCGGCCGGTCAGTTCCGCGCAGTAGGCGTCGAGGTCATCGACCCGGAGGACGACCAGCGACCGGTAGCCGTCCGGCGCGCCCGCCAGCTCGCCGAGGACCCGGGCCATCTGGGCGCGCTCCTGGAGCGCGATGCCCGCGGTGCCGTCGTCGCAGGTGAACTTGGCGTACGGCCCGTCCGGGGCCGGGAACTGCGGGGTGAGCCCCAGGGTGTCCTGGTAGAAGCGGTAACAGCCGTGGAAGTCCGAGACCAGCAGGCGGACTTGGGCGAGTTCCATCGATTACCCCCGTGCGGAAAGTGCGGACCCTGCACGGTGACGTTACCCCTCCCCTGGCCGCCGCCGGAGACGGCACCGCCCCGGCCGGTGCGATACCGGCCGGGGCGGAAGGGGCGTGCGCAGCTGTCGGGTCAGCTGAGGTTCGCCAGCGCCTGGTTGAGGGTCTTCGACGGACGCATGACCGCCTCGGCCTTCGCCACGACGGGCTGGTAGTAGCCGCCGATGTCGGCCGGCGAGCCCTGCACCGCGATCAGCTCGTCGACGATGGTCTGCTCCTGCTCGGTCAGCGTCTTGGCGAGGGCCGCGAACGCCTCCGCGAGCTGAGCGTCATCGGTCTGCTTGGCCAGCTCCTGCGCCCAGTAGAGCGCGAGGTAGAAGTGGCTGCCGCGGTTGTCGATGCCGCCGAGCTTGCGGCTGGGCGACTTGTTCTCGTTGAGGAAGGTGCCGGTGGCGCGGTCGAGGGTGTCCGCGAGCACCTGGGCGCGGGCGTTGCCGGTCTTCTGCGCGAGGTGCTCGAAGCTGACCGCGAGGGCCAGGAACTCACCCAGGCTGTCCCAGCGCAGGTAGTTCTCCTTGACCAGCTGCTGGACGTGCTTGGGCGCGGAGCCGCCGGCGCCGGTCTCGAACAGGCCGCCGCCGTTCATCAGCGGGACGACCGAGAGCATCTTGGCGCTGGTGCCCAGCTCCAGGATCGGGAACAGGTCGGTCAGGTAGTCACGCAGCACATTGCCGGTGACCGAGATCGTGTCCTCGCCGCGGCGGATCCGCTCCAGGGAGTAGGTGATCGCGTCGACCGGCGACATGATCTCCAGCTGAAGGCCCTCGGTGTCGTGCTCGGCGAGGTAGGTCTTGACCTTCTCGATGAGCTGGGCGTCGTGCGCACGGCCGGCGTCGAGCCAGAAGACCGCCGGGTTGCCGGTCGCGCGGGCGCGGGTGACGGCGAGCTTGACCCAGTCGCGGATCGGCGCGTCCTTGGTCTGGCACATCCGGAAGATGTCGCCGGCGCCGACGACCTGCTCCAGAACGGCGTTGCCGCTCTCGTCGAGGACCCGGACGGTGCCGGTGACCGGGATCTCGAAGGTCTTGTCGTGGCTGCCGTACTCCTCGGCCTTCTGCGCCATGAGTCCGACGTTCGGGACCGAGCCCATGGTGGACGGGTCGTAGGCGCCGTGGGCGCGGCAGTCGTCGAGGACGGCCTGGTAGATGCCGGCGTAGCTGCTGTCGGGGAGGACGGCGAGGGTGTCGGCCTCGGCGCCGTCCGGGCCCCACATGTGGCCGGAGGTGCGGATCATGGCCGGCATGGAGGCGTCGACGATGACATCGCTCGGCACGTGCAGGTTGCTGATGCCGCGGTCGGAGTCGACCATGGCGAGCTCCGGGCCCTCGGCGAGCTCGGCGTCGAAGGACGCCTTGATCTCGGCGCCGTCGGCCAGCGACTCCAGGCCCTTGTAGATGCCGCCGAGGCCGTCGTTCGGGGTCAGGCCGGCGGCCGCGAGGGACTCGCCGTACTGGGCGAACGTCTTCGGGAAGAAGGCGCGGACCACGTGGCCGAAGATGATCGGGTCGGAGACCTTCATCATCGTGGCCTTGAGGTGCACCGAGAACAGCACGCCCTCGGCCTTGGCACGGGCGACCTGCGCCGTGAGGAACTCGCGCAGCGCGGCCACCCGCATCACGGAGGCGTCGACGACCTCGCCCGCGAGGACCGGTACCGACTCGCGCAGGACGGTGGTGGAGCCGTCGTCGCCCGACAGCTCGATGCGCAGCGTGCCGTCCTGGCCGATGACCGTGGACTTCTCGGTGGAGCGGAAGTCGTCGACGCCCATGGTGGCGACGTTCGTCTTCGAGTCGGCAGTCCAGGCGCCCATGCGGTGCGGGTTGGACTTGGCGTAGTTCTTGACCGAGGCCGGCGCCCGGCGGTCGGAGTTGCCCTCACGCAGGACCGGGTTGACGGCGCTGCCCTTGACCTTGTCGTAGCGGGCGCGGATGTCGCGCTCCTCGTCGGTCTTCGGGTCGTCCGGGTAGGCCGGCAGCGCGTAGCCCTGCTCCTGAAGCTCGGCGATGGCCGCCTTCAGCTGCGGGATCGAGGCCGAGATGTTCGGCAGCTTGATGATGTTCGCCTCGGGAGTCTTCGCCAGCTCACCGAGCTCGGCGAGGGCGTCGTCGATGCGCTGGCCCTCCTCCAGGTACTCGGGGAAGCTCGCGATGATGCGACCGGCCAGGGAGATGTCACGGGTCTCCACACTGACGCCGGCCGTCGACGCGTATGCCTGGATCACCGGCAAGAACGAATACGTCGCCAGGGCCGGGGCCTCGTCAGTGTGGGTGTAAATGATGGTCGAGTCAGTCACCGGGTGCTCCGCTCCACGTCTGCAACATTGCTCGACATCAAGATATCTCGTGAGCCGCCCCGTCTCGACAGGACCCCGCCCCGGGCAAACCGGAGGAAATACTTCCGACCTGCCGCGACCGGTGAAAACCGGTTACCCGCCGGTCCGGAAGAGTGACGGTTGTCAGCCGGCCTTGGTCGTGACGGTGACCGGGACGGCGGGGGCGGGCTTCGCCCCCTCCTTCGTGCCGTCGCCGACGGTGACGGCGAGCGCGAAGACGACGAGGGCGCACCCGGCACCCACCGCGATCTTGAGCCCGGAGTGCTGGGCCACCGGCGGCCGCGCGGCCGGCGGGGACACGAACGGGCGGGGCTGCTGAGCGGAGAGCGCTGGCCGCGGCGAGTACGACATGATCAATCCCCCTGGCATCTGTGATGGTGTCGTGAAGACCGCCCAATGCCGTCGAAGGTTGCACGGCCGGGCGCCCGCGCGGCCCGCGCCCCTTATGCCCGGTCGCTCCCGGACCGACCGCCCGTTCAGGCCGGAAGGCTCCGCAGCCAGACCGCGACCCCGTGGTGGTGGCTGCATGTGCCCCGCCGGTGCCCGCTGTAGCTGTAGGTCCCGTCGTTGCACCGCGCGGAGGCGCCTGCCGGGGCTTGGGCCTGCTCCTCGCCGCCGCTCGTGGAACTGCTGCCGCCGTCGGAGCCGGAGCCGCCGGAGGAGCCGGAGGAACTGGAGGAGCCGCCCCCGTCCGCGCCGGAGGAGCCGGAGGTGCCGGACGAGCCGTAGGTGCCGGAACTGCCGTCACCGGCCGGATCGTCCGTGGGCTCAGGGGCTCCGTCATCGCCCGCGGATCCGGCCGCGTCAGGTGCGTCGCAGCTCTCGCCGGTCTTCACGACGGTGAAGGTCAGCGTTTCGGTGTCCGCCATGTCCGACCCGGCGGCCGGCTCCTGCGCGCACACCTGCCAGTTCCGGTCCCACATCTGGGCGCGGTGGCGGACGGACAGATCGCGGCTCTCCAGCAGGTAGATGCCCCGGCCCTGCGCGTCGTCCTGCGCCTCCTGAAGGTTGCTCCCGGCGTAGTCCGGCACGGTGACGGTGCTGCTCTCGCTGTCGGACGCGTCGCTTCCGCCGGCCGCATCGGACGCATCTGACGCATCGGATGCGGCGGACGGATCCGACGTGTCCGCTGCATCTGTCGCGTCGGAGACCGAGCTACTGGTGGACGGCTTCGAGCCCCCGTCGCCGTCCATCAGGTTGACGCACCCGCCGACCAGCAGCACGAAAACGGCGATGACCGCGCAGCCGAGCCGGGCGTTCTTCTTCTCTTCCGGCGACATCGGCCGTTGGTTCCCGGTCATGTGGCCCCCCTGTCGTGCGACTGCATACTCCCCTGCATGCATGGCCCTGCCCACGGTCGCGAGCCGCCGCCCGGCTGGAACCGGGGAGACAAGTGGTGTCTGCGCGAGGGGGGCCGCGCCGCGCCGCTCTGCGGCTGCGGTACGGCCCGCCCGTCGCGCCAGGCGGTCAGAAGTTGCCGTTGGAGAGGATCTCGCCCTTGACGTCGTAAACGGTGACGAGGCCGTTCTTGGAATCCTTCCAGTCGGCGAAGGCGGAGGCGATCAGCTTGCCTTCGCTCTGGTGCGGGCCCATCAGGCCGCCGGTGAAGTCGGTGTAGATCTCGACCGAGTCGAGGATGTCGTTCAGCTCGTCGGCGCCCTGGACCTTGGTGACGTGCCCGAGGGCGGCCTTCTCGTTCGCGCTTCCGTGCTTCGCGACGAACGCCTTGAACTGGTCGGCCGGTGACTTGGGAGCCGGCTCGGGCTTCTCCTCCGGCTTCTTCTCCGGCTTGGCTTCGGCCGGTGCCGCCTTCTCGTTCGCGCGCTCCGGTGCCGGTGCGGCGGCGGCCTTGGCGGGCTTCTCGGCCGGCGTGCCGGAGTCGCCGCCACCGATCGCGGCGCCGATGACGCCGAGCAGGACGAGGGCACCGAAGGCGCCACCGCAGCCGATGCCGATCTTGGCGCCGGTGCTCATCTTCTTCGGCGGGAGCGGCGCATACATCCCGTACTGGTTCGGCGGCTGTTGTCCGGGCTGGGACGGCGGCTGCTGATAGGTCATGGTTCCCCCCAAGGTGTCTGGAACCGGGAGGGTATCGAGTTGTTGAACATCGAAATAGATGAAGTGAAGAACCTGTGATGATGTCGTGACCGAAACGAGGGGGCGGGCGATCGGGGCGCAAGGCCGGGGCCCTCAACTCGTCCTCGACCACGGGTCGGTGGACACCCGGGCAAGCACCGGCACCCGTACGGCGGCGTTCGGCCGGCGGCTCCATCACATGAGCTTTTATCGCCGAAGCAATGTGCGCAGGCGCGCATCAGTGAATAGTCTTCTTACTCAAGTCAGCACCTCATGACCGAAGTTGACAGTCCGCTTGCGCAGTACATGCATGCCACGTACAGGAGATTGCGGTGATTGCCCCTCACGGTCGTATCGGGCTGTCGCCTGCGCACGAGACTGCCCCGCAGCAGGGGCCGGATCCGGGGCTCGCGGCCCTCGCCCCCGGACCCCCACGATGTCCGGGCAGCCCTCTCACCAGCGGCGCGGAACCGGTGCCACACCGCCTCGCCCGACGCCCTCACCGCCCCGCCCGCCAAGGCCGCCGGGCATACGGGCCCGGCCGGCCCCATGGTCGTTCGCTCAGCGCGACGCGCTCCCCCTACGTCGGCGTCCGTCATGGCGGATGCCCACCCGGAGGCCCGAAAAGTGCCTGTTGATCACCCCCTTGCGCACCGTCCTGCGCAGGGTGAGGAACTGTTCCCCGCACCCGAGAGAACGTCGGCGGGGAAGCCGTGAGACGTCAACCGGCATTCGACCGGCACCCGGCGCGGGACGACACCCGCTTGCGTGCGGTGGTGGAGGACGCCGCGATGGGCAGGTGGGAAGGCGCACGTGAACTGCTGACCGCGACCGGCGCCGACTGGGACCGCCGGATCTTCCGCCTCCAGGTACTCGCCCGCGCGGGGGCCCGGCTCACCTTCGCCGACACCTGGGCCCAGGCCGAACCCCGTTCTCCGCATGCGCTGGCCCTGCTCGCCACCGTTCTGGCGCTGCGCTCGATGGCCGGCCCACGGGGAGCGGGCAGCGGGCCGGACATGGAACAGGCATGGGAGACCTGCCATGCCGCCGGTGATGCGCTGCCGGCCGATCCGACGCCGTATGTCGTCATGCTCGCCCTGCTGCGCTTCCACTCTCCCCCGCGCGACCGGCAGTGGCGGGAGACGGTGCACACCGTGTGGCAGGAGATCGAGGAACGCGACCCGTGGAACCGGGAGGCGCACCACGAGCTGCTCACGTACATGTTCCCCGACCAGCACGGCGTGGCCGGTGAGATGTTCCACTGGGCGCAGGAGCGGTGCGCCCATGTCCCCCGCGGCATGCCGTTGCACGTCCTGCCGCTGGTCGCGCTCGCCGAGTCGCACCGGATGCGGATGAAGAAGGAAGGACACCGGTACGGCCTGACGGTCCACCCGTGGACGGACAACCCGTCGACCCAGCAGGCGTGGGTGAACTGGTGGACGTACCGGGCCCCTTCCATGCCGCACGCCGCCTTCCATGAGGACGCCAACTACCTGGCCCATGCGATGTCCTTCGCGAATCAGCACCGGGCGGCGGCCGAGGTGTTCGACGCCATCGGCCCGTACGCCACGGATGTGCCGTGGAGCTATTGCGGAGATGCCCAGCAGCTCTTCGCCCGGCATCGGAAATGGGCGGTCAAGGGGTCCGCACCCTAGCCCCGGCCGAGGTTGTTCCGTACGTCACCGCGCCACCAACAGGAGAGGACCCAGCCATGCCACTGGAGATTCCAAGCGTCACGCAGACGGAGGAGGAACGCCTCGCCGAACTGGGCATCGCCCAGACACTGGACCGCTCGATGTCCGGGCGGCAGAATTTCGCCGTCTCGTTCACCATCATCAGCATCCTGTCCGGCTGCCTGACCATGTACGGCTTCGGGATGAACACCGGCGGGCCGGCCCTGATCATGTGGGGCTGGGTGCTCGTCGGCCTGATGACCCTCTTCGTGGGCCTGGCCATGGCCGAGGTCTGCTCCTCCTATCCGACCTCCGCCGGCCTCTACTTCTGGGCGCACAAGCTCGCTCCGCAGCGGTCCGCTCCGGCCTGGGCGTGGTTCACCGGCTGGTTCAACACGCTCGGCCAGGTGGCCGTGACCGCGGGCATCGACTTCGGCGCCGCGTCTTTCCTCAACGCCTATCTGAACCTCCAGTTCGACTACGCCGCCACCCCCGGCCACACGATCACGCTCTTCGGCGTGATCCTCCTGCTGCACGCCGTGGTGAACACCTTCCGGGTGCGCGTCGTCGGCTTCTTCAACACCGTCTCGGTGTGGTGGCATCTGATCGGCGTCGTCGTCATCGTCGGCGCCCTGCTGATCATTCCCGACAAGCACCAGTCCCCCGCCTTCGTCTTCACCGAGTTCGTCAACAACACCGGCTGGGGCTCGGCGGTCTATGTCGCGCTCATCGGTCTGCTGATGGCGCAGTACACCTTCACCGGCTATGACGCGTCCGCCCATATGACGGAGGAGACGAAGAACGCCTCGGTGGAGGGGCCGAAGGGCATCGTCCGCTCGATCGTGGTGTCCTGGGCCGCCGGATTCGTGCTGCTCTTCGGGCTGACCTTCGCCATCCAGTCCTACACCGGCGCTCTGGAGTCGGGCACCGGTGTGCCGCCGGCCCAGATCTTCCTCGACGCGCTCGGCGCGACCACCGGCAAGCTGATGCTGCTCGTCATCATCGGCGCCCAGCTGTTCTGCGGGATGGCGTCGGTGACCGCGAACTCCCGCATGATCTACGCCTTCTCCCGCGACGGGGCGCTGCCCTTCTCCACCGTCTGGCACCAGCTCCACCCGGGGACCCGCACCCCGACCAACGCGGTGTGGCTCGCCGCGGGCGGTGCGTTCGTCCTCGGTCTGCCGTACCTGTTCAACACGACCGCGTACGCCGCCGTCACCTCCATCGCGACGATCGGCCTCTACATCGCCTACGTGGTGCCCACCCTGCTGCGGCTGCGCCAGGGGGAGAACTTCCGGCGCGGTCCCTGGCACCTGGGCCGCTGGTCGAAGCCGGTGGGCGTGATCGCGGTCAGCTGGGTCGCGATCATCACCGTGCTGTTCATGCTGCCGCAGCTGAGCCCGGTGACCATGGAGACGTTCAACTACGCGCCCCTCACCGTGGGTGTGGTGCTGGTCTTCGCCGGCACCTGGTGGCTGGTCTCCGCCCGCAAGTGGTTCCTCAACCCGCAGCACCCGCGCAGCAACCCGGCGCAGACCTCGCCGCCGGAGCGAACGGCCTCCACCTCGCACTAGGCGGCCGCCGGCCACGGGGGTGACGCGCGCGCTCGTCGCGCGTTGCCCCCGGCCACGGCAAGCCCCGTTTTCGCCACGGTGATGCGGTGGTCCTCTACCTCTCCTCGTCTCGACGCCGAAGGGTCCGCTTCTGGCGTTGATTGCCCGGTAAACGTTTGTTGATTGCCTTCACGCACTCTTGCGGGTATCGGTAAATCGGGGGCGAGACGAGGAACATAAGTGCCGGATACACGTGTCACGGTGACAGTGCACGCCGCCGACCCGCTCAGCCGGGCCGGAGTCGTCAGTCACCTCCAGCACCAGCCCACCGTCGAGCTCGTCCAGCACCAGACCGGAACGGCGGTCAGGGAGCGGACGGAGCAGGCGGAACGGGGCAGAGCGAAAGACAACGGCGGGGAAGCGGTCGGGACCGTGGCGATCATGCCGATCGACCGGTTCGACGATCTGGCCGCGGCCGAACTGAGACGGCTCGTACGGGGCGGCGAGCAGCGCGTCGTGCTCATCGCCCGGGATCTGCGCGAGCCGGAGCTGATGACGGCCGTGGAGTACGGCGTACGGGCCATCCTGTGGCGTCATCAGGCCACCCCGCAGCGGCTGTTGCGGGCGGTGCAGAGCGCGGCGCGCGGCGAGGGCGACCTGCCGCCGGACCTGATCAGCACGCTGCTCACCCAGGTGGGGCAGCTGCGGCGGTCGGTGGCGACCTCGCCCTCCGTCGGGTTCGTCCCGACGCTCGGGATGGCGCCGCGCGAGGTCGATGTGCTGCGGCTGATCGCCGAGGGGCTGGACACCCGGCAGATCTCCGAGAAGCTCGCCTACTCCGAACGCACCGTCAAGAACATCCTGCACGCCCTGATGACGCGGCTCCAGTTACACAACCGCGCACACGCCGTCGCCTACGCGCTGCGGGAGGGCTACATCTGATGGGGACGGCAGCAAGCACGGATACGGGTGCGGAGGCGGAGACAGGTGCGCGGGCAAGAGCAAGGGGTACAGCGGTGACGGAGTGGGCACAGGGAGCGGCGGGCCGCCGGGCGGGGGAACGCGCATGATGCACGAAGTCGATGAGGCGATCCGGCGGGTGCTGCGCGGCGGGGTGCTGCCGGACGGCACCGGAGACATCGCGTTCGAGGCGCCGACCCGCGACTGGGCGGCGCGGCGCAACGCCCCCACGCTCAATGCGTATCTCTACGACATCCGCGAGGACGTCGCCCGCCGCGAGCGCGGCACGATCGCGGAACGGGACGCCGGCGGAGTGGTCGTGCGCCGGCGTCAGCCGAACCGCTGGTTCCGGCTGTCCTACCTGGTCACGGCATGGACCACCCGCCCGGAGGACGAGCACCGGCTGCTGTCCGCCGCGCTGGGGTGCCTGCTCTCGCACGAGATCCTGCCGGCGGCCGCGTTGCCGGACGCGCTCCGCGGGCTGGCGGTGAGCATTCCGCTCACCGTCGCCGTGCCCCCGCCCGAGTCCCGCTCGATCGCCGACATCTGGTCGGCACTCGGCGGCGAACTCAAGCCGTCCCTGGACGTGGTGGTCACCGTGCCCTTCCCGGTCTCGCCGTCGTACGAGGTGGCGCCGCCGGTCACGGAGGGCGCGGTCACGGTCGTCCGCGGGATCGACGGCGTGCCCGGCGACTCCCAGCCCCGGATGCTCCGGTCCGCTCCGGGTGCCTCGCCCGCGCAGGGCAGCGAGGAGGGACGGTGACGGGCACCACGGCAGGCGACACCCCCGCCGGCGCCCTGCTGACCCGGCTGGCGGGGCTGCGGGAGCGGGTGGCCGGGCTGGTCGAGCGGCGCAGCGTCGACGATCCCACGGCTGCGGACCCGCTGCGCGGCCTGTATGTGACCCCGGAGACGGCCAGACGGCTGGCCGCGCGGCCGCCGGTCGAGGCTCAGCCGGATCCCTTCGCCGCGGGTCAGGGGTTCACGGGCGAACCGGCCGACGGGGCATCGGACCGATCGGCCGCGCTCGCCGGGCGGTTCGGGCTGTCGGCCCTGGACCTCCACATCCTCCTGGCCGCGCTGGCGCCCGATGTGGACCGGGGCTTCGAGCCGCTGTACGGCTACCTCAACGACGATGTGGGGCGGCGCCGGGCCACGGTCGCGCTGGCGCTGGATCTCGCGGGCACCGGCCCGTACGAGCCCGGAGCCCGCGCCCGCTTCCACCCCGCCGCGCCACTGCTGTCCGGTGGGCTGCTCGTCATCGAGGACGAGGACCGGCCGCTGCCGGGGCGGGCGCTGCGGGTGCCGGAGCGGGTGGTGGCCCATCTGCTGGGGGACGACGGTCTCGATCCGGAACTCGACGCCGGTGAGGTGGAGTTGCTGACGGCGGAACAGCCGGCCGCCGGCCGTACGGGACGCGATGCCCGCACCGGGGACGAGACGTTCGCCGGGCGGCTCGCCGTCCTCGCGAGCGAGCGGCCGCTCGCCGTACATCTGCGGGAGCGCCGGCCCGGCACCGCCGCCGGGCCGGTGACCGACGGGCTGCGGCGGGCCGGCCTGCCGGTGCTGCGCTATCGGCCGGACGGCCGCCACGGCGACGGGACGGGCCTCACGGGCGCGCTGTTGCGGGAGGCCCGGCTGCGGCGGGCCGCGTTCGTCGTGGGGCCGCTGCCGGAGCGGCCGGACGGGCTCGTCCGGGCGCTGGCGGGCCGGGACGTGCCGGTGGTCTTCTTCGGGAGCGAGCCGTACGACCCGGGCTGGGCCCCGGATTCCGGGCTGTTCGCGCTGGACGCGCCGGATGCCGGGGCGGCGGCGGGCGAGGTCTGGAGCACCGAACTCGGCGTCGTGGACGAGGGCTTCGACCTGGCCGCGGCCGTGGCGCCGTACCGGCTGGGTGCCGCCCAGATCCGCCGGGCGGCCCGTGCGGCCACCGCTCTCGCCGCCTTCGACGGGACGCCGGTGACCGCCGCCCATGTCCAGCACAGCGCACGTCAGCAGTCCGCGCCGCTGCTGGACCGGCACGCCCGGCGCATCCGGCCCGCCGTCGGCTTCGACGGGCTCGTCCTGCCGCCCGAACCGCTGACGCTGCTGCACGAACTGGTGCAGCGGGCGCGGCACCGGGACAAGGTGCTGGGCGAGTGGCGGCTGCGTACCGGTGGCGGGCGCGGCAGAGGCGTGGTGGCCCTGTTCGCCGGGGAATCCGGTACCGGAAAGACGCTCTCCGCGGAGGTCGTGGCCGGCGAACTGGGCCTGGACCTCTATGTGGTGGAACTGTCCGCGGTGGTGGACAAGTACATCGGGGAGACCGAGAAGAACCTGGAGCGGATCTTCTCCGAGGCCGACCGCACCGACGCCGTGCTGCTCTTCGACGAGGCGGACGCCGTCTTCGGCAAACGCTCGGAGGTCAAGAGCTCACACGACCGGTACGCGAACCTGGAGAGCGCGTATCTGCTCCAGCGGCTGGAGGCGTTCGACGGGATCGCCGTCCTGACCACCAATCTGCGGGCCAACATCGACGAGGCGTTCACCCGGCGGCTGGATCTGGTGGTCGACTTCCCGTTCCCGGACGCCGAGCAGCGGATCGCCCTGTGGCGTTCCTGTCTGGCCGCCACCCCCTGCGCGGACGACCTCGCCCTCGATGTCTGCGCCAAGGAGTACGAGCTGTCCGGCGGGGCGATCCGGTCGGCCGCGGTGACCGCGGGCTATCTCGCGGCGGGGCGCGGCGAGGCGGTGTCGGCCGAGGACATCCGGGCCGGGGCCCGGCGCGAGTACCGCAAGATGGGGCGGCTGGTGCCGGACGCTTCGCCGTTGTGGGACTGAGGGTCCGGGTGCGGCCGGGGCCTGGCGGGGTGCCCGCCGGCCCCGGCCCGTGTCACTGTCCTTCGGCGATCTTCCAGTCCTGCCGGTCGAAGGGCCCGTCGGCGCACTTGAAGGACACCGCGCCCTTGTCGTTCTGCATGTCGGTCAGGCATTCCTCGTTGCTCACGTTGACGATGCGGGTGAGGCCGTTGCCCGCGTCCACCAGCCGCCACTTCTGATGGGGCGGCAGCCGGCCCGAGGCCAGTTGCTCCGGGTCGGCCCTCATGAGCTCGACCTCGTTGGTGCCCGGCTTCAGCTGGGCCACGCCGCCCGGGGCGCTGCCCGGCTCCAGGGAGACCGTGTTGTCCTCGGGGTAGTGGTGGATGGTCCACCACTGGTTGCGGCCGAACTGGTCGTCCGTCCATGTGGCGCTCTGGCCGATCTGCGTGCCGTCCTCCTGACCGCCCCCATTGGCCTGGAGGTACCAGCCACCGTTGGCGCCGGACTTGATGGTCTGTTGCGCCGGTCCCTCGTCCTTCGGTTCGTCGCCGCCGGCGGGCTCCTCGGGCTTCTCCTCCGGCTTCTCCTCGGGCTTCTCCTCCGGCGGCTGGGACGGGGCCGGCGCGGTCGGCTTCTCTTCCTTCTGCGGCAGCTTGTGGGACGCGCCGGCCTTCTCCCGTGCGCTCGTGGTCAGCTTGGGATCGGCTCTGAGCCACAGGGCCACGAAGGCGATCGCCGCCACGAGCAGCAGCGACAGCACCGCCATCGCCCAGCGCGGCAGCACGGACGGCTGGAGGTAGGTGCCGTGCAGCTCGGTCGGCTCCGGAACCCCGGCGCGCTGCGCGGAGACGGTGAACGGGTGCTTGTTGGTCCCGCCGACCCAGCTCACCGTGCCCGGACGGATGGTGAGGCGGGTGAAGGCGGCCCGGCCCGGCGCGATCTGGACCGATGTCGGCTCGGGCTCGACGGTGAGGGCATCACCGTTCTCACGGCCGGAGAGGGACACCGTCAGCGGCTGGTTGCCGAGGTTGTCGACGGCGACCGACGCCTTGGTGCGCCACCGGCCGCGTACGGTCAACGGAACGAGTTCGCAGCGGAGTTCGGAGAACGGCCCCACCGTGACCTGTCCCTCGACGACATCACGGATCTCCGGGTGTTCCGTCGGCTCGACACGGATGCCGAACGGCGTCGGCCCCGCCACGGCGTCCGGCGTACGCGGAGGCGCGAACTCGACCTGCGCCGTGCCCTCGGCGCCGGGATACAGCCGCAGCACATCCGGCTCCACCCGTGTCCAGCCCGCTGCGTCGCCGGCCGGCCGCAGCCGGTACTCCTCCACGGTGTCGCCCGTGTTGCGTACCCGCAGCCTTACCCTCGCGACGGAACCGGGGTCGACGGTGATCGAAGCCGGTTCCAGTGAAGTCCACATGCTCACCAGTGCAGTCAACCGGCTGCGCCGGGTCCGGGTCAGCGTGCGGAAGGGCAGCACCGGGGGCAGAGTCGGATGTCCTTACGGCTCCTTGCCCCGCGACCCGCCCCGCCGGCCACCCCTGGGAGGCCGTGCGGCAGCCGGAGGCCGTTCGCCACCCCGTCCGCGCGGCGCCGGGCCTACACCACCCGCGCCGAGCGCAGGGCGGGGCGGGCCCCGGCCGGGCTCGCCGGGGCCCGGCACCGCACGGTCACGGGCGGCCCGCGCCCGCCACCGGGAGAAGGCACCGCCCAGCTCCCGTTTGATACCGCCCAGCTCCCGTTCGAGGACGAGGGCCTGCGCCGCACACTCCGGAGCCGCCCGCGCCCGGCCGCCCCCGCCCGGTTCGCCACAAGCGCGCCGGGCCCAGGTCAGCGCCTCGCGGCACGGGTGCTGCGCACGACGACAGCGCCGCCGCGCCGGCCGGCGAGCGACCGCCGGCTGCCGCGGGGGCCCGGTGCGCTCCCGGTCCCCCGCCGCGAGCACGAGGGCCAGTTCGTGTGCCTCCTTGGCGCTGAGCAGGGGCGCGGGGACCGGCCGCAGGCGCTCCGGCAGCGCGCGCACCGCCTGTCCGTACGTCCCGGTGCCGGCCCGCGGAACCGGGAGCAGACGCCGGGCACCCGCTGCGGCCACGGCGTCGCCGTGCCGCCGGGCGTTGCCCAGGGCGCGGCGGATCAGCGGTGCGAGCGCGCGGTGGCGCGCGGTGCTCCGGAGCGCGGACGACCATGCGGTGAGGAGCTCGACGAGGTGGCCCAGCTGTCCGGGGGTCGCGTCCAGGGCCCGCTCCACGGCCGCGTACAGCGGCGGGTGCACGGCGTGCAGCCACTCGCGCGCGGCGTCGGCATCGGCGAGCGCGCGACCCGGGCGGTCCGGGTGGTCGGCGCGGTCCGGGAGGCCCGGTCGGCTCAGCGGATCCGGCGGGGCGCCGGGCGGCCCGATCAGCCGCGCCGCGGTCAGGACGGTGGCCCGTATGTGGTCGAAGAAGCGGTGCTGTGCCGCCTCCCGCTCGGCAGGGCTGTCCTGCTCGCCGAGCCGCCGGGCGAACAGCCCGACCAGATCGTGGTAGCGGTAGCCGTCGTCGCCGTGCACCTCCACGAGCCCGGCATCGACCAGCGCCTCGACCGCCGCCTCCGCCGCGTCCTCGGTGGTGTCCAGCAGCGCGGCCGCGGCGGCCCGGCAGAACGTCGGCATACGGCACAGGGCGAGGACCCGGAAGGCGTGGGCGAGGCCGGGGCCGAGCGCCTCGTAGCCGACCCGGAAGGTCGCTGCCACACCCAGGTCGCCCACCCGCAGCTCGTCCAGCCGCCGCTGCTCGCCCAGCCGGGCCACGAGGTCGGCCAGGGACCAGCCCGGCCGGGACGCCAGGCGGGCGGCGGCGATGCGTACCGCGAGCGGCAACCCGCCGCAGGCGGCGACCAGTTCGCGGGCGGCCGCGGGCTCGGCGGCCGCCCGCTCCGCCCCCACGATCGCGCCGAGCAGCCCCAGCGCCTCCGCTTCGTCCATCACCTCCACGTCGACCCGCCCGGCGCCGGGCAGCGCGAGCGTCCGCGCCCGGCCGGTGACCAGCACCGCGCACCCCGGCGCCCCGGGCAGCAGCGGCCGCACCTGTGCGCTGTCCCGGGCGTTGTCGAGGAGTACCAGGACCCTGCGGCCGGCGATCAGCGAGCGGTACAGGGCGGACTTCTGCTCCAGCCCGTCCGGTACGGCGCCCTCCGCGACGCCGAGCGCGCGCAGGAAGTGCGTCAGCACGGCGCCGCTGTCGGCCGGGGCCCGGCCGGTGCCCTGGAGGTCCACATACAGCTGCCCGTCGGGGAAGCGGGCCCGTACGGCATGCGCCACATGCAGCGCCAGCGCGGTCTTGCCGACCCCGCCGAGCCCACTGAGCGTGGCCACCACCGGCGACCGCCCGCCGGCCGCCCCGCGCAGCGCCGAGGCCAGCTGGCCGACGGCCTCCGTCCGCCCCGTGAAATCGGCGATGTCGGGCGGGAGCTGAGCCGGTACGGGCGAGGGCGGGGCGCTGTACGCGGCGTTCGGGGTGGGGCGGGGTGGAGGGGGCCAGTGGTCACGGGTGTCGTCGGGGCGGGCGCGGTCAGGGTAAGTGCGGTCGGGACGGGCCCGGTCAGGGCCGGGGCGGTCAGGGCGGGCGCGCTCGCTGTCGGGGCCGGAAACACGCCCGGTCCCAGGGCCGGTCCCGGTCCCGGCCGCACGCCCATAGCCCTTCGGCCGCCCACGCAACTCCTCGTACCGCGCCCGGAGTTCGGCCCCCGGACCGGTGCCGAGTTCGGTGTCGAGGGTGCGGCGGGTGGCCGCGTAGACCGCGAGGGCCTCCGCCCGGCGGCCCGCGCGGTGCAGGGCCAGCATCAGCAGGGCCTGGGTGCGTTCCCGTAGGGGATGCTCGGCGGCGAAGGCCCGCAGTCCGGCGATCGAGACGCCCGGCGGACCGGCTTGCCCGCCCAACTCCAGCCCGCAGTCGAAGAGTTCCTCCTGGGCGGTGACGCACAGTTCGGTGAGCCGGTCGCGCTGCCGCTGTGCGTACGGTCCGGGCAGTCCGGCCAGCGCCACCCCCTCCGGGAGCGCCAGCGCGCGCCTCAGCTGCTCGTAGGCGCCCGCGGTGTCGCCCGCGCCCCGCAACCGGCGCGCCCTGACCAGCCGCTCCTCAAAGCCGGCCGCGTCCATCGCCTCGCCGGGGACCCGTAGCGCGTAGCCGCCGCCCGACGACACCAGCAGCTGTGCCTGCTGCCTGGGGGCACGCTCCGGCTCCAACAGGCCGCGCAGCCGGGAGATATACGTCCGGACGGTGCCCACCGCCCGCGGCGGCGGCCGCTCGTCCCACAGCGCGTCCACCAGCTGCGGTACGGACACCGGCCGTCCGGCGTGCAGCAGCAGCATCGCCAGGACGGCGCGCTGCTGCGGCGGGCCGAGCGGCAGCGGGCGGTCCCCGCGCCAGGCCCGCACCGGGCCGAGCACCTGGAACCGCAGCCGGACTGCCCGGGCCGGGCCGTCCGCCCGCTCCGCGCAGGACGGCTCGTTCGCGTCGCAGTGCACCGCCAGCCCGCTCCCCTGCCCCTGTCGACCTGCCACGCCACCCCTTCGGACCAGCGCTGATGTACCGGCCGTACCAAACGTAGCCCAGCATGCGGACACCGATTCCAGGGAAACGTCTGATATTGACCCAACGCCCATTCCCCCCTTTTTCTCCGGCCACGGGGGCTTCTGACCGGTGCTCACCAGCGTTCCCACTGCACATCGATGTCCGGCAGGGCAAGCGTGTTGCCCCTTCGGCTCCCCTTCCGCCTCTGGAGGCGACCGGCGCTGCGGCTGAAAATCGGCGGGGGGCCACCTGGGCCGGGCCACGGGCCCCTCAGGACGGCCCACGGACCAACGAATCGCCGGCCGCCAGAACGGAGCCCTCGTGCACGCACACGAACGGCGGGCCACGGGAGGGGAATCGGCGCCACGCACCGCGACCCGCGGACCCGAGCGCCCCCGCACCCCCGCCTCGCCCCTGTCCACCCATGGGCCGGATGCGCTGCGCACCCTCCAACGGACCGCGGGCAATGCGGCGGTCGCCCGCGCGCTGGCCCCGGAGCAGGCAAGAGCGCCCCAGCAGGTGCAGCGGTACGTGGAGGGAGAGGCTGCGCACGGCTTCGACAAGGTCTCCACGCAGGGCGGTATCGCCCTCCGGGGCCGGCAGGAGGCTTACGCCGACGCGGACATGATCGCCGCCGCCGCGCACAGCCTCGACGCCCAGGACCGGGTGCCGATCACCCTGGAGCGCGGGGCGGCGGTGCAGGTCGGTGAGCGCACCCTGTACCGGGTGCTGCCCGTCTACAAGGACGCGGCCAGGGCGGAGGCCGCCGTACGGGCCGCCGGCCGCAATCCGGAGGGGGCCGGTCACGAGCCCGTACGCGGGGACACCGGGGCCCAGCGCGACGACAAGCGTGCGGCCTACCTGCGGTCCCTGACCGACCCCCCGGAAGTCCGGCAGCTGGTCGCCCTCACCCGGCGCATCGTGGAAGCGCGCCAGGCGCGGGGCGAACCGCGCAGCTCCACCGTCGACGGCCTGCGGGCCGAGGCCATGAAGCTGGCGGTGGCCACGATGGGTGGTGGCTGGGTCGCCGCGCACTTCCCCTACCCGGAGCGCGCGGGCCGGGAGGGGCTGACCGACCTCGCGGTCCTCATGCCGGGCCTGACCTCCGAGTTCCTCGCCGGCCTGCCCGCCGTCGAGAACCAGGAGGCCCAGGTGCAGGAGCTGCTCATCACGCTCCCCAATGACTGCCAAGGAGCGGCGGCCCAGCTCATCGGCCGGCCGGCGGACGGCGGGCTCAGCGTGCGGCGGGACGCCCCCGCCGTCGGCGAGAACCACTTCGTCGATCTGACCGGCGCGGCCCCGGACGGCTGGGCGAACCACTTCGCCGCCGTCATCCTCCGCGACGGCTCCGACACCCTCACGTACGAGGCCGCCGCCGACCGCACCAGCGCACTTCAGCACGGCAAGTCCCTGGGCTACTTCGCGCTGTACGGCCGGGCCGGCGGCGACCAGTCCTTCGACACCGTCATCCGCGCCCAGAACCTGGCGTACGCAGCACGGACGGCGCCGCCCACGTGACCGAACGGGCAGTGCGCTCTGCCCCCGACGGCGCCCGTTCGTCTCTACAGCCGGGGCCGCCCGTCCGCCAGGGTTGAAAACGTAGGGCGCAGAGACGGCCCGCAGTGGTCAGCAGGGTGATGGGGGAGGAACGACGTGCGGGCACAGGATCGGCAGCCGGGCCCGGGGAACACACGCCCGGGGGCGGCGCAGCCCGCCCGTACAACGCCCTCCCCGGCTTCCGACGCGGCCCGCCAGACGGCGGCCGGCGAGGCGGAGCGGCTCACCCCGGAGGCGGCCGCCGCCCTCCAACGGGCCGTGGGCAACGCGGCGTTCTCGGCCGCTCTGGCAGGCCAGGAGCAGCACCGGCACGGCCCCGGCTGCGGACACAACGCGCCCCCGACCGTGCAGCGCTCGGCCGTTCACGATGTCCTGCGCGCACCGGGCCGACCCCTCGACGAGCCGGTCCGTGCCGACATGGAGACCCGCCTGGGCGCGGACTTCTCCGACGTGCGGGTGCACACCGACGCCTCCGCCCATGAGTCGGCCGAGGCCGTCCAGGCCCATGCGTACACCTCCGGTTCGCACATCGTCTTCCAGCGCGGCCGCTACGACACCTCCTCCGCGTCGGGCCGCCACATGCTGGCGCACGAACTGACCCACGTCATCCAGCAGCGCAACGGCCCGGTCGCGGGCACCGACCGCGGCGACGGGACGAAGGTGAGCGACCCGTCCGACCGGTTCGAGCGGGAGGCGGAGGCCACCGCGAGCCGGGTGCTGTCGGCAGAGGTGCAGCGGACGGCCGACCCCGCGCCCGCCCCGGGCCACGGCACCGCGGGCGGGCGTCCTCCCGTGCAGCGGACGTTCAAAATCGCGAACAAGACCGTCCAGACCGCTGACGACGTCCTTCCCGTCGAATCGCTGATCGCCAAGGGCAAGGCGCGCCATGCCCGCTGGGACGACGACTTCAAAACCAAGGTCCGGAACGAGCTCGTCAAGATGGCGGGCGAGGAGCAGGATTTCGGGCGGTACGGCTCGTACGAGGATCTCCTGGACTTCGCCGAGAAGCGGGTCCGCGCGGCAGCGGCGGCCCACCTTGCTCCGGTGGTCCCCACCGCCATCAAGACCGGTGCGTCGAATCCGGAGCACACAGGGGCGAAGATCTCCGAGACCGAGCAGATCCACCGCCTCGCCGAGGTCCGCCGACGGCTGTCGCTGCGCGGGACGGAACAGGACCTCGACGGGTTCCGCGACCGCCAGAAGATGGTGAACCCGTTCAAGCACAAGCCGACCGGAAACGCCTACTCCATCGGCCATACCGGAAACTTCGTCCTGGGCGGCCCCCAGGAAGGCGAGTACGACGCGCTCTTCGCACGCGCCGCGAACAGCAGTGGGCTGTCCGACAAGGAACTCGCCAAGCATTTCATCCGGGCCCTGACCGAGCCGGGATATGACTTCGACGGTATGAGCGAGGACGGCCGCAAATACTGCACCAAGGTGGTCGCCATCATCCAGGGCGCCGAATTCCGCCGGGCCGCCGCCAACCCGACCGTGGCGATCGCCGCCTTCAACCAGGTCGTCACCGGCGAGGCCGGAACGCTGCACGAGGCCCTCAACCGGTACGCCATCTTCGCCAAGGCCAAGGGGAACTCCGCCACCGGCGGCTCCAAGGACTCGCAATTCCACCGCGATACGGACGTGGACCAGGACGACGGGGACTTCAAGAAGCGGGCGATCAACGAATACCAGGCACTCGCTCAGCTGGTCTCCGCCAACGACTTCGACCCGAACGACGCGGAAGAGTTCTACAAGGGGTGCGACAAGATCGCCGCCACTTCGATGAGCTCCTTCACCGCCACCTTCGAGTACGCGATGCCCTGACCTCATCGCCCGCACTTCCTTTCATCGTCAGCACACCGCACGTCAGCACACCGCACGAGAAGCAATCGAACCGGCCGGTTCGCCTATCCAGGGAGTAACAGAAGATGCCCACCTACCTGTCCCCCGGCGTCTACGTCGAGGAAGTCGCCAGCGGATCGCGGCCCATTGAAGGGGTCGGGACATCGGTGGCGGCCTTTGTCGGCCTCGCTCCCACCGGTCCGCTCAATGAGCCGACCCTGGTGACGAACTGGTCCCAGTACGTGGCCGCCTTCGGGGAGTTCACGGACGGGTACTACCTCGCGCACTCCGTCTACGGTTTCTTCAACAACGGCGGCACGGCGGCCTATGTCGTACGGGTCGGCGGGTCCGACGACGGAGCGCAGCAGGCCGCCGCGGCCCCGGAGGCGCCCAGGGCGCTGACCGCCGGTGAGCCGAGCGCGCTCGGGGCCTTCAAGGTCTCGGCGATCGCGGCCGGTTCCGCCAACGGCGGGGCGCTCACCGTCGAGGTGCAGGACGTCGAGGGCGAGGGCGGCGCCGACCGGTTCAAGCTGAACGTCAAGGACGGCGACAAGGTCGTCGAGAGCTTCGACGTCAGCGCGAAGAAGAGCTCGCGGAACTATGTCGTCACGCAGGTGAAGCAGCGTTCCAAGACGATCGTCATCGAGGAGGCCGCCCCGGCCGCGCAGCTGACGAAGCCGGACGCGCAGCAGGTCACGCTGGCTCCGCCCACCGCCGCGCCCGCGGCGCCCGCCGGGAACGGCACGGTCGAGCGGCTCGCCTCCGGCCAGTTCATCGGCGACTCCGCCGACCGCACCGGCTTCGGCGGCCTGGAGGCGCTCGACGAGGTCAACATGGTGGCCGTGCCCGACCTGATGGCCGCCTACCAGCAGGGCCTGATCGACCTGGAGCAGGTCAAGGCCGTCCAGCTGGGCCTGATCGCCCACTGCGAGCTGATGGGTGACCGGATGGCGGTCCTGGACCCGCCGCCGGCCCTCAACGCCCGCGACATCCGTAAGTGGCGCCAGGAGATCGCGGGCTACGACTCCCGCTACGCCGCGCTCTACTACCCGTGGATCAAGGCGTTCGACCCGGCCACCGGCCAGACCCGCACCATCCCGCCGTCGGGCCACATGGCCGGTGTGTGGGCCCGTAACGACTCCGAGCGCGGCGTCCACAAGGCCCCGGCCAACGAGATCGTCCGCGGCGCCGTCGACCTGGAGCTCCAAATCACCCGCGGCGAGCAGGATCTGCTCAACCCGGTCGGCGTGAACTGCATCCGGGCCTTCCCCGGCCGCGGCATCCGGGTCTGGGGCGCGCGGACCATGGCCTCCGACCCGGCCTGGCGCTACCTGAACGTGCGGCGCTACTTCAACTACCTGGAGGAGTCGATTCTCATCGGCACCCAGTGGGTGGTGTTCGAGCCGAACGACGCGGCACTGTGGGCCCGTATCCGGCGCAACATCTCGGCGTTCCTGGTGAATGAGTGGCGCTCGGGCGCACTGTTCGGGCAGCGCCCCGAGGACGCGTTCTATGTGAAGTGTGACGCGGAGACCAACCCCGTCGAGTCCGTCGACCTGGGCCGGGTCGTGTGCGAGATCGGCATCGCGCCGGTCAAGCCCGCCGAATTCGTGGTCTTCCGGCTGGCCCAGTTCTCGGGCGGCGGCGGGGAGCTGGAGGAGTAAGCACACACCGAATCCGGGCCCGGCGCCCCTCCCCTCCTCATCCCCTTTCCCCGTCACCACTTTCTTCTCACCACAGGAGTGAACCACCTTGTCCCTTCAGCCCGGTGATGCCCTCACCTCACACAACTTCGGCCTCCAGATCGACGGCGTGATGGTCGAATACCTTCAGGAGGTCAGCGGACTGACCATGGAGCAGGACGTCATCGAATACCAGCAGGTCTCGGCGGACGGCAAGCCCGTCGTGAAGAAGATGCCCGGCACGAAGAAGGCCGGCGAATGCACGGTGACCCGCGGTATGACGCAGAGCGGCGCGTTCAGCGAGTGGATCAACAAGTCCATCGCGGGCGACATGGGTTCGGCCCGTAAGAACGCCACCATCATGATGATGGACTACCAGAACAACCCCGTGAAGCGTTACAACATGCGCAATGCCTGGTGCAGCAAGGTCGAGACCAGCGGGGTCAAGGCGGGCGACGCCGCCGCGCTGACCGAGCAGGTCACCATCGTCTTCGAAGAGCTGGTCATCGAGTAATGCGGCGCGAAGGCCCGGCGGGGGCGCAACAGCAACGCGAGCCGTTGCGTACGGAATTCGAGTTCGAGCTGCCACGCGGATTCGTGGACGAGTCCGGGACCGTGCACCGGAACGGTGCGATGCGGCTCGCGACGGCACGGGACGAACTGATCCCGCTGCGGGATGTGCGGGTGCGCGAGAACCCGGCATATCTGTCGGTCGTGCTGCTGGGCCGGGTCATCACCCGGCTCGGGACGCTGGCATCCGTGCACGACGGGACGGTGGAGAACATGTTCGCCTCCGACCTGGCCTTTCTTCAGGACTTCTACCGGCAGATCAATGCGGAGGGGCACACCCGCGCCGCGGTGTCCTGCCCGCACTGCGAGGAGCCCTTCGAAGTGGAGCTGGCCGGGAGCCGCCTGGGGGAATCGTGACGTACGCGACCGGGCGTATCGAAGAGGAAGTCGCCTATCTCGCCTACCACTTCCACTGGGGCATCGACGACATCCTCGACCTCGAACACGCCGACCGGCGCGCGTACGTGTCACAGATCGCCGCCCTGGTGGAGCGGGCTGAAGGGAAGCAGTGACGGAGGATGGGGTTGTTCAGGTGGCGGCGGAGGTCGCAGGGTGCCCAGGGTGCGCAGCCTGCACAAGGGCCTGAGGCCGGGGCGGCGGCTGCGGAAGCCACTGCCGGGAACGCGGACGCCGGCGGCGCCGGCGGCTGGGCCGCCGTGCCCCCCATCCAGCGGGTCCTGGGCACGCCGCGCCCGGTCGCGGAACCCGGCTTCGCCGCATCGCTGAGCGCGCACCGCAACCCCTCCTTCGGAGGGGAACTGGGACATGACGTCCACGCCACCGCCCCCGGTGGCGTGCTGCGCGACGCCCTGATGCCGGTCACCGGCCGCCCCGCCGACCTCGCGCTCCCGGTCCTGCGACTTCCGGTCGCGGGGCGGGGAGATGAGGCGCCGGACGGAAGCGAGGGTGCTGGACTGCTGGGCGTCGGGGGGCGTTTCGGGGTGCAGGGCGGGCTTCCGGGCGGGGGTGCGGCGCGGGCGGAGACGTCGACTGCGGCGCGTACGGAGGGCCGGGGTTCGGCACGATCGGAGGGCCGGGATTCGGCGCGGACCGAGGCCCGGGATTCGGCGCGGACCGAGGCCCGGGATTCGGCGCGGGCCGGGGCCCGGGATTCGGCGCGGACCGAGGCCCGGGATTCGGCGCGGACCGAGGCCCGGGATTCGGCGCGGACCGGGGCTCGGGGTGAGGCCGCTGTGCAGCGGGTGGCGGCGTCGGGGGCGCCGGGGGCGTCGCGTACCGAAGTCCGGGATGGAGCACGCGCCGGGGCTCGGGGGCCGGCCGCCGTACAGCGGGCGGCGGCGCCGGGGGCGGAACGTAGACCGACGGCTGCCGCGCGCGCCCTTCGTCAACCGGCTTCGGGGGGCGAGAGCGCGTCCGCGAACAGCTCGCGGAACGATGCGCCGAACGCAGCGCCGAACGCAGCGCCGGCCATATCGCCGGGCACGGCTCCGGTCGCCCCGGCGGGCGGGCCGTCCGCCAGGCCGTCCGTCGCTCCGTCCAACTCCCCGGCCGTCACGCCGTCCACCACGCCGTCCGTAGCTCCGACTGCCATGCCGTCGGGCGGTCTGCGGAGTGCGCAGAGGTCGGCGGTGGCCAAGCCGTCGTCCAGCGGTGATGGCGGGGCGCGCAGGGGTGGCACGGTCGCGCCGGGTGCCGAGGTCGCGCCCAGTGCCGAAGTCGCGCCCGGTTCCACGGCCGTGCCCAGTGACGAGGCTGCGCCCGGAGGCGGTGGTGAGGCCGCTCGCTCCGCATCGCGTGGGGCGAGGTCTGCCGGCCTCCCCTCAGCCATGCCGGTAGCCAGGCCCGTACGGAAGGCCGTGGGCGCACGGTCCCCGCTCACCTCGGCCGGCAAGGTCGCGATGCCGCCGCGCCGGCTGCGGCCGGCCACCTCGTCGCACGCGGGGAGCAGCGGCACTGCCCCCTCCCCCACCCACACGCCCTTCCAGCACACTGAAAAGGCAGCGCCGCCGGCCACCACGCCTCCGGAAGCGGCGCCCCCTGTCTCTCCGCCCTCCCGCACCGCTGCCGCCGAACCGGCGAGCGAGGGTGCGGCACCGGCCCCCGCCGCTGTACGACCTGACACCCCCCACCGGGTCGTCCAGCGGCGGGCGGCCGGCCCACGCAAGCCGATCGCCCCGAACCGGAGCAGCGCGCCGAAGACCGCCCCGGCCACGGACGCCGTACCGGGTCCCGGCCCGGCGCCGAGTACGGACGCGACCCCGCCGGCTCCAGGCACCGCACCAGGCGCGAGCCCTGCCACGAGCCCGGCCACGAACCCGCGACCGGTTTCGCGTACGTCCTCGCCCAAGAGCACGCCCCCGCACGCGGACGCCGGCGCCAGTGATCACGCAGCACCGAGCGCGGCGCCGAACCCCGCCGCGCGCCCGGCCGCGAACCCGGCGGCGAGCCCGGCCGCGGGCGACGGCGACCGAACGCGCCAGCCGGTCCAGCGAGCCGTGGAGCAAGCCGCCCAGCGGCCCGCGCGGAAGTCCGCGGCAACAGGCCGCCAGCGCCTGGGACTTGGCGCTCCGCTGCTCCCGAGCGCGGAGACCGACACCCCGGCCAAGGACGTTGCGGCCGACGCCCGGCCGGCCCAGCCATCGGCCGATGACGGTCACACGCCGGACCGCGGGCAGCCCTCGCCACCCGCGATCCAGCGAAAGCCACTGATCGGCGCACCTACGGAGTCCACCGCGGTCCGTCGCGAGGGCGCTGCACCGACGCCTACGCCGACACGGACACCGACACCGGCACCCCAAGCGCCGCCGGCCCAATCAACAATCCCGACGCCGACCTCGTCCCAAACACCGATCCTCACCCCGGGATCAACCCCGACCCCGTCCCCGACCCCGGCCCCGACCCCGACCCCGACCCCATTGCAGCGCTCCGCAAGGGGCCCCGAACGCCCCACCCCCGTAGTCCCGTTGCCGACCACGCACACTCCGGAAAGCCGTACGCCAGAGCGCCATGCTCCGGAATCCCGTAAGCCACAGCCCCACCCACGGGAATCCCACCCGCCGGCTTCCGGTACCCCGCAATCCCGCACGCCCGAACCCCGCACGCCGCAAGCTCACCCACAGGACTCCCCTGCACCGACGAACCAAGCACTGACGAACCAACCACTGACAACCAGCACCCCCCGCCCTCCCATCGCCCGTCGCGCGCCCCTCGCGTCCGCGCGTGCGCTGGATCCAGGTGCCCGGCAACGGGCCACCGGCCACGGGGCGGAGGCCGCCGGACCGGCACCGGTGCAGCGCTCCAGCGTGCAGGCCCCACCCGCCATCCCCCTTCGCCCCGCGACGAGCGCGGCGAGCCCGGAGAACCCCGCCGGCGCAGCGGGACCGGCGTCCCGGCGAGCGGCAGCTGTCCCAGCCGTCGCCCTACAGAAGCCGGTATCCGCGCCGACACCCCCACGGACACCGAGCCCCGCACGCACGGTCCGCACCGCGCCCGCCGCCCTCGGCATGCCCATGGTGCAGCCCGCGCCCACCGCCCCCGGTGCCCCGGCCTCCGCACGGCCCCCGAGCCCCTCACTCACTCCGTCTCGCACGGTCCGCACGGCCCCCGCCGCCCCCGCCATGCCCGTAGTGCAGCGCGCACCCACCGCTCCCGGAACCCCGGCGCCGACCCCCACCCCGGCCCCCCAGCCGCTCACCTCACCCACCCCACCCACACGCCAACGGTCAGCCACACCAGCCACACCCCCCAGCCCCACCTCGCCAACAACCTCCCGCCCCATCCAACGCACCCCCAACACCCCCAACACCCCCAACACCCCTAACACCCCCACAGAAGCCACCTCGAAAAGCACCCCAACCACCTCCACCGAACCCACCACCCCCACCGACCCCGCCGCCCTCGACGCCCTCGCCCGGCGGCTGGTGACGCCGCTCTCGCGGCTGCTCCGAGCCGAGTTGCGCGGGGATCGCGAACGCATCGGCCGACTGCGCGACGGCCGCTGACCCCGCACACCCGGCCCCATCCCCGTCCCGACCCGAATCCCGCCCCCGTCCAGCCCCCATGCCGACCCCCGGCCCGACCCCCACCCCCCTCCAGCCCGACCACCGCCACCTCACCCGAAAGAACCACCGACCATGCCTCAGGCCCAGGACCCCGGTTCCACCGTCTTCTTCAAGCTGACCATCGACGGCCAGGACCTCGGCCTGTTCAACGGCTGTGACGGCCTGGCCTCCGAGGTGGAGGTGGAGCAGCGGCAGGAGGGCGGCAACAACGGCTTCGTCTGGCAGTTGCCCACCCGCGTGACGTTCTCCACGATCCGGCTGACCCGCCCGCTCACCGCCGACACCTCGCGGGTGGCCGCGTGGATCTCGTCGCTCGCCACCGGCATCAGCCGGCCCACCGCGCAGATCGCCGCGCTGCGCGCCGACGGCTCGATCGTCGCGCAGTGGGGGCTGGTGGAGGTGCTTCCGGTGCGCTGGCAGGGGCCGAGCCTGGACCCGGCCAGCCCGGGGGTGGCGACCGAGACGCTGGAGATCGCGCACCACGGGTTCACCGACGCGGGAGGTGCCTGAGGTGGCCGCACCGACCGGCGGGAAGGCGGGCGCGAGCCTCGTACGGGCCGCCCTCGCGATCCATCAGCCGCCCACCGACCTCGGCGGTTCCATCGGCGGGCGCATCGGTGAGGTGGAGTTCCAGTTCAATCCGACCCAGTTGCAGCTCGGGCGGGAGGCGGAGTGGCACACCCAGGCAGCGGTCGCCTATATGCGGGGCGCGCCGCCCAAGTTCACCGGCACCCGGCCCGCCACGCTCCAGCTGGAGGTGTTCCTGGACGCCTCCGGCACCCCGAATTCCGGGAAGGTGCAGAAGCAGATCGAGCTGCTGCTGTCCTGCTGCGAGGTGACGGCGCAGAGCGTCAACTCCAAGCGCCCTTCGCCGCCTTGGGTGCGGTTTTCGTGGGGGTCGTTCAACACGGTGCAGTTCGTGGCGTATGTGACGAGCGTCAGCGCCACGTACACCCTCTTCAACCCGACCGGCGAACCGATCCGCGCCACCTGCACGCTGTCCCTGACCGAGGTGGCCATGCCCACCAAGGGGCAGAACCCCACCTCCGGCGCGCTGTCCGCACGCCGTATCCACCGCACGGTCGCCGGGGACTCGCTCGCGTCGCTTGCCTGGCGGGAGTACGGGGACGCGACCCGCTGGCGGCTGATCGCGGAGGCCAACGAGATCGACGACCCGATGCGGCTGCGGCCGGGCACCGAGCTGCTGCTGCCCGCCGCCGACGAAGACCCTCCCGAAGACGGCAGCCGAAGCCCTTCGGCGCACCGTCCCCCTGCCCACGAAACCGCCCGATGACCAGCGAGAGCATCCGATGAGTGAGAAGACGTACACCAGCGTCCTGCATGCCGTGATCGGCGGCTCGCCGCTGCCCGACAAGCTCGCCGCCCTGCTCATCGCGGGCTGGGTGGATGCGAGCGTCAATGTGCCGTCCGCCTTCGAGCTCACCTTCAGTGACTCGGGGTCGGACATCCTCAAGACGTTCCCGCAGATCAAGGTGGGCGCGAAGGCGGTGCTGTCGCCCTTCACGGACGGGCAGCGCGGCACGCCCATGGTCACCGGCGAGGTCACCGCTCTCGAAGTGGACGCGGACGCCAGCGGCAAGTACCTGGTCGTGCGGGGCTATGACCCGGGGCACCGGCTGCTGCGCAATCGCCGCGTCGCGGGCTACCCCAATATGACCGCGAGCGACATCGTGCGCCGGATCGCCGGCCTCAACAAGCTCTCCCTCGGCAAGGTGGAGGCCACCCGCACCGTCTACGAGCTGGCCACCCAGCCGAATATCACCGACTGGGACTTCCTGACCCGCCTCGCCCAGGAGAACGACGTCCATCTCTCCTTCGACCCGCAGGGCAAGCTCCAGTTCGGCAAGCTCACCCCGGCGGCGTCCGCGCCCGCCGACAGCACACCGGCCGCGCAGAGCCCGTACGTCCTGGAGTTCGGCCACAACGCGCTGCACAGCCGGATCGCGGTCACCGCCGCCGGGCAGGTCGACAAGGCGGGCGCGCGCGGCTGGGACATGCGGGCCAAGCGTGCGCTGTCCGCCCAGTCCCCGGCCACCACGAGCAAGGACATCGTGGCGGACATCGCCCCCTCGGCGCTCAGCAAGCCGTTCGGGAAGGCCGAACTGACCGCGACCGACACGCCGTTCACCACCCAGGCCCAGGTCACCCATGCCGCGCGTGCCCTCGCCGACGATGTGGCGGGCTCGTTCGCGGAGCTGGAGGTGGCGGTCACCGGGAATCCGAAGCTGAAGCCGGGGCAGCCCGTCGCGCTGAAGGGCGCGGGTTTCCCCTTCGAGGGGAAGTACACGGCCACCGGCGTCCGCCATGTCTTCGAGTCCGGGCGGCAGTTCACCACCTGGCTGACCGTCTCGGGGCGGCAGTTCCGTTCGCTGTACGGGCTCGCGTCCGGCGGTGCGGACGCCGCGCCGCCCATGCCGGGCGTGGCCATGGCGCTGGTCAGCAATGCCAAGGACCCGCTGAAGCTGGGCCGGGTCAGGCTGCGCTTCCCCTGGCTGTCGGACACCTACGAGAGCGACTGGTGCCGGGTCGCGCAGCTGGGCGGGGTGCGGGGCGGCGGACTGATCCTGCCGGAGGTCGGCGACGAGGTGCTGTGCGCCTTCGACCGCGGCTCGCTGGAGCATCCGTACGTCCTCGCCGGGCTGTACAACGGCCGCGACAAGCCGACGCCCAACACGGACGGGCTCCAGCCGGTGGATCCGACCAGCGGCCGGATCAACTGGCGCTCCCTCGCCTCGCGCAGCGGTCACACCGTGGAGCTCGTCGACGCCAAGTCCCGGATGAAGAGCGGCATCCGGCTCCAGACCGGCAACGGCAGGCTCACCGTCCACATGGACGAGACGCGCACCCAGGTCACCATCCGCAGCGACGGTTCCGTCTCCATCACCGGGACCCGGAACGTGAGCATCAAGGCGGGCGGCAACCTGTCGCTGATCGCGGGCGGCTCGCTGACGATGAGCGCCGGCGGGGCGGTCGACATCAAGGCGGGCGCGAAGTTCGGTGTCGCGGCGGGCGCCGTGGCGGACATCAACGCGACCGGCGCCATCAGCCTCAAGTCGGCCGGCGCGGTGGCCGTCAACTCGGTCGGCGCGGTCTCCGTCAGCGCGGTCGGCGCGGTGGCCGTCAACGCGGGTGCCGCGGCGGCCATCAACTCGCCGGCCACGGTCACGCTGAACGCACCGGCCGTCCTGCGCAACGGCATCCCGTTCTAGGGGCTTGAGGAAGTGGGAGGAAGTTGAGGGACATGCGTCTCAAGGGGGGCACCGGACATGAGTGAACAGTTCGTCGGTGCGGGCTGGACCTTCCCGCTGCGCACCGACGCGGGCGGCGGGATCGCACTGGCCCGCCGGGAGCGGGAGATCGAGGAGTCCATCCGGCTCGTCCTGGCCACCGCGCCCGGCGAGCGGCCGATGCGGCCGGAATTCGGCTGTGCCGTGCACGACATGGTCTTCGCGCCGGTCAACGAGGCGACGGCCGGCCGTATCCGCTACGAGGTGCGGTACTCGCTCGACCGCTGGGAGCCGCGCATCGAGGTCCAGGACGTCGAGGTGACCCCGGCGCCCGACGAGCCGTCCGTGCTGTTCATCGATGTGCGCTACAGCGTGCGCGGCACCAACAATCCGCGCAGCCTCGTCTTCCCCTTCTACGTGATCCCGTCCACGGAGTCACCGTCCACCGAAAGCGAAGCCTGATGGCCCTGCCCGCACCCCATCTCGACGACCGCCGCTTTCAGCAGTTCGTCGACGACGCCAAGCGCTATATCCAGCAGCGCTGCCCCGAGTGGACCGACCACAATGTCTCGGACCCGGGCGTGACCCTCATCGAGGCCGTCGCGCACATGGCCGACCAGATCGTCTACCGGCTCAACCGGGTGCCGGAGAAGAACCATCTGGCCTTTCTCGACCTGCTGGGCGTCACCCTCTTCCCGCCCTCCGCCGCCCGCGCCGATGTCACCTTCTGGCTCTCCGCCCCGCAGCCCGAGCCGGTCGTGCTGCCCGCGGGGACGGAGGTGGCCACCGGCCGGACCGAGACCGAGGAGGCGGTGGTCTTCGCCACCGAGGACGATCTGACCGTCGTGCCCTGCGAACTGGCCGCCGTACTGCGGCAGGAGGTCGGGACCACCCCCGAGGACTGTGGCCAGGACATCTTCGGCGGCAACGATGTGTCCGTCTTCTCGGCGGCCCCGCAGCCGGGCGACACCCTCCTGTTCGGGCTGTCGGCGGCGGTGCCGCGCTGCGCGGCCGTATTGCAGCTGGACAGCCGGGTGGACGGGGTCGGCGTCGACCCGCGTCAGCCGCCGCTGCTCTGGGAGGCATGGACGGCCGACGGATGGACGGAGTGCGAGGTCGCGGAGGACTCCACCGGCGGCCTCAACCGGCCCGGCGAGGTCGTCCTGCTCATCCCCGCCGGGCACACCGGTACCCGCGTCGGCCGGACGGATGCCGCGTGGCTGCGCTGCCGGGTCGTCGAAGCCGCGCCCGGCCAGCCGTTCTACAGCGCCTCACCGACCGTACGGTCCGCCTCCGCGTTCACCATCGGGGGCACGACGACGGCGGCGCACGCCGTCGTGGTGCAGGACGAGCTGCTCGGCGAGTCCACGGGCGTGCCCGGCCAGCGGATGCGCCTGGTCCACGCCCCCGTCGTCGCCGACCGCCCGCCGCTGCGGCTGGAGGTCTCGGACGGTGACGGCTGGCAGGAGTGGCAGGTCGTGTCCGACTTCGCGGCCTCCGGCCCGCACGACCGGCACATCACGCTGGAGGAGGCCACCGGCGAGATCGCCTTCGGCCCTTCGGTACGCGAACCGGACGGTTCCATACGGCAGTTCGGGGCCGTACCTGCCAAGGGCTCGGTGATCCGGGTCCCGTCCTACCGCACCGGCGGCGGCCGGACCGGCAATGTGGCGCGCGGTGCGATCCAGGCGCTGCGCAGCTCCATCCCGTACGTGGCGCGGGTGGAGAACCGGGAGGCGGCGCGCGGCGGGGTCGACGGCGAGACGGTGCAGGAGGCGAAGGTCCGCGCGCCGATCACGCTGCGCGCGCAGGAGCGGGCCGTGACGGCCCGCGACTACGAGGAACTGGCCCGGCGGGCGGCCCCCGAGGCCGCCCGGATCGCCTGTCTCGCGGTCGATCCGGCCGAGCCCACGACGGCCGCCGCGAGCGCGCAGGCTCCCGAGGCCGGCCAGACGGGCCGGACCGGCGAGAACGCCGTCCGGGTCCTGGTCGTCCCGCAGGCCGTCCCCGACCGCGGCGGCCGGCTCCGCTTCGAGCAGCTGGTGCCGGGGAAGGAACTCCTGGGCCGGGTCACCCAGTTCCTCGACGAGCGCCGCCCGGTGGGCACCCGCCTCGCGGTCGGCCCGCCCTTCTACCAAGGCGTCACGGTCGTCGCCACGCTGCACTCCTTCCGGGCGGCGCGGGCCGACCGCGTACGCGCCGAGGCCCTGGACGCGCTCTACGCCTATCTCGACCCGCTGACCGGCGGCGCCCACGGCGACGGCTGGCCCTTCGGCCGCCCGCTGCGCTCCGGGGAGATCTTCGCGGCCCTTCAGCGCGTCCCGGGTGTGGAACTCGTCGACGAGGTCCTGCTGCACCCCGCCGACCCGCTCACCGGCCGCCGCGGCGACGCCACCGACCGCATCGAACTCGCCCGCTCCGCTCTCCTGTTCCCCTTCGACCACCGCGTCCGCGTGATCGAGGCCCGATGAGGGGCACCACGGCGGGGATGACGTCCCCGCATCCACTGGGCGGGCAACTCCCCGCCGTCTACGCCGACGACGACTTCGCCCAGCGCTTCGTCGAGGGCCTCGATGTCGTCCTCGCCCCCCTCTTCAACGTCCTGGACTGCCTGGAGAGCTACTTCACGCCCGCGCTCGCCCCCGAGGACTTCGTCGACTGGCTGACCACCTGGGTCGGCACCGAACTCGACGGGACGGAACCGCTGGCCACCCGCCGCCGCGCGGTGGCCACGGCCGTCTCGCTGCACCGGGTACGCGGCACCCGGCGCGGCCTGTCGGACGCCGTCCAGCTGGCCTTCGGAGTACGCCCGGAGATCATCGAGAGCGGCGGCGCGACCTGGTCCGCACGGCCTCTCGGTGCCTTCCCGGGCTCGCCGCACCCCGGCCTGCGGGTGACCCTGCGGGTCCGCGACCCCGCCGCCGTCGACCCGCACCGTCTGCACGCCGTCGTCGCAGCGGCCTGTCCCGCACACCTCCCCTTCGCGGCCGAGGTGACCCACCTGCCCACCCCTGAAGGAACCTGACCATGCCCAGCGACCACACCACCTGCCCCGACTGCGGCTCCCCCGCACCCCAGACGGACCAGTCCTTCTGCGACTCCTGCGGAGCCTTCCTGCGCTGGGACCGGCCGGCGTCCACGGCGGACCGGGGGCATCCGGCCGCCGCGGCCCCTCCGGCGCCCGGAACCCCCGCCCCGAACGTCCCGGCCGCCGCCGACGGCACGGGCACCCCGGCCCCCACCGGCCGGCCCGCCGGCACCACGCCTCCCACGACACCCCCCGCTGCCGCTCCGGCACCCGCGCCCGCCACCGGGCACACCGGCGGCACCGGCCCGGCCGCCGCCCCGAAGCCGGACGCCAGCGGCGAACCGACCACCCCGCTCCCGTCCGCCGCCCCGCACCAAGCAGACACGGGCGGGTCCCGGTCCGGCGCGGACGGCGGGGACAGCCGGGGTGGTCAGGCCGGTCAGACGGGTCACGCCGGTCAGACGGGGCAAGCCGGCCACGACAGCGGGGAAGGCCGGCCCGGCCCGGCCGCCCCCCACCCCACCGGTGAACAAGGCATCTCCGAAACCGGAATCCGCGCCCTCCTCGTCCCCGTACCGGGCGCCTCCGCCACGCCGGCCCCCGAGGCGCCCGGCAGCGTGCTGCCCGGCCGTCCGGACGCGGCCCGGCCCCGGGTCCGTACTCCGGAAGCGGCTCCCCCGCCCGAGAACGGCGCACCGTGCCGGAGCTGCGGAGTGCTCAACGCGCCGGGCCGGCACTTCTGCCGGAGCTGCGCCATCCCCCTCGTCGAGCCCACCCGCGAGACCGCCGAAGGCCCGTACGCCGGGCAGCGGCCGCGCCTGGACCGCGGCCGCGCCAAGTGGATCGCCCGGGCGGTGGTGGCGGCGGTGATCGCGGGCGTCGTGGTCGGCGGGATCATCGGCGGACCGCCGGCCGCGCAGGCCGTGCAGGACCGCTTCGCCAAGCGCGTCCCGGTGCCCGCCACCACCTGGAAGGCGTCGCACTCCGGCCCCGGCCACGACGCGAAGCTCGCCTTCGACGGCTACTCCAACACCTGGTGGGGCACCGGCTATGCGGGCAACTCGGGCGGCCAGTACGTGGAGGCCGCCTTCGGCCAGCCCACCGATCTGCTCAACATCCTGATCACGCCCGGCGCCTCCGCACGCACCCCGCAGGCCGCGGACCCGGCCCGTCCGCACGAGTTCGATCTGATCGTGACCGACTCCGCGGGCAAGCGGCACCTCTCGCACGCCCGGATCAATGACGGCGGGGTGCAGAGAATCGATGTGGCGGTACGGAACGCGACGACCGTACGGCTGGTGCTGCGCTCCGCATACGGCGTCGCGGAGGACAAGCAAGTAGCCATCGCCGCCCTGGAGTTCTTCGGCCGGTCGATGAACAGCTGAGGCGGGGACGGGCCTGAGGGCTTCGGCTGCTGCGGGTGGGCGTGCTCAGCGCCCCCGCAGCAGCCGGCCGGGCGAGCGGGCGACCAGGCGGGGCCTCAACCGACAGCGGATCGGCCGATCCTCGCGCCACCTGGTCGGCATCCTGCTCGGTCCGGCCCTCGGGCCGGGTCAGCCGGGTGGCACCCTGGCCGACTCGTAGGTGCGGGCGGGGGGCTTCGTCCGCTCGTTCTGCACCGTGTCGGACACCCTGAGCGGATGCGGCGTGGAACGCCGGCCGGGCCTGCGGTGCGGTGGGACATGCCGGCGGACATCGTCGATGCCCCGGCGCATGGTGGTGCGGAGCCACCTTCCCAGGGGACGTTCGACGAAGCGGTGGATGAGCCAGGCGAGGGCCACCATGAGCGCGGTCACCGCGGCCACCAGGGCCGGGGCGGGGACGCGTCCCCGGAAGTGATGGATGAGGGTCATGCCGATATTGAGGTGGATCAGGTAGAGGGGGTAGGTGAGCGCTCCCGCGGTGGTGAGCCACCTCCCCTGGATCCGGTCGCAGGCGCCGAGCGCGATAGCGCCGATGAGGGCGAAGGCGGCCACGATGACGAGGCGGGCCGGCCAGGTGGGCAGGGCGCCCGCGGCTGCCGCGCCGAGATTGACGGCCAGCCGGTCGTCGATATAGCGCTGGGCGAGCAGCAGTTGCAGGATCACGACCGCCCACAGGACCGCGTTGGGCCGGTGGCGGCACATGAGGGAGAAGGCGATGCCCGCGATGAAGAACGGTGCGTACTGCGGCATCGCGAACTCGGTGATCAAGGGGGTCTTCAGGACCGGCGCGAGGGCGGCGGCCGCGGTCCACACCCCGCACAGGATCAGGAGGTTGCGATAGGTGACGCCGAACAGCATGACCACAGCCGTGATCAGGTAGAACTTGAGCTCCACGAAGAGCGTCCAGTACACCGGATCGACGTCGGGGGTGTCGTTCCCGCCCTGGAGCATGGTCAGGTTGGTGATCACGGTGTCCCAGCCGCGCAGTGCGGCGACCTCCGGCCAGGTCTTGACGACCACCACGGTGAGCAGGATGCCGGCCCAATAGGCGGGGAACAGCCGCGCGACCCGGGAGACGGCGAACTCCCCCACCGTGCGGCCCCACACGCTCCGGCAGATGACGAAGCCGCTGATCAGGAAGAAGACCTCCACCCCGAGCCACCCGTACTGGGCCACCTGGTGTGCGGCGGGGAAGAGCGTGTCCGTGGCCCGGCCCCACGGCCGGGCGAGGGCGACGTAGTGGTAGAAGACCACCATCAGCGCGGCCAGCAGCCGCAGCCCGTCGAGTGCGGCGAGCCGGTGCCCCGAGCGGCGCTCGGCCATCGTGCAACCCCCCAAGCGCTCGGGTCAGGAACGCTCCGTGTCGGAAGAGGCTCGCAGGCTGCGAGGAACCCGTGAGTACGTCGTACGCCCGTGGTACCACCCGCGGCTGTGCAGCGGCCCGTGCGGCGTCGCGATGCACTCAGTCGGTATCGCCGGCGGACCTCGGCATCACGGTCCGCACACAACCATGTGCCCCAACGGGCGTTCCGGTGCTCGTCCCGTCAGAGGTCCAGGACGAGGCGCGGGGTCAGGGCGCGGGAGACGCAGGCGTACATCCGGCCCGCACGGGCACCGATGTCGTCGCGGTGCTCGGGTTCGCCGTCGAGGACGGTGAGTTCGCAGCTTCCGCAGACGCCCTCCCGGCATCCCGACGGGAGCGGGTGCCCGGCGTGTGCCAGGGCGTCGAGCAGGGTCTCGTCGGCCGGCACCCGGACCGTACGCGCCGACCGCGCGCACACCGCCTCGAACTCCGTTGTGGGGCCGAACGTCCTGGGCACCGGGCGGAACCGTTCCGCGCGCAGCCGTTCGGCCGGAAACGCGACCTCCGCCGCGGCGAGCATCGAGGCGGGTCCGCAGCAGTAGACCAGCGCACCGGAGGCAAGCCCCGCTGACAGGGCCGCGAGGTCCGGCCTGCCCTGCTTCTCGGTGGCGACGATCCGGACCCGCTCGCCGTATGAGGCCCGCAGTTCCTCGGCGAACGGCATGGTCGCGGCCGACCGCCCCACGTACACGAGGGAGGCCGGGACGCCTGCCCCGGCCGCCGCGCGCAGCATCGGCAGGACGGCGGTGATACCGATGCCGCCCGCGAGGAAGAGGTAGCCGGGCGCGGGGACAAGCGGGAAGTGGTTGCGCGGGAGGGACACCTCAAGGGTGCGGCCCCTGCGCAGGAACCGGTGGACATACTCCGAGCCGCCCCGGCTGAGGCGTTCGTGGCGTACGGCGACGCGGTAGGACTCCCGGTCGGCCGGCTCGCCGCACAGCGAGTACTGCCGGGTGAGCCAGTTCGGCAGCGCCAGGTCGATATGGGCTCCGGGCTCCCAGGGAGCGAGCGGCCCCGTGGTGGCGCGCAGGAGGAGGGCGACGGTGTCTTCGGCGACCGGGTCGATGCGGTCGACGACGGTTTGTTGCATGGCACGTCCTAGGGGAAGTCCTGTTGCAGGCCGGGGTGGTGGGGGCAGACCGGATGGTGGGGGCAGGCCGGTCGTCGGGGTCAGTAGAGCTTGCGGTATGCCTCGTCGAGGGCGCTGTCGATGACGGCCGGGGAGATGTCGAGACCGGCCTGAGCCGTGACCATCTCGCCGGGCGACGGGATCTCGTCGGCCAGGGCCTGACTCGCGGGGTCCCAGAGCCGGGAACGGAGGAGCGCCCGCCCGCAGTGGAAGTACACCTCGGCGACCTCCACGACGAGGGCGAGCTCCGGCTCGCGTGCCTCGGTCCGCATCCGGGCGAGTACGTCGGGTTCGTCGGTGGGGTAGGCGCGGCCGTTGACGCGGAGCATCTCGGGCAGCCCGGGGATCAGGAAGACCAGCCCTATCCCGTCGTTCTCGGCGAGGTTGCGGAAGGAGTCGGCGATCTTGTTGCCGGGCCGGTCGGGGATGGCGAGCGTGTGCGCGTCCAGGACCTTCACGAACCCCGGATAGTCGCCGCGGGGCGAGCAGTCGGCGCGGCCCGCCGCGTCCGCCGTGGCCATCGTCAGGAAGGGGGAGTGGGCGATGAAGCGGTGGAAGTGCTCATCTATACGGTCGAGGATCTTGGCTTTGATCATCTCCTCGGGCTCACCGAGCCGGGCACGGACATCGGCGGGCGAGACCCGCCGGGGGCGTGTGCCGGTCTGCGTCACGGGGGCTCCTTTCCGGATCACAAGGACGGGCAGGGCGACCGCGCAGCGGAGCACGGCGTACCGCTTCGCCGCAGGTCATGACACTATTGTGAGCAATTGCTCAGGTCTTGCGCTACTCGCATTCGCAGCGCTGTCAAGGAGGTTCCATGACGTCGGGACGCGGCGGACTCCGGCCACGTAAACAGCCCCGTCAGGCTCGGGCCGAGCTCACCCGGCAGCGGATTCTCGCGGCCGCTGCTCACGTTTTCGCGGAGTACGGCTATGCCGCCGGGACCACCAACCGGATCGCCGAGCAGGCACGGATCTCCATCGGCTCGCTGTACCAGTACTACCCGAACAAGGACGCGATCCTGGTGGAGCTGCTGACCCGGCATCTGGACGCGGGAATGGCCGCCACCGCGTGCCAACCGGACGAGGGGCCGCTCCGCCCTCTCGAAGAAGTCATCCGTGGTTATGTGCGTCTCTCGATCGCGAACCACCTGGACGACCCGCAGCTCCTCCGCGTCATGATGGAACAGGCGCCCCGCTCCCCGGAGTTGCTGGAGAAGACGTCCCGCTACCAGCAGTCGCGCACCGCCCATGTCCGCGAGCTGATCGAGAACCATCCGGAGAGCCGGGTCGACGACCTGTACGTCGCCGCGCGGCTCGTCGTCTCCACGGTCGAACTCCTCGTCCACCAACTCATCGCGGCGCCCGACCCTCTGGACCCCGCCCGCTTGGAGAACGAGCTGGTCACCATGGTCACCCGCTACCTCACGGGCGGACCGCGGGGGCAGGGAACCGCAGCCCCGTAGGCGCGTGAAGAAGGAGCCGCTCTCCTCGTGATCGAGGAGAGCGGCCGGTCCGGCTCAGCGCGGCCTGCGGTCAGCCGTCTGCGGTCCGGTATCCGGAGGACCGTCGGCGCCCAGTCGCGGTCAGGAGCAGGGCTTGTAGAAGTGCTTCCAGCCGTCGGCGGGCATGGACGGCGGCTCCGGCGTGGTCCCGAACTCGCCGTACTTCACCTGGAGTTCGTAGTCATAGCTCATCGGACCGCTGCCCGGCTTCGTCAGGCGCACATCCCGGTCCAGCCCCCCGTCACCGGAGTTGTTGAGGATCGCGAGGTCCGGGTACGCGTCGCCGCCGTAGTGGGCGATCCGCAGCTGCTGCGCCTCACCGTGGTCACCGATGTCGGAGTGCCGGGCCTTGGCGGAGCTCAGATTCGACCGCTTGAGCGGCCCGGGGCGGTACTCCGCGACCCGCGCCGTCGAGGGGTCGTCCCCGTCGGCCGGCGTGACGAGGTTGACGACCATGTCCAGTTTGCCGTCCCGCTGGAAGTCGGCGACCGCGGCGGTCGCGACCTCCCCCTTCTTCGCGCCGAGAAGGGCGCTGACGGCGTGCTTGGTGCCGAAGGAGCCGTTCGCGGTCCCCCACTGGACCGTCATCTTGGTACCGGTGAGGCTGGGGTTGCTGATCTTGTCCCGGCGCCCGTCGCCGTCGAGGTCGCCGATCAGCGTGGTGGCATCGGCCAGGCACGGGGCCGTCGTCGCGGCCGCCTTGCCGGACGGTGCCGCGCCGGCCGCATGGGCCGGGAAACCGGCGACGGTCAGAGGCAGGGCGACGGCCGCGACCGGCACGGCGATCAGACGTAAACGCTTGTGCAGCATCTTCAACTCCTCTTGTTTGCCGCGAGGTGAGATGCCGTCAGCGCCCGGCACGTTGATGCCCGGATCGCTGTATTACACAACCGTGACGTGCGCACGGGCGGTCGCCGCCCGGACGAGCCCCGCGACGGCGCGGGACCGGCTGTGCGGCGGCCAGGCGATCACTGTCGTGACCGGCGGCGCGTCCAGCACGGGCACGGCGGCGAGATCCTCGCGCAGTTGGGTCCGGCACGACTCCGGTGCGATCCAGCAAGTACGGCCGAGCGCGATCAGCTGGAACAACTGCGCATGGTCCCGGGCCTGCGGACCGGGACCGTCCGGGTAGGTGCCGTCGCGGCCGGGCCAGCGCGGCAACGGCAGGTCGGGCAGCCCGGTGACGTCGGCCGTCCGCACCTGGGCCCGGCCGGCGAGGGGGTGCCCGGCCGGCAGAATCACCACCTGTCGCTCCGTGCAGAGCTCTTCGGTGTCGAAGCCGGCAATTCCGTCGAACGGCAGATGCAGCAGAGCCACGTCGGCCCGGCCGTCGCGCAGCATGCGTTCCTGTTCGCCGATGCCGCACAGGAGCAGATCGACGGTTTCCGCATCGGGTTCGGCGGCGTAGACGGCGAGAAGCTCCGCCAGCAGGTCGCTGGACGCGCCGGCCTTCGTGGCCAGGACCACGCCGGGCCGGCCGGTCGCGGCGAGCGCAGCGCGGCGGGTGCGGCGTTCGGCGGCCTCGACCGCATCGAGCGCCGCCCTGGCCTCCCGCAGGAGCACCGCCCCGGCCGCCGTCAGGGTGACCGCGCGGCTGGTGCGCTCCAGCAGCGCCGCTCCGAGCCGCCGTTCGAGCTGGTGGATCGCCCGCGACAGCGGAGGCTGCGCGATCCCGAGCCGCTGCGCGGCCCGCCCGAAGTGCAGCTCCTCGGCGACGGCGACGAAGTACCGCAGCTCTCTTGTCTCCACGCCGTCAGGGTACTGCTGCCACCTGGATCGATACCCACGCGGTATCGCTGCCCACCCGATCGGTGTTGGCCAGTTGCCGCCAGGCCCGGACAGGATCGCCGTATGAGCGAACAGACCATCGCGCTGGTGACCGGCGCGAACAAGGGAATTGGGTACGAGATCGCGGCCGGTCTGGGCACCTTGGGCTGGCGGATCGGGGTCGGCGCCCGGGACGCGGAGCGGCGCGAGACCGCCGTGGCGAAGCTGCGGGCGGGCGGTGTCGACGCGTTCGGCGTACCGCTCGACGTGACCGACGACGCGAGCGTGGCCGACGCCGCCGGGCTGATCGAGGAGAGCGCCGGACGACTCGACGTGCTGGTCAACAACGCCGGCATCACCGGCGATCCGGCGCAGCTGCCCACCACGGTCGATGTGACGACGGTGCGGGCGGCCGTGGAGACCAACGTGATCGGCGTCATCCGCGTCACCAACGCGATGCTGCCGTTGCTGCGCCGCTCGTCGTCCCCACGGATCGTGAACATGTCCAGCGGCGTCGGCTCCCTCACCCGGCAGACCACTCCCGGCACCGACACCGGCCCGATCTCGGGCGCGTACGCACCGTCGAAGACCTTCCTCAACGCCGTCACCGTCCAGTACGCCAAGGAACTCGGCGACACGAACATCCTGATCAACGCCGCCTGCCCCGGCTACTGCGCGACCGACCTCAACGGCTTCCGCGGCTTCCGCACCCCGGAACAGGGCGCGGCGATCGCGCTGCGACTCGCGACCCTGCCCGACGACGGCCCGACCGGCAGCTTCTTCGACGACGAGGGAGAGGTGCCCTGGTGAGCGGGAGGGGTGCCCTGGTGACCCGCATGCCGGTGCCTGATATCAACGTCAACACACCATCGAACGTCAGGGGTTGGGCCTGCGGACCTTAGTGACGACAGCGGTGGGGGGCGGTGTGGCGGTACCGCCGACCCGGCGGCCCCCCCCCCGGGGGGCCCCCCCAGCGGGGTTTTTGCCCGGGAGGTCTGAGGGGGGGGGGGGGGGTGGGTTTAGG